>JAUSAO010000139.1 GCA_030652475.1 Gallionella sp. | reverse complement strand
GAAGATTTCTGTTTTTATGATTTGCGCCATACATGAGTTGCATGGCATCGACAGGCTGGAGCGAGCTATGATGAATTGAAAGACCTGGGCGGCTGGAAATCAAGCAATATGGTGGATCGATATGCCAAGTTTGCGACTGAGAATTTAGCGTTTGCAGCGTCAAGAATCATTAGTTACGCAATATTTGCCGCCGATAAAAAAGATACCTTATTGTTATATTGGGTTGTTAATAGTTAGCAAACGGTGATTGATGCGGATTTAGAACGTGCTGCTGGGCATGATGAATGAATGCGATAATTAAAATTGCGAAATCAGGAGCATCTTTACTAAATCCAGAAATTGGAACACAATTTGTAATATTACATAAGTTACATCATATAGAGGGATAGATGAGCATTGGAAGAAGCGGACGTGTAGTGATTGAGATTGATCCTGCATTGAAGAAGACACTGCATGCAACATTAATGAAGAATGGTCTTACACTTAAAGATTGGTTCGTTCTATCAGCGGAAAATTATTTGACTAATACCACGCAAGGATCTTTACCTTTTGATGAAGATGAACATCAAATGAAGGATACTTTAAAATGAAACCATTTGATAAATCTTCTGCTGTATCTTTTGGTCGACATGAGACCTTTACACTTCGTTTTGGTTGGTTAACAAAAGGCTTCAAAGCATGGTGCGAAGACCCCTCAATTTTTGAAAAGGATGATGCAACAGTTGTTCTGGGCGTGGGTAAAAACATGGTTCATGCGATTCGCTATTGGCTTATTGCGTGCCAAATTCTAAAAGCTAATAAACATACGTTAACATCTACCCTGCTAGGAGAACGGTTATTTGATATTAAAAATGGACTTGATCCATATCTAGAGGACGACGCTACCATTTGGCTTCTTCATTGGTTAATTGCATCAAACGCCGAGAATGCGACAGCATTTTTCTGGTTTTTTAATTTATTCCACAAACCTGAGTTTACGCAAAAAGAATTATTTGAAACTTTGCAAGTATTTGTACATGAGAATATAAGTAGCCGAGTTGCTAGTAATACTTTGAAAAGTGATATCACATTAATGCTACGAACGTTCGAACCAACAATAGATTTTAAGAAAACTCCAATTGAAGAAGGATTGGACTCTCCGCTAGCTATTCTCGGGTTGATTAATGAAATTGGTAATTCAAAATATCACGAATCTAAACTTGAAAATCGTTGGAATCTTCCAGTCGTACCATTTAGCTATGCGGTTCTCGAAGTTTTTAAATTTTCTAGGTTATCTAGCCTACCTATCGAGAAATTGATGATCAGTGATGGCTTTTATGCTGCTCCAGGAGCCGTCTATAGGTTAAATGAAGAAGGATTAATCAATAAACTAGAAGAAATGATAGCTTGGTTACCTGGCGTTTTTGAACTTAGAGAAACTGCCGGTATTCATCAATTGTACAAACTTAAGCAAATTGAACCATTGGATGTATTAGATAAATATTACGAAGAATCTAACGAGTCACGATTGGTGGAGATAAGAGCATGAGACTGAGAAATCTTTTGAAGGTTAACACACATTACACCCGATCGATTAATTTGGAACGAGATTCTGAAGAGGATTCAAGTGTATGTACTTATATTCCAACACATCGTGCGGTTCAAACGCTGAGTCGTGTCGTCGATACATTTAATACTAAAGAAGCGCCCCGTGCATGGGCACTAGTAGGGCCTTATGGATCAGGGAAATCAGCATTTGGCTTATTTCTTAGCCAATTATTAGGTAACCCAGGATCTGCAACATGGCAACATGCAATGAATGTATTAAAACGTGCAGATGAGAGCCTAGCCAAAAAGATTGCACAAGAACTCACCGGAACTGATGGTTATTGCTGTATCAATTTAACGGGCAGTCCAGAAGCACTTAGTAAAAGACTTACGAAAGCTATGCTTACAAGTGCCCAAGTTTTTTTTGGTAAAAAGCAAGAGCCTTTGCCCGAAATTCTTAAGCAGCTTCAGGCTGTGTCAGAGTCTGATTTCGTTACCACTTCAGAAGTTACTGAACTAATTTCAGAGCTTCAGAAAGCTGTTCATCGAGCGCAGGGAGTTGGCATCCTTATCATAATTGATGAGTTAGGCAAGTTTCTCGAATTCGAAGCGAAGAATCGCGATGCTAATGATGTGTTTTTATTACAAGCAATTGCGGAGTCTGCTTTTAAGCCCAATTTAATTCCACTGCATTTTGTAGTTCTATTACATCAAGCTTTCGAACAATATTTCCAGAGGTTTGGTGAGAAGCTTAAAAATGAGTGGAAAAAAGTACAGGGTCGTTTTGAAAATGTACCATTTCTTGAATCCACTGAACAAACTCTACAAATTCTTTCGGCATCGTTGATTTCAAATTTTGATAACGATGTTATCGTACGAAAATCTACTCAATGTGACCACATAGTGAAATCACTCTCTTTGGTCAATGCCTTACCTTCAGGAATGGAAGTTTCTACTGCTCATAAATTATTTGAGAGTTGCTATCCCTTGCATCCTTTAACTTTATTATTGTTGCCTACGTTATGCCAAAAAGTAGCACAAAATGAACGTACTTTATTTACCTATTTAGGCAGTAAAGAGCCATACGGTTTTCTTGAAACGCTAAATCATCTTGAAATCACAGATGAAGAATTGCCCTGGATAATGCCTTGGGAAATTTATCAGTATTTCATTTTAAATCAACCAGGATTAACCACTGATCATGCAACTCATCGCCGTTGGGCAGAAGTCGTGATGGCGTTGGAACGTTTAGGGGATGCACCTATTGAAGAAATCCAACTACTCAAAACTATTGGACTACTTAATATTATCGGTGCTCAAGGCGGATTAAAAGCATCAAAAGAAATTATCGCTCTTTGTGGAAATGGTAATGAGGAAGCTATCAATCTCACACTGGATTCGCTACAGGAGAAATCTATTATCACATACCGGAAATACAATTCTGAATATCGTGTATGGCAAGGTAGTGATTTTGATCTAGAAGCTTCCGTGCAAGAGCAAAAGGCGCAAATGACTAGTGCACAGCTTGCAGAAATACTCAATGACAAAAAACCATTACAACCCGTTGTCGCTCGACGCTATGGAATTGAGACAGGTACTCTACGATATTTTAGACCAATATTTATTGATAGATTCAATACGACTCAAATCGTTTCAACAGATGAGCCAACGCTATATTTATGCTTGTCTGAAACAGGTGAAGATGAAGCGCTTTTTGAACGTTGCCTGAATACGCTCAAGTGTTCACTAACAGTCGGGGCAATTGTGGGCTCAAGTGAAACAGTGAAAGAGTCTTTGCTTGAGGTTATTGCCTTGCAAAGGGTTCAACATAGTAGCCCTGAATTAGCATCCGATCCGATTGCTCAACGTGAACTCAAAGATAGACTGAGTGTTGCGATCAGGAATGAGAGAAAGGCTATTTCAGGCATTATGGAAGAACCAAGTCAATCGACTTGGCAATGGGGTACTCGCCGCTACGAAGTCAATAATAAACGTGCGTTTCAAGAGTTATTAACTATAGTGCTGAAAAATAATTACACTAAAACACCGCATTTACATAATGAGCTGATCAACCGCGAGAAACCTTCTTCAAGCGCTATAGCTGGCCGCAAAAAATTACTACTAGCTATGCTTGAAATGGAGTCTACCGAAGATCTAGGAATTGAGAAATTCCCACCAGAAAAAGCAATCTATCGTTCAATTCTGAGAGCCACCGGTCTTCATACTAAGACGAATCAGGGGTGGCAATTTACAGTGCCAGGTCCCCAAGTAGCATCGGATAGAGGTATTCAACCACTGTGGCAAGCAATTGAGAATTTCTTAGATCGTACCGAACAGAATCCTCTATCGATCTTTCAACTCTATCAAGAGTTATTAAATCCACCTTACGGCATTAAATCGGGTCTACTACCAGTACTCTTTCTTGCCGCTTATTTGGTTTATAAGGAGGAGATTGTTCTCTACGAAGATGGTTACTACTCACCATTCTTAACTCAGGAATTATTGGAAAAAATCCTGAAGTCACCTGAGTTGTTTTCAATTCAGCGTCTCAGAATTGATCATCTAAGAGATCAGCTTTTCACCAAATATGCTGAAGCAATTACACTTGATGATCATGCGGACGTTAATATGATAACAGTACTTAAACCACTGTCCCGGTTTATGGTCAATTTGCCGGATTATACAAAGCGAACCAAGCGTGTCTCTGAAAAAGCACAGAAAGTTCGTGAACATTTCTTTGCAGCAAAATCACCTACCCTATTGTTGTTTAAAGAATTGCCGATCGCCTGTGGATTCAAACCCATTGGCACAGAAACAACAATTGAAGTGCTTGAAGAATTTTCCAGAGAATTAAAGTTAGTATTTTCAGAACTTCGAATTGCTTACCACTCACTGCTTAGTGAATTTCGATTGTTGCTCAAAAACTCATTTAATGAGAATGAGAAAATCTCACTTTCAGAGCTGCGCGAGCGTCTACGAGGTCGTTACGGTCCTCTTCAAGCTTATACGATTGACACGCATGGTCTGAAGGCATTTTTGGGCCGCTTAGCTGACCACCATGGCGATGATGGTCATTGGCTAAATAGTCTAGCAACTTTCATTGCTCGTAAGCCCCCTGAAAAATGGCTAGATGAAGATATCAATATTGCAGACTATCGACTTGTTGAGCTCTCGAAACGTTTGCGTGATCTGGAGCGACTGCGTATTCACTATGAAGATAGTGCGCAATCTTCTAAGAACAGTCAAATTGAGGTGGTAATGCTTCGAACAGTGCGCCAAGGCGGAAATGATCATGATGTTATTATTTCACTTGATGAATCTAAAAAGAAAGCAGTCAGTGAAAAATTGGATTCAATCCAGCTTGTAATGAAGGAGTTACCTTCAGAAGATCTGCGTTTAGCACTTTTGGCGCAGCTCTTTGAAGAATACATTGTGGATCAAAAGAATAGAGATAATGATTTATCATCTACAATAGAAATAGGAGCAGGCAATGAGCGATAAGAAGATTCGTCATGTTCTTGGTCTCTCTGGAGGAAAGGATAGTTCTGCACTTGCCATTTTTATGCGAGATAAGGTACCAGGAATGGAATACTTTTTTACAGATACTGGTGCAGAGCTTCCAGAAACTTATGAATACTTGGATAAATTGGAGGCCTATCTTGGCAAGCCTATCGCTCGCATTAACGCTACACGAACTTTTGATCACCTTCTCAAAACTCAGTATAACGATTTTCTTCCGTCTCCCAACACGCGTTGGTGTACACGCGAACTTAAGATAAGACCGTTTGAAGAGTTTGCGGGCAATGATGAAGTTATTAGTTATGTAGGAATACGTGCCGATGAAGATCGCGAAGGATATGTAAGTACTAAAGCTAATATCAAAGCTGTATTTCCTTTTAAGGAATCTGGTCTGATGTATGCTGATATCATGCGTATTTTGAATGATTCTGGCCTTGGCATTCCTGCTTACTATGAGTGGCGTAGCAGGTCAGGATGCTATTTCTGTTTTTTTCAGCGTAAATCTGAGTGGGTTGGTCTCAAAGAACGCCACCCGCAATTGTTCGAAGATGCAAAACAATATGAAAAGTTTGATCCTGAAACAGGCACACGATATACCTGGTCTCAAGGTGAAAGTCTGGATGAACTAGAAATACGTGCGGAAGCTATTAAGCAGAATGCAAGTCAAAAGCTAAAATCAATCTCTGCTGTAAGTTGGCAAGATAAGCTTGCTATGATTGCAGAGGAAGAAGTTGATGAGTCCTGTCTTATTTGTAGCTTGTAAAGTAGTTGCAAGCAGTCACGTATGCCCTTGTTTCTATAAAATTCAGAATAACTGCAAGATCAAAACATGACTCCACCAGCTCTCAAGTGGGTACGATTCCTTAGAAATTATGGCCCCCTACCTACAAATAGCAACCTCTTTGACGAGCACGTCAATGTTGCGTTGAGTCAAGCGAACGTTAGTCCAATTTCACTACCAACGCCTTATGTTGATGAGATGCTGGCATATGTTAAAACCGACAAGAACGGATCGTTACTAATCGCGGGTACCGCAGGCGATGGCAAAACCTATCATGCCCGTCAGCTATGGTTGCGGCTTGGTGGTGATGAGAAGAAATGGGCAGCACGGGAAAAGATCAAAACATTGGAGTTGCCGGGGCGCTCCGTTGTTTTTGTGAAGGACCTCAGTGAGCTGAAAGGCCCAGAAGGTGAAAAAATCCTTGATGGTCTAGAACAGTCCGTCGAAGGGAACGAAAATACTACCGTTTACGTGATTGCTTGCAACCACGGTCAAATCCTCGACCGACTCCGTAAGAGCAAAGGCGCGGAAGACGTCCCTTCACCTCTACTGGCGCCGGTTCAGAATGCTTTTTTCCAAGACGGATTCGAACATCCGAGGCTCAAAGTCATTGATCTGAGTCGATCAGGGCATCGACAGTCCTTGTCGGCCGTTATCAAAGCGGTGATGGAACATCCCGAATGGGATCGTTGTTCGAACTGCGAGCTTAACCAAGGAGAACGCATCTGTCCGATCGCTGAAAACCGAAAGCGAGCCATCGGCCTGGAAGATGGCCGCCGGTTTGCTCATCGTTTGGGAGACTTGATTGAGATCGCGCGTCTGAATGGCGCCCATTTACCTGTACGCGATTTACTTGCATTGGCAGCGAACTTGCTCTTGGGCCACAATCATCCTTCTGTGAAGGAAGGACTCATGAGCTGTTCAGACGTTGTGCAAATTCAAGATGACGATGCAGTGGACCAAGGCAGTATTTATAGAAACGTCTTTGCAGCTAACTTGCCCTACCGACGTGCCATGGCGCGCCCCGTGTTCAAGACTTTACGGTCTTTTGGTATCGGCGAGGAAACAACGAACGGGGCCGACGGTTTGTTGGTTTATGGACCAGACGATACCAGGCTACGCGCAGACTTTGACCAATTCGTGGGCGCTGACAGGGTGTACGGGGCCACGAAGGAATACCTGGCCCTTCAAAAACACTATCTCGAAGGAGAAGAGTCTGTACGTTTGGAAGAGGGGGCAAGGGGCTTCCTAGATCGATTGGCAGATCAACGTCAACGACTTTTCTTCACGTTGCCGGATGAGGTTTATAGCAAATACCCGTTCTGGAATCTTACAACTTTCCGGTTCGCGGGTGATTACCTCCGTCTTCTGCGTAGTGTCGTTCCAGGTGAGTCCAAACGATTGGTGGAAGAGAAAATCCGCTCTCGCTTGGTTCAGGGTCTTAACCGGGTTATGACAGGCCTTTTGCTAGACAACTCGGACATCGTGTTCATTGCCAACTCAGGTGGTTTTACCCAATCCAAAATCAGCGTCTTATGCGAAAGCGCCGTTCCTAGTTACCGTACTGGTGGTGTGGGGATGCACATCCGGTGGGAAAAAAATGGGCAGAGGCCCTGCTTGGACATCTCAGTCGGTGGTGGAAATCAGGGCTCGGTTCCATTTGATCTTACCCCGGTGAGGTTCGAGTTCTTGTGCCGAGTGGCTGAAGGTGCATTGCCCAGCAGTTTTTCCAACGAGTGCTTTGAAGACTTGCTTGCGTTTAAAGCAAGGCTTCTCCGAAAAACTGAGCTAGTGCGAGCACAAGGCCACGAGCATGAGGGCGATGACGATGATACGGCGGAGGAACATGCAAGTTTGGGTTTAACTTTCATCGAAATCGAGCAAAACGGCCACGGATTTTTAAAACGGATCTCAGTGAGGAACGCATAATGGCACCACGGATTGAACATGCTTCCTTCGTCGTCGATGAGCACATTTGGGGTCACCGACTCTACGACGAACAACTGCCTCACCTGGTCATTCTCGAATTTCTGAACGTACTGCAATCAAACCTCAACGATCCGTTGAACGCACCGCCTTCCGTGAAGATAAGCTATCAGCCCCAGCAACAAATCCGCCTCAGAAGCTTGTTGTTCAACAATCCTTATGTTGAAGTCGTACGAGCGCGGAAAATCCCTGACGACACTAAGTGGGACACATGGATAGAAAAGTTCAAGCGCGACGCGATCGAAATTGAGGACATGTTTTTCGATCATCTCCGAAAATCGTTCACATCCTTCGACGATTTCGCGCGATCGATTGAATTGCTCCGGTCGTCGGCTTTTGAAGGAAAAAGCAATAAACGTTGGAGCTCAAAATTTGTGTTCCCATTTGGCCCCGACGCTTTGTACGAAGACTTGAGATTCGATGCAAATAACCATGCATCCAACGATCGGCGGTTCTTCGCCCGTACGGGGGAGCTCCTATATCTGATGTTAGGACGAGCCAGTAACGGTAGAGTTCTGGGCCACCAACTCGTTGAGCGTTTGTTCCGGCGACCGTCCAACATGAACCAGTTGGTCAAGGTATTACAAGGGCCCGTTCAGCAAGCACAAAACCGACGTGATGTTGGTTATTTGCCCTATGCTCAGCTTCCTAGGTTCGACCAGCTTTGCGACGACTGGCTGGCCATCCTAGGTAGAGACATTCCCATCTATGATGGTCTCGACCATATTACTATCATAACCGGGTTGAACCTTCTTTTATACTTTCTTGAACGTGGTAAAAATTCTTTAGGTGACGTTGAACCTATTGAGATTGTTTGCGAAGTGGTTTCAAGCCAACGAACCAAAGTCAGAGCATTGTCTGGCGAGTCGTTCCAAGCTAACCAAACTATTTCGCTACGAGCCATAAAGGCTTTGGTCGAAAACGTCCGAACAACTCCTGAATGGGAAGCCGCCTTGAACTCGGAGGATCCGAAAGGGGAATGTGCTCGCATCATGGCGGAACGCTTCCAGTACGACAAAGATGATGAAATCGACATTCACCAGTTGCCTGGGGAGCGATTGATCGAGGAACTTCTCAAAAAGGCGGAAATTCGTCATGCGCAGCACGTCGAGAAGATTCACAATACGTGGTCCCGCGCCATCGGTCTCAGTTCACGGCGCCTAGCCAGACGGGTTCGTTACGCACCGAACGATCGCTTTTTGAAAGCGTTGGTAGTGACTGTTGTCGATGATCGGATGGAGTTTGGCGAGTTCCTTGCTGAAATTTATCGTCGCTACGGCTTGGTTATCGGTCACGTAGAAGGGACTCGCCACATTCAAAACAACCAAGTGGACCAAGAAGCGTTGATGAACAACGCGGAGCATTTGGAAACGCGACTGTATGGCCTAGGGTTGGTTCGCCGACTTTCTGACTCGTGTGCATTTGTGGAAAACCCGTTCAATCGGCAAGGTGGCATGTAATGCTAGCGGACAAAATCGTAGGTCGCGTCGGTGCCGACATCTTGCGGCGTCGCATCGGTGTTGCTCCTGCCTCGGACGGTGCCGCCGCTCTATTTCGTCTTGATCGCCTCAACGCCTTTCAAATAGCGTCGGTGGTTCGCGAAGTATTGGCAGACCCGGATCTAAGGGGACAGATAGAGATTAAGATTCCCGCGGTCTTAGTAGCTGGCCTAGGACTTCCGCCGGAAGTGTTGACGGATGAGAACGCAGGTGCTGTCCGAAACATTGGCACAGACAAAGCCGCTTTACTCACTGCCAACGGCAACGAACCTAACATTTCCGACACCCTTGGTTACGTCACTGCATTAGGCGCGCAGGAGTTTCGGGCGCACGAGGATGCTTGGGCCGAAGCGACCGTTCGTACCACTGCATTGCCCTTGGCACCGGAAGATCGTCGGGTGTTCCAGGCTGCATTGAAAGGACTCTTGGCAGTTGCCGACATGTCGCTGTTTCAGCTCGGAGACTACTGCGCCCAGATTAGCGAAGCATCCCGAATAGAAGGCCATCCCATTCGAGATGCGCTGGGTTGGGCACTACCACGTCTAGCACTACCTCGGGATACCACGTTATTTTCGAACACTAAATCGTTTGGTACGGCCAGTGGCCCGTGGCGAAAGGCCTTCGAGAAGCTATTTTCCGACCGCGCACCGCTATTACTCAAACAACACAAAACGGGACAAGCAATCGATCCGGAAGACATGTGTGAAAGGTTTGAGAGCAACCGTGAATTGATCCAACTCGCTGCTTACCCTGTAATTGAAGATTTTATTCGGGCGCAACCCGGGGATCCAGCTACGAAGGAAGCGTTATCCCTACTCGAATGGGAGAGCGATGGCATACATTTATTGTTCGATCGCCCCAAAGAAAAGCAACAGAAATTGGCCGATCATACCCTCGACTTTTTTGAAAACGACTGCACCGATCCGGGTGTTTTAACGGATGCCTGGAAGAAGCATCTTGAGGAACTGAAAGCTCGGGAAAGGCGATCAGATTGGAACGAGGCCGACGAGGGGTTCTTCGAAGTGCACCGGCGTTATCTTGACCAGGATCCAAGGCTTCGCGGTCGCTGGGAAAAGGTGGTGTTCGGGAAGCCAATCGAGTGCACTGATTTTTTGGATGGCTTGGTAACGGCCGTTCAGCGGTTAGTAGTTCGTGCAGGGGAGCCAACCACAGAACGTTTTGTTAGAGTGCGTGTTACCAAGGGGCGCACCGAATGGCGTGAACGCTTCAATCACGATGTTGGTGCCTTCTTCTCCATCATGTACCGTAGCCTACCGCAGCTATTGTGCGAACGCGTACAATGGCATGTGGAAAAGATGGGAACGGCAGACATTCCTAATCCTCTTTTTGATTACCCTGCATTTTTCGAGTACGAAAACAAACGAAAAGATGGAAAACTAAAACCAAGTACATCTGCTTCTAAACTACAAACGCAGATCAAGTTCGAAGTGAGCTTGGTTGAACAGCATGCGGGCAACGATCAAACGATCGAGAAGACCCAATTGTTATGGATGGCACGCCCAGAGGCCATCGGGTTAACTCTTCACGACGACATGAAGCGATTGCTGGAAAATGGGAGTATTGCCTGCACAGAAGTACTGCGGCGGATGGTGAGCAAGAAAGGCGGTGTCCAAAGTGTGTCCTTATTAGATGTGAACACGCTTGAAGCTACCTTCGGACGCGATGCGGGGTCGCTGGTTCCGCCGCCCGGTCGTATCAAAAGTCTTCGAGCAGAAATCAAACGCCGCATTGACGAGCTATACAATGATGGCCGCTTAAATGCTGAACAACTGAAAGAAATTAAGGTCGCGTGGGCCACCTTTGAATCGGACTACTCGGATGCTATCAAGCATTTTCTCGAAATCGGCTTGCACACCGAAGCCATCTTGAATCAAGCGGAATCTTTTGGGGCGTTGCTACGGGTGTTGAAAATTCACGCACGGGGAGACGTTGCCCGCGTTAAGCTAGTGTCAGAAGTGCTGACAGTAGGAACAGTTCGCCTGCCGGGCGACCAACCCAGCATCATCGTCCCTCCTTGGCATCCGGAACGGATGAAGGCGCTGGCCGTGAAACTCCGCCGAGTAGCTGGCTTGATTACGCACCTATTGGCCGGTCAGTATGCCACCTTCGGAGATCGCAACATCTTCTTCCAGGAGTTTAGCGAAGAGTTGGAGCACCCGTTTTACCCTGAAATCGCCGCTGCCGATCGATCAGGGACGCCAGTGTTGGTGACCGCAAGCAATACCGTCAACGGATACAGCCTGCTGGAACGACCGGTTCGAGCGGATGACGAACAACTCACTGACGTTAATCCGATAGAAGCTGCACGCCAAATCCGTGAGCTGTTGGAACGGTATGTAGGCCTTCAGCCGCACGAGCGGTCGAACTTAAGCATTTTGCTTTACAATGCTGATGCTGCAGATTTGCCGCTTGCAACAGTCCGGGAGTTGACGGGCCTGCAAGAGAACCTTGAGCTTCATTGCAACGTGTCAGTGCGACATCAAGATTCGGGAAAACTTCGAAGGATATACGCTGAATTGGTGAGTAAATCGGATGCTGACCCCGATTTGTCTGTGGCTAGTGAGACTTCCGACAACTTCATGTCCAAGCTTCGCATTTCAGTGTCCCCGCCGAATATTACAATCACTAAACCCGAAGATGGCTTCCGTCCCTTTGACATCGCTTTCTTGCACGATGTGGTATCTCGAACGGCTACCGAAGAGTGGGTCCCCGTGGATTGGCTTAACGATCGGCCGGTGTTCGAACACGCGCCCTCGCGGTGGTCGTATCGCAGCGTATCCGGTGAAAATGAACTGAAATCGACCACGTTCTTGACTTGCCCACAGCAAACTGCCACGGGGCGTGCGTACGTTGATATGGTCGGTGCTGTGGTGCGACAACAAGACGTATCCCTGCAACACCACCTGGTGCCTGCCCGACAAATTTCTTTGCAGAGCGATCGTCTTCGCAGCGTGTTCGAGGATGTGCATAACTTGGCCGAATGGGTGGCCACCTATGACGAATTGCTTGATAAGCGGCAACTTCAAGCCAACAAAATCAATGTAGTGCGATACCGTCGTAACCGAACCAACGGCCGCAACATGATTGTCAGCTCAACATCGGAGCTTCGGCTGCTGAGCGTTCTGGCCAAGCGACGTATTCAAGAGTTGGGACTCACGCTAACGGAGGACGAACTCCATGCGACTACTCAACGCCTGATCGACGATGCAATCAGCGTTTCTGGTGATATCGTGCTTCGAGCGGCTAAGAGAGGAGTATCAGCGGGAGAATTAATCGGTTTGGTTTTGAGCCGTTTTATGATGGAAGATGAATTTAAAATCATCTGTGGAGGTGCTAACGAGCCCTCCATACAAGTTTTCTTTTTACTGGACGATTATGCTAACTGGCTAGCGCAACGAGAAAATCGTATAGCTGATCTTTTGGGGATGTGTATCCATGATTCGGCAGAAGGTATCCGACTTCACTTAATCATTGTTGAATCAAAGTACGTGGCTGGGGCGGGTGAAGCAGATGCTAGGCGTTCATCTAAAACACAGTTGCTTGCAACACTGACGATAATTAGGGAAGCTCTTTTTGGAGATCCCGGTCGTCTTGATCGTGACCTGTGGCTATCAAGGATAGCTGATCTATTGATCGACGCAGTGATCCCTCCTGGACAAACCGCTTTGCTCGAACGCGCTCGAGTTGCGATACGCGATGCTAGCGTAGGGATTACACTTCGGGGCTATTCGAATATTTTCATTCACACGCCCGAACCCGGTCAGACTGCTTCTCGATCAGAACGAATCATCATTGAAGAAACTGATGGCATCAACTCATATCAAGAGGTGTTTGACCGTCCTAATTTGCGAGGGCTGGCTGAAGCATACGCTCGTCGCGAAAACTCACTGGTAGTTCGCCAAGCTATCGGAATAGATACACCATGGAATGAAATACACGTTCAGCAACTTGCGAAACGTGTGACCTGGACTAACATGATTGATCGACTTACGCAGTCTGAATCAAATCTATTTAACAAAATCCCCTCGGATGAAAGCACTATTACTAGTGCTGTTGAGCCACAAGCGACCTTGCAAGTTGAAGTAGCCTGCTCATCAGATACGCCCATTATGGCGCCAAGCATCATGACTATTCTTGATGAAATCAAATCGATCAAACCTAAGCTCACCCAAGGTACGGCTCTGATGAGTCTCGTGGCCGAACATTTGGCACAACGCGACCAACTGGTAGATGATCGGGAAACCTGGGCTAATGAAGTTAAGGTCAATCTGAAAAAAGCACTCAATAGCTATGGTTTCCAAGCCAACATTATCGGAGCTCGATTGACCCCTAACGGCTGTTTGATACGTCTTTCAGGATCTGATCGTCTTCGGGTGGAAGACATCGAAGCGAAAAGAACACAGTTACTGACTACTCATAGTATCCAATTGGTAACAGTACAACCGAAACCGGGCGAGATCATTGTTTCGATCGCAGGTGTAATGCGCCAACCCGTTTCGTTATGGGACATCTGGGCGATGCGTCAGATGAACCAAAATACTGCCGGTATCAATACATCATTTGTGCTTGGCCTCCAAGAGTTGACTGGCAACGTATTGTATTTGAACCTGGGTAGTGACTTCGGCGGCTTATCTCAGCACGAACCACATTCCTTGATTGCAGGATCAACAGGCAGTGGGAAATCAGTGCTGATTCAAGCATTGCTGCTAGACATTGCTGCCACAAATCCAAGCTCTTTGGCTAATATTATCCTGATAGACCCCAAAATGGGTGTAGATTACATTGGCTTAGCTACCCTTCCTCACTTACGGGAAGCGATCATCACCACCCGTGAAAGATCTGTCGAAGTACTTAATGGATTGGTTGAGGAAATGGAAGAACGCTATAGGATTTTTGCTGCTGCTAGGGCTCGTGACTTGTCAACTTATAACGCCAAGTCATTGCCAGAAGATCGTATGCCGATGGTGTTCTTGGTTCATGACGAGTTCGCTGACTGGATGCTGGATGACAGTTACAAGGGAACGGTCAGTGCGGCAGTACAACGCCTCGGCGTGAAGGCTCGCGCGGCAGGTATTCACCTTTTCTTTGCTGCCCAACGACCGGATAAAGACGTGATGCCAATGCAATTGCGCGAGAATTTGGGCAATCGATTGATTTTGAAAGTGTCCAGCGAAGCAACTTCGCGCATTGCTCTAGATCGTCCAGGAGCAGAGATGTTGTTAGGAAAAGGACACCTAGCTGCAAAATTGAATGGAGAGCAAGGACTGATCTTTGCTCAAGCACCATATTTGCCAGACGATGACATCGTTTCGGTGGTTGAAGCGATCTGCTTAGACAATGAAGGTTGACCAACTTTGCCCATATGAGATGCTTCTCCCAGAAATCTAATTCGTATCTATAGAGATAAAATAGTGGAGCAAAAATGTGCCCAGTAGGGCACTAAAAGTGTGCAAATTAAACTAATAAAATAGTGACCTATATGTAGTTTTGCTATCTCTGATTTTCTATATTTTTGGTTTGTAGGTAGGTAAAACAGCAATAATGGGCTAAAGAAATTTAGTCCATTATCACGGTTCTCGGGATACGCTTTCCGTTGGATGACAATTTCATTCTAGTCATTTGACGGCTTGATTCTGGAGACCAGCTGACGTGTATAGGCCTTTCTGAATCATAAAAATATATTCTGTCAAAGTTTGTGTTTTTACATACCCATGCTACGACTTCTTCCATATCTTCGTCTTCAATAATAAAATCACAAGCGGCGCCTAATCGTTCGCATATAAATTTACCGTTTCGTTTTCTTTCATGAGCAGCATGTTGATCTAGATTTGGCGAAATTCTTCCAGATATCTCTTTTGCAAGCTCTGCCGAGCAAAAACCATAAGTTAGTTTAATCATTCCAAAATAATCTATAACTGGATCAAGAATATTTGTAGCAAGTTCATATATGGCTGTATGGGTATCTGCTTCTTTCGGTAAATTAGGAAGACCTGTTCTGGCTTGCGTTTCGCCACATACAATAAAGTCGCGATAAGTAAAATACTTGCCGCATGGAGTGTCAAGATCGGGAATAGATTGACTCCGAATTAAACGCATTCCATCGACTTGCCAGCGTGCAAGACTAAGGCTATGAATGAATTCTGTTGGATTTGGTCCATAATCTGATAGATCAAAAAGATTCAAAGCTTCTAGTTGATTATCAAAAGCAATCTGTTCTACATAACTATCCATTTCTTCATTCATAAATCGTGATTTCAGATAAAGGTAAGGTGGTTCAAATTCTTCTCCATATTCAAAAAGATGAAGTTCTTGTTTATAAAATAATATTTTTACACGATGTATCATTTTAGGAAGTGGTTTTCCATAGAAATCATCAAACCGCATTAGGGTAAGTTTTCCTGATCGTATGTGAATTTTGACTAGATCAGCAGATGTAATATCACCGTATAACGCTGCACCACAGCCAACATATATACGAAGAATGGGGGTAAGTCGCTCGACAAGACTTGAATGAAGTTGTAATGACTCGCCTTCGATATACCAACCAAGACCTTTTGATGCCGCGTCACGACAGGCCGCGTCGATGCGTTCAGGTTGCGAAATTTGAAACAGTAGTTCCCTTGCCTCTAGCTGGGCAGATCCATAATCAGCAAAGTGAGCTTTAATGTCGCGTTGCAATTGAGGATCAAGATGACGATAGGGTTTACGCTTTTCAAACATTCCAAGCGCAAAATAAACCAATAAATCATTCTGCCGGAGCCTGCCAGCAGTTTCCAGGATGACATCATTTTTTTGACTTCGCAAGAAACGAAGTGCTCTAGGTAAACTGCCAAAAGCTCCAAGTACTTGAGGTAAATTTATGACTTCACTTTTTTCCGGCTCACGTCCATTTTCTAACCATTGAAGCCAAATCGAATCGAGCAGAGCCTGATGTTCGATATAGCGTGCGAGATCTTTCTCGATCTTACTTGGTTTTGATGCACGTTGTACCTGACTAGCAGCACGCAATAGATTAGAACGTGAACGGCTTCTGTCAACCAAGAAACGTTGTTCCGCATCTTTGTCCTTAAAAACGAAAAATATACCCGGAGCTACGGGGATTGATTCTTCATATAAATTTTGTTCGATAAAGATTTTTAGTTCACTTGGTGTATAAAATTTTTGAAAGGTACCGCGAGTTGTCAGAATTCCATCATAAAGCGGCTTACCTTTAACTGCGTATTGGTTTGTTAACATCACCGATACGACAAGTAGTTCTTGAGCTAAGGAATAGGCTCCTTGAAGTGCTTCAATACGTTCATTGATATCTTCAATGACGTTAATGACAAAACCTAGGTTAACAATATTAGATAATTTCTTTTGATTTTCTGGCGCAAAGTGCGGATCCCAGCCTATTGCTCGAATACCATTTTCTTGCAAACCACGTAAATCATCTCCACGACCACAGCCATAATCAAAAACACTACGTGAACCATCAAGAAAACCAAATCTTACGAGCATTTGAATAGGAGCGGAAAAACCATATCGTACAAGAGCTGTCAAATGTCTCTGCACTTCACCAACAGTGGCTGTATAACTTTCACTAATGCCATCTATTTCTGAAAAGTCGTTGCCAAGAGGAACAAACTCATTATCTATCAAACGATAGCCTCTTCCGGTGATCAACTTCTCCCACTGATTGTGAAAACCAATTCTAGAAGGATCATCGAAAAGTCCTAATGTCTCAGCAGTACTGGTCAGTGCTTGAAATTTTGAAATTTCTTTATTATCAGGTGGAAGTAGAAGTTCTTTACGATGAAGGATGGGCTGGTTAAGTGAATCAGCGTAGGAACGATAATGGATTCGTCCAGATCCATGGAGTTCAACACGCCAACTTGCATTTAGTTTGGGAAAAGGTTGATCAAAAAAACCAGGATAATGGAGAAAGGAAATGGATTCTTTATTTTCAGAGATTCGAACCACATTGTAATTAATGCCTTTAGTAACTTGCGCAAGTTTTTCTGCATTTGCTATTAATTCTAAATCCGTTAGACTAAGCGAATCGAATGCCTCTATATGCAGATAACGAGATGAATGAACAAATTTTCCGGTGTTGTCTGAAACCATGATTGTGCGAATTGCCAGGTAAAGAGCTGTTGGATCTAAGCTGGCAACATTATTATGTTCGAAAATGTAACTTGATATAATTTCTTATAATGTTATTTGAAAACAAAGATGGATACATGATGGTTTTATTGGAGAAATTGGTCGGCACCTAAAACTTGTGTGTATTTTTGCCGAAATTCTTATTTCGGTGACTTAGTGTCAAATTTTCAGAGCTCTTTTATTCTTAAGCGCATCTATTAGAGTTAACGTAGCTTTCTCCCCATCATATGCAATAACTACATCTTTCCCAGCCACAGGTTTACCATCAACACCATTTAATTGGTGCACAATATAATCTTTGTTGACCTGCTGATAAAAAACAGCATTGTCTTTATCAACATGGATGATTTGTCCTTCATATTGTTTTTTATCACTCGGAGTTTTGGCTAAATAAATATTGTAGACACCCGGCTTGATACCCTCATCAACCTTCTTGATAGTGCCAACCGTCTCCCATTCATTATTATTTTGAGTTTGTAGAATCTTTTGGCCATTCATTACAATCATTCGTAGCTTTGCGGGTGTTGTCATTTCAAATTAGTTGTTAGTAGGATTGATAGCAAGTCTAAATTATCCCGCTTCCTGTTGTCCGGCGATCTCATCCAGGATTTTGATGAGATCGAAAGACTCTGATCTTTCCATACCATGCAAAAAGGCAATCAATTGCAGTGCGCCGCTCCCCTTGGCTGAGAAGCTGCCATCTTGAAGCGCTTTGATGGTGAACTGAACGATATTGGGGCAATTTCTGCCTTGCTCAAAATAATCACTAATCTTGGTTTTTAGTAACTCTTTATTATCGCTAGACAGATCACGCATTAAATCCTGTGGCTTGCGTTTGTCTTTTTTAATCAGATTGTAAATAGAGTCCAGCAATGAAGGCGAGGCACTTTGTTTTTGATCGCTGTTATTAGCTGAAGTGGTATTTGATTTTCCTTCAATACTGGATACCTGGTCATCCGTAGAATTAGACGGGGGCGTTTTTTTAAGCTTTAAGAATTTGCTGAATTGGTATACATCCAATCGTGATATTTCTTCTTGTGTACTGAGTGCCAGCCAAGTGATTACTTCATCCTTATTGGCTTTATACAGTCTCGTTAAATCATAGAGTGCTGTGACATCGGTGCAACGGCCTGTCCGGTACACTTCACCTAAAGGATCTGGTAGATCAAGGAGTGTGGCATGCATGGTGATATAAGGATTGGTTTTGCCAATCAGCCTGGCAATTTCAGACTTGGTTTTGCCACCCGCCAGTTGTCGCCCAATAAAATCAGCAATCTCTCTGGAGGTTAAATCATCTCTTTGCAGATTCTCGATAACTTGATCCGCTTCACTGTAATCGGTATCAATGAATGCAGGGATCTTGGTTAGCCCGGCATGAATGCTGGCGCGATAGCGTCTTGCCCCATGATTAATAATATAGGTTCCCGGTTTATCCGGATTGGGGTGTACCGATATCGGTGATTTCACTCCGCGTAATTTAATCGTCTCCGCTAATTCTCGTAACGTTTCCTGATTAAATTCCTTCCGGGGTTGATGGATATCTTCGCTGATCAGCGTGATGTCAATTTCTGTCGCGCCGATAGGTGCAACAAGCCCTTTTTTATTATCCTTTTTTCTTCCTGTCATTTTAATCGTGGGCTTAACTGATGTTCGTTATACTGGGCAAAAATATTTATTTGGATTGAATAATTCTACCATTTTATGATTAGAAAGATAGAAACTATGGATGCAGTCATCAACAAATAAAAACCGCGCAAAAAAGTTGTTTTTGCACTTTTGTATTTTTGTTCTTCTTGTTCAGTTTATTATTGAATGCTTGATCCTCGTATCAGAAAACGGCATACGTTTTCAGATTCTCCAGATTTTCCATCAGCTACGCATCTGCCCTCTATTTATAGAATTCAAAGGTAACTATCAATATTAAGGATATTTTATAAATCAATGATGTAGCTAATTATTAGTTTGATTTATATTTTAAGCCTATTATTAACAATAATCCATAAACTATGTATATAACGAAACTATTATTTAGCCCTCCATTGAATTAATGAATGTGTGTTTTTATTTTGGATTAAAATAGCAGCATTGCAACTGCAAAACAATGGTGCTGATTAGTTAAGCTGCTTAAACCCTAAAAATGGCAGGGCTATTATATGTACAATTTAATCTTAATCACAAATATTTTGCGTATCCTTGATGAAAAGGATATGACCAAGTCAGAATTGGCAGAGAAGGCGGGGGTCTCCATCTCTTTTTTTACCGATCTGACCAATGACAAAGCCAATCCATCACTCAGGATTATAGAAGCCGTCGCAGAAGCACTCGAGACCCCACTACCAATGCTATTGGATAGTTCGGATATGAGCGCGACTGATCTTGAAGCATTAACCAATCGAAAGCTAAAGCATTTGCCTAAAGGCTTTGTCTGGAAAGGGGGTGTGCTGAGTGAATTTGAAGCTTATCAAGTCGAACAATGGGATAAAAAGAACAGAGCGTTCTTATTAAAAAATAAAAGTAAGAAATAAATAAAGTAATAAAAAGCAGTAAAAAAAGTATTGCGCAAAATGTAATTACGTTATATTGTAATGTTATGTGTAAGTTGTTGGAGTACTCGCATGACATCGCAAGATCAATTACCTCACGTCACAACCGTTAAAGACCGGGCAAAGAGCAAGCTGGAACGCGATGCACGGGAAATACTGTCGGCCTTGCAAGATCCTGAGACGGTTGAAATCATGGTCAATGCCGACGGCCGTATCTGGCAAGAGAAGCTGGGTCAGAAGATCCAACATATCGGTAATATTCAGGCTGCCCAGGTTGAAGCCGTTATCAAAACGGTTGCCGGATACCACGGTAAGGAAGTCAATCGATTCAACCCGATGATTGAAGGTGAATTCCCGCTCGATAATTCACGCTTCGCCGGTCAACTACCCCCCATTGTTTCGTCCCCCACATTTGCCATTCGTAAAAAAGCCATCAAGATATTTACGCTTGAGCAGTATGTAGAAACCGGCGTGTTGTCTCCAAGACACTGTGATGTCATTAAAGAGGCTGTGCGCAAGCACCGCAACATTCTAGTCATTGGCGGCACTGGGTCAGGTAAAACGACCCTGATCAACGCCATTATCAATGAAATGGTTCACAGTGACCCGGATGAGCGCATCTTCATCTTAGAGGATACCGGCGAGATCCAATGCGCTGCCCGGAATTTTGTTCAGTATCACACCACACTTGATGTCGACATGACGCAATTGTTAAAAACAACCTTGCGTATGCGCCCGGATCGCATTCTGGTCGGTGAAGTGAGAGGCCCTGAAGCACTGGATTTGCTTGATGCCTGGAACACCGGTCACGAAGGCGGGGCTGCCACTTTGCACGCCAATGATGCATTATCAGGACTCACGCGCTTGGAATCCCTGATTTCACGCAATCCTTCAGCACCGAAAGAAATCATGCCATTAATCGCAGAGGCGGTTGATATGGTCGTGCATATCACGCGCACACCGCATGGCAGAAAAATCCAGCAGATTATCGAAGTACAAGGTTTTAAAAGAGGAAGTTACCAAATCAAGAAGCTGTAAATCATCCATAGGAGCCAGTCTATGAAACTGATTCATATCAAGGATATCTCTCCATTCTTTTGTTTCTTCTCAATCGTATTCTTGTGTGCGCTTTTGTTTTCAACCGATAACGCACATGCCGCTGTAGGCGCGGGTGGTGCGCTTCCCTATGAAACCTGGCTGGTTAATCTCAGAAACTCCGTCACCGGCCCGGTTGCTTTTACCCTATCTATCGTCGGCATTGTCGTTGCAGGCGGCATTCTGATCTTTGGTGGCGAGCTCAATGCGTTTTTCCGCACATTGATTTTTATCGTGCTGGTTATGGCATTACTCGTGGGTGCCAACAACATCATGACCAATCTATTTCAGGGTGCGGTCATTCCGGTTGAAATACCCCAAGACCAGGAATCAATTGTAAATTCACAGGAATAGGAGGCAAACTCATGGCGCTTCGAACCATACCTATCCGTCAATCGGGAAACCGTCCTAACCTGTTTATGGGAGGTGACCGGGAACTGGTTATGTTTTCTATTCTGATTGCAGCGACTTCCATCTTTGTGGCTATGGAAATTAAGGCCACGCTCTTCGGCATAGCACTGTGGATCTTTGCACTGTTTGCACTACGACTGATGGCTAAAAATGATCCGCAACTTCGTCATGTTTACCTGCGCCAGATGCAATACAAAAAATACTATCCGGCGCGAAGCACTCCTTTTTATGACAATACCCGCCAGCAGGAAAAACAGCATCTATGATTGCCGCCATCACCATTCTTATCGCAATCTCTGGAGCTGCGCTACTCTTGATACTGTTTATCCGTATCCGTGATACGGGCAAAGAATTAAGACTGGATCAACATCGATCCAAAGCAATGGGTTTTGCCGATTTGCTGGTGTATGCGGCAGTGGTTGAAGATGGGGTGATTGTCGGCAAGAACGGTTCATTGATGGCCGCCTGGGTATTTTGTGGCGATGATACGGCCAGCAGTACCGAGATTGAGCGTGAGCGCGTGTCATTCCGCATTAACCAAGCATTATCCCGCTTAGGTAATGGTTGGATGATCCATGTCGATGCCATCAGAAAACCCGCACAAGGTTATTCAGATAAAGCGCACTCCAATTATCCTGATCCTGTTACCGCTGCTATTGACGAGGAACGGCGCAGTCTGTTTGAGCGTATCGGCACGATGTATGAGAGCTGTTTTATCGTATCACTGACATACTTGCCGCCGATGTTGGCACAGCGCAAGTTCGTTGAACTGATGTTTGACGATGAAGCCCAAGCACCGGATCAAAAAGCCAGAACACAAGGGCTGCTGGAATATTTCCAGCGCGAATGTACCAACTTTGAATCCCGATTATCCAGCGTATTTCATCTGTCACGATTAAAAAGCCGCAAGCTGGTCAATGAGGACAGTACAACCATCACGCACGATGATTTCTTACAGTGGTTGCAATTATGCGTGACCGGCTTGGATCATCCGATGGTGTTACCGGCCAATCCGATGTACCTGGATACCTTGCTGGGTGGTCAGGAAATGTGGGGCGGGGTCGTACCTAAAATTGGCCGCAATTTTGTTCAGGTGGTCTCGATTGAAGGCTTTCCGCTCGAATCCTCCCCTGGCATGTTAAACCTGCTCTCTGAATTGCCGGGTGTGTATCGCTGGTCATCACGATTTATCTTTATGGATGCACATGAAGCGGTCACTCATCTGGAAAAATTCCGCAGACGCTGGAAACAAAAAATTCGTGGATTCTTTGACCAGGCGTTTAATCTGCAAAGCAGCAACATCGATGAAGACGCGCTGAATATGACTGAAGATGCGCAGTCTGCGATTGCTGAGACGAATAGCGGTTTTGTCGGCCAAGGCCACTATACCAGCGTGGTTGTGCTGATGATGGAAGATCGGGCAGCATTGGAAGAAGCCGGGCGAAAGGTAGAGAAAGCCATCAATCATCTGGGCTTTGCCGCACGAGTTGAGACGATCAACACGATGGATGCCTATCTGGGCAGCCTACCCGGTCACGGTGTGGAGAATGTGCGCAGGCCCCTCATCAATACGATGAATCTGGCCGATCTGTTGCCGGTCAATACCATCTGGACCGGCAAGGAATCCGCACCGTGCCCGATGTATCCACCCAATTCGCCGCCATTGATGCACTGCGTCACTCAGGGCGCAACCCCTTTCCGGCTGAATCTGCATGTGCGCGATTTAGGTCACACCTTTATGTTCGGTCCCACCGGAGCGGGGAAATCGACGCACTTGGCATTGATAGCCGCGCAATTGCGGCGTTATCAGGGCATGTCGATTTATTGCTTTGACAAGGGGCTATCAATGTATCCCCTCACAAAAGCAGTGGGTGGTCAGCATTTCACGGTAGCAGGCGACGATGAATCGTTATCTTTCTGTCCCTTGCAGTTCTTGCAGACTAAGGGAGATCGTGCCTGGGCGCTGGAGTGGATTTGTTTGATGGTTGAATTAAACGGCATCACCGTCACCCCGTTACAGCGTAACGAAATCAGCCAGGCCATTACTAACATGCATCAAAGCGGCTCAAAAACCTTATCGGATTTGTCAGTGACGATCCAGGATGAATCCATACGCGAGATTCTTCGGCAATACACCATCGACGGCATGATGGGGCACTTACTCGATGCCGAAGCCGATGGATTGAATCTCTCAACCTTCACCACATTCGAGATTGAAGAATTGATGAATCTCGGTGATAAATACGCACTGCCCACGTTGCTGTATCTGTTTCGCCGCATCGAGCGCAGCCTGCACGGGCAACCTTCCGCCATCATTCTCGATGAAGCGTGGCTGATGCTGGGTCATCCGGTGTTTCGCGCCAAGATCCGCGAGTGGCTGAAAGTCATGCGTAAAAACAATTGTCTGGTGTTGATGGCAACCCAAAGTTTGTCGGATGCGGCCAACAGTGGGATTCTCGATGTGATTGTTGAATCCACTGCCACCAAGATATTTTTACCCAACGTATTTGCGCGTGATGAGGAAGCATCCGCATTGTATCGGCGCATGGGACTGAATACTCGCCAGATTGAGATCTTAGCTTCTGCCATTCCCAAACAGCAATACTACACGGTGTCCGAGAACGGCAGGCGACTCTACGACTTGGCGCTTGGGCCATTGGCACTCGCATTTGTAGGATCTACGGATAAGGAATCAATCGCCACGATTAAAAACCTGTGTGACAAGTATGGGGACGGTTGGGTTAGTGAGTGGCTGGCGATCAAAGGGCTAACGTTGTCTGATTATGGAGTGGCCGCATGAATATGATCAACGAACTATTCAAGTTAAAGCCGGGTGCGGATGAAACTGTGCGTGTTAATGACGGTGCGATGGAAGGCGGTCGCCGCTCGGGTGAAAACGAAAACCCTTATCTGTCAGCACGGCGCACCTGGAATGATCATATGCGGGAAGTAATTGCTTCGCGCACTATGTGGCAAATGCTAGCGCTTCTTTGTTTGTTGGTTGCACTGGCAGGAGTAGGTGGTGTGATTGTCATCGGCAGCCAATCTAAATTCATCCCTTATGTAGTGCAGGTTAATAAACTGGGGGAAGCCATCGCGGTTTCCCGTGCGGATATCGCTGCAGTGGCCGATCAACGCGTGGTACACGCATCAGTTGCCGCATTCATCAATGATTTGCGTATGGTAACACCGGATATTGCCTTGCAACGACGCGCTATCTTTCGTGCGTATGCCATGCTATCCAATAACGATCCCGCCACGGCAAAAGCCAATGAATGGTTCAATAGCAGTGAGGCAAGCAGTCCTTTCAAACGGGCTGAAACCCAAACGGTTAATGTTGAAATCATATCGGTGATCCCGCAATCACCCGAGACCTGGCAGGTGGATTGGTTGGAAAAAGTCTATGACCGGCAAGGGCACTTAACCGAGCCACCTTTCAAGATGCGTGCTTTGCTCAGAATCTATAACAAGCCGACCACACAAAGCACCACGGAAGAACAGATTAGAAATAACCCGCTGGGTATTTATATCCAGGATTTTTCCTGGTCGAAACAAACATAAAGAGGCCGCCAATCATGAAACAGTTATTCGATTTATATAAGCTCGGCACGCTGATTCTCTCGATTGGATTCGTTGTCCCAAGCTATGCCAATGGCTTGTCTGAAGCGTATTTCAATGATAAGAACCCGCAGCTTACCCCGCAGGAACGCGCTGCCATTGATCTGGCTAAGAAATGGCAGGCAGTCAATCCCACCGGCACAAAGCCGGTTGCAGGACCTGATGGATCCATTCGTTTTCTGTTTGGCTCGCAGCAACCCAGTATCGTCTGTGCAGTATTACAGGTTTGCGATATCGAATTGCAGCCGGGTGAGCAGGTTAATTCCATCCACCTGGGCGATCAGGCGCGCTGGCTAATAGAACCCGCGGTGACCGGCCAAGGTTCTGCTGAGGTGCAACATTTGATTGTAAAACCACTGGATGTGGGACTTGAAACATCTTTAGTTGTGACGACCAACCGGCGCACCTATCACATGCGTCTTCGATCTCACCGGCGCGATTTTATGCCGAGAGTGAGTTTTACATATCCGGAAGATGCGCTGATTAAATGGGATGCGATTAGAGATAAAGAAAGCCATGCGATGGGAATCAGGAAATCGCGCACCATTTCTGAAACCGGGGAATATTTGGGTAATCTGGATTTTGCGTATGCAGTGTCTGGAGATGCTGCCTGGAAGCCGCTGCGGGTCTATAACGACGGTCAAAAAACCATCATACAAATGCCTGCCATCATGGCG
This sequence comes from Gallionella sp., assembly GCA_030652475.1. GTDB lineage: Bacteria > Pseudomonadota > Gammaproteobacteria > Burkholderiales > Gallionellaceae > Gallionella. The sequence goes on along the minus strand of JAUSAO010000139.1, from coordinate 4,601 downwards.
CAAACAGAAGCACCGACTTTGCTACTACTGAACAAAGAAGGCGGTATTTTTAGTGAAGATGAAACGGTTATGGTGAATTACCGTTTGCAGGGTGATCGTTATATTGTAGATACCGTATTTGATCGTGCGATTCTGATTGCGGGAGTGGGCGGCAATCAAAGCCGAGTGACGATTACGCGGGGGAATTGATGATGAATAAAATGATCACCGCATCCAACGCTGTTTTTATCCTCATGCTGGTTTTATTGCTATTGAATGGTTGTGCTACGCACCCCTATGGCAATTTTATTCAGAATCCTTCAATCGTAATCAGCAAAGTCATGGCTGATGATGTGACGGCCCAAATAGTGCGGCTGTATCCGGCGGCCAATACGCAGTTTAATTTACGCCATGTGGTTAATGATCCGTTTGGTCATGCCTTGATCGAGAACCTGAGACTGGCAGGGTTTGCAGTTCAGGAAGCGACTCAGCAATCAATTCAGCAGCAAATCTTCGCTGCGCCTCATCAACCCGATACTGAACCGCAAAAAGGATTCACGCTAAGTTACATCGTAGATCAGTCGAGTGATTTATATCATGTCAAACTCATGATTGACGATATGCGCTTATCGCGTGCATTTGCGGTACAGGCCGACAGTATCCATCCTGCCGGTCTTTGGGTCAGAAAAGAATAAGGGGGTAAGGGCGATGTCAACCAATTCTAAACTCCTGTCGCCTGATTCATCCCCGGATGTGGTTACCAAAAGCGTTGGGGTGCGGCGCGTCAATAACCTTCCGATTGTTATCTTTGGCGCGATCATGCTGGTATTCATGTTGCTGATGATGATCGTCGCCATGAATCGTGCAGCTGAACGCGGTCAATACGATTTTGATGGTAATCATGATACTCAGTCGAGCAATTCTTTTGCCTCACTGATTGCCAAAGACTATATCGGCGGTATTATCGAACCCAAAACTCAGACTAAAACTCCTGATTTAACCGAAAAAGCACCCCTACAGGGAATCATTATTGAACGACCATCGGATCTGGATCGGCCGCCTTTGCCGCCATCAATGGATACTGCCGATCCATCGCTTCATGCCGACATCGCGCATATTCGGATGCTGAAACGCCAGCAACTGGAAGAAGCGATCAAGGCCAAAACCAATGTAAATGTCGTTGCACCGAGAAGTACGGGCTCATCTCCAGATTTAACCAACGCCAGTGCACCTAAAACACGTGAGGAAATGTTGGCTAAATTGGCATCGGTGCGTCAACAGATTGATGCAAACCTGCGTGAAGATCCGACGGCTGCCTATCATGCGCGCCTTGCGCAGTTACGGCAGGATGAGGGAACGGGTGTGGCGGGAGGAGGAGGAATGGGAGCGCGTAGGGGTGATGAATTCATGGACGATGGCGCTCCTCGATTGCTGGATGACGAGATTGGTACACGGGATAAGGATTATTCGCGTTTTGATTCGGCAGAAGGGGAAGCACGCTGGAAATTAAATAGCGAAGTGCAAAAGCCAGTATTCCCCTATGTCCTACAAACCGGGTTTGTCATACCGGCAACCTTGATATCCGGTATTAATTCCAGCCTGCCGGGGCAGATCATGGCACAGGTGAGCCAGCATATTTATGATTCCCCGATAGGCAAATGGCGTTTGATTCCACAAGGTTCCAGACTGGTGGGCACCTACTCCAGCGAAGTGGAATTCGGTCAGGCGCGTGTGCTGGTTGCCTGGCAGCGCATCATCTTTCCGGATGGCAAGACCATGGATATTGGTGCCATGCCGGGTGCTGACGGGGTCGGCTATGCAGGCTTTAAAGATCTGGTCAATAACCATTATCTGCGTATCTTCGGATCAGCCCTGATCATGTCGGCGATTGTTGCCGGTGCCACGTACAGTCAACGTGATGCAGGTGGTGCGTTCGGGCGGCAAAATGCTGGCAGCATCATGAGTCAGTCGCTCGGTCAGCAATTGGGATTGGTAACCGCCAATCTCATTCGCAAAAACCTGAATATATCCCCCACGCTTGAAATCAGACCGGGGTATCGCTTTAACATCATTGTTACCAAAGACATGAGGTTTTCTAAACCGTATCAATCATTTGATTATTAATGACAGGAGGTTCAAACATGACAAACAGTAAAAATCTAACCACCCGATTGATCATGATACTGCTCGTGTTGGGTAATGCCGGTTATTCATCGAGTAGCAGTGCCGGTGGAATGGCTGTCATTGATGTGGCGAATATCAAACAAACCACAATTACCGCCCTTGAAGCGATAGAGCAGACCCAAAAGCAAATAGAGCAGTATCAGACGCAATTGCAGCAATATGAGAACATGATCCGAAATACCGTGGCGCCCCCTGCCTATGTCTGGGCGAAAGTGGAGTATGCGATGAATAAGCTCATCAATTTGACCAATACCATACGCTATTATGAACAGCAGTATGGCGGACTGGATGGTTATATGCAGCGATTTCGCAATGTTGAATATTATCGCAGTTCCCCTTGCTTTAGTTTGCAGGAAAAATGCAATGAAGGCGCCTGGAAACTCCTGAAGGAAGGACAAAATACCAGTACGGACGCACAAAAAAATGCCAATGATTCACTCCTGCGGGGTTTAAGCGAACATCAGAATCAGATTCCAGTGGATGCTGCTCACCTGCAAGTCTTACAACAAAAGACCGAATCCGCTCAAGGACAAATGGAGGCCCTGCAATATGCCAATCAGTTAGCAGCGTATCAGTCAAACCAGCTGTTGCAAATGCGCCAGATGCTGATTGCCCAGCATAATGCTGCCAATACGCTAAGTCAGGCCGAGGTAGACCAAAAGGCCATGCAACAGGCTGCGCGTGAGGCGGCAACCAAGCGATTGAGTCCTGAAATACTGCCAGTTGGTAGAAACTGGTCGGTAAGAGATGCCTTTTGAAACACTAATACAAGGAGATACCGATGAAAAAAGGTCATTTGATTATTGCAGTTATCTGTTTATTGTCCTTATTACTGTTGTCAGGGTGTTATAAAGATGGTGATGGCAAACTTGAATTGAAGGAGCCTAAGAAAGAGTTGAGTGAAATGCCGCCTGGAATTAGATGGACTATTAACGGGCCAGTAGATGAAGCGGGTAATCCAATTGAATTAGAAAAAGCAAAATAGTTGTTCGCCTAAAATTGCGAGAAGAATCAGGAGACCAAACGTATGTACAAATTATTATGTGTCTTATTAAGTACCTTGCTTCTGATATTTCTTTCTACAAAGGCATCTGCTGAGCTGGCTTATATTGATCCAGCAACCAATCAGAGCGTGTTGGATCAAGTGGTCCAAAAGTTTTGGACAAAGGTTAAGAGCTGGCAAAATGTTGTTCAGGCCGCGGCCGAGCGTTTGTTCTGGACGTTGGTGCTGATTTCTATGGTATGGACATTTGGAATGATGCTGTTGCGCAAAGCCGATATCGCTGATTTCTTTGCTGAGTTCACCCGTTTTATTATCTTTACAGGCTTTTACTTCTGGCTGCTGACCAATGCCGTATCAGGGCACAATATTGCAGGGACAATCATAGATTCGATGCAGCAACTAGGCGGAACTGCTGCCGGTTTGCCGAGTGGTGCGAGTCATGCCAGTATTATGCACACAGGTATTTTAATCTGGAACCAGGCAACGAATAGTCTTACATTCATGCAGCCTATGGATAGTCTGATGGGTTTTGTCATTTCTTTGATTATTTTAATTATTCTGACAGTAATTGCGGTCAACATGCTGCTCCTGCTGATATCAGGATGGGTGTTAATGTATGCGGGTATCTTCTTTTTAGGTTTTGGTGGCGCACGCTGGACATCCGATATCGCCATAAACTACTTTAAAACAGTTCTGGGTGTCGGTATTCAGCTATTTGTAATGCTGTTAATTGTTGGTATTGGTAGTGACCTGTTATCCAGTTTCTACGCAAAAATGGGTAAAAATGTTCTGAATTATGAAGAATTGGCGGTCATGCTGATTTTTACGATTGCATTTTTTGTATTGATCTCCAGGTTGCCGCTGTTGCTGGCTGGCATTATAACGGGTAGTAGCATAGGTTCGACTGTCGGAATTGGCAGTTATGGCGCCGGTGGTTTTATGGCAGCGGCAGGCACAGTGGCAGCCGTTGCGTCTTATGGCGGCACGCTGGCAGCCGGTCGACTGTCAGCAGCAAGAAGTGCGGGGACGGATGCATTGCGCAGTGCCATTGAAAAAGGCCAGGCTCAGGAATCTGCGGGTGTGAACAATATTTCGCGAGGAGAAGGTAAATAATGGATAAGGTATTTAAGCGATTCGATTGATGATGGATTTACCGCCGGATATGCAAGAAAGGGTTGTGTGTTCCATCACTGCTGCCATCAAATACGAAATACCCGCCAATATCTTACTGGCGATAGCCGAAAAAGAGGGTGGTAAACCGGGTCAGTGGGTGAGTAACAGTAACGGTACTCACGATGTTGGCTCGATGCAGTTTAATACTTTATTTCTTCAAGATTTATCGAAATATGGCATTACACCTGATCATGTAGCGAATCCGGGTTGTTATGCCTATGATGTAGCCGCATGGCGAGTGCGGCTACATATCAAAAATGAT
>JAUSAO010000138.1 GCA_030652475.1 Gallionella sp. | reverse complement strand
GCGCCATATGAGAAAGGTGTAAAGGTTTGTGGCAACGAAAAAACAGAACTTGAACAGCGGCTGCAACGCTCCACTGTTTTAAACTGGTGGGATATAACAATACATCCTAAAGTGGTATGTTTGTAATTTCCTTATCCCTTACCGACCTTCCCCTGAAAAATTTCCGTCCTATTCCCTTTAATATTCCACATTCCGTAGAAGCTGCGCGTTTGTGGAATGCGCTCGGCAAACACGACGGGGGTGATAACCGTGCCGTGGTGCGCGATGACATCAAGCTGATGGCACAAGCTGCGCATGAGTCTATTCCCTTTATCCTGACGGAAGACGCATCAACCCTTTACAAATACTGTGAGCGTTTACGCGATGCGGGCATATTACACGTGATGGCGATAAAACTTATGGATGGTTTTGATTCGTGCGCGTTGCGTGAAGACGGTCAGCATGACTGGGTTGAGTCTGGATTAGTCGGTAACTGATGCCGAATAAGCAGTACCAAAAAAATCCAAGTGCAAACCCGGAAGCGAAAAGGCTGGGGACGCCCCGAAGGACGTCCCCGTTACTCCTTCTACACATGGTAGATGAGCTTTTTTGATTATCGGCACAACTAGGGGAAAACTCAAGGCTTATTTGACTAAATTTTAGTTTTTGGTAGTCAATTTAGCCAATTACTAACCCTTTTTAACCCTTTCTGCGCTGGTGATTAGGTTTTAATTGCTTGTTTATAATGTAATTTTTAATTAGTTAAATATTTTCAACATGCAAAAAATTAGTCTATTTAAGCCATGACCTACACTGAAGACAGCCTAGTCGAACAACCCGCCATCCAGCTCTTTGCCGAGTTGGGCTGGGAGACGCTACCTGCTTCGGATGAGGTGATGGGTGCGAGTGGCACACTTGGCCGCGAGACGAAATCCGAGGTGGTACTGGCCGTGCGCTTGCGTAATGTGCTGGTGCGGCTGAATCCATCGCTACCACCAGAAGCAATTTCCGCTGCCGTGGATGAGCTGTCACGCGACCGTTCGGCGATGACGCCTACCGCTGCAAACCGCGATCTGTGGCAATTGATGCGTGACGGGGTGAAAGTTTCCGTGCCTGATCTGGCAAAAGGTGGAGTGAAGACCGAGCGGGTGAGGGTGGTAGACTGGGACGATCCCACCACCAACGATTTTCTGCTGGTGAGCCAGATGACCATCGTCGGCCAGCTCTACACATGCCGCCCGGACTTGATCGGTTTCGTGAATGGCCTGCCGTGGGTGGTGATCGAATTGAAAAAGCCAGGCGTACCCGCCAAGCAAGCTTTCGATGGGAACCTCACCAGTTACAAGCATGCGCAGAACGGCGTTCCGGCGCTGTTCTGGTCGAATGCGTTGCTGATTGCTTCCAACGGTACGGATAGCCGCGTCGGTTCGCTTACTGCCGATTGGGAGCGGTTCTTCGAGTGGAAGCGCATCGAGCGCGAGGACGAACCGCGCTGCGTATCGCTGGAAGTAATGCTGCGCGGTCTGTGCGAGCCTTCGCGCTTGCTCGATATGGCGGAAAACTACACGCTATTTTCCGAACACAAGAGCGGGCTGACCAAGATCATCGGGCAGAACCATCAGTTCATCGGTGTGAACAATGCCATCCGCGCCATGCTCAAGGCGCGCGAGGAAGGCCACGGGCGAGGCGGTGTGTTCTGGCAGACGCAGGGCTCCGGCAAGAGTTTTTCGATGGTGTTCTTTGCGCAGAAGGTGCTGCGCAAGATTCCGGGCAACTGGACTTTCGTGGTTGTCACCGACCGCGTGGAACTGGACGAGCAGATTGCCAAGACCTTCGCCGCCTGTGGCGCGGTGAGTGATGCGACCGCCTGCCACGCGCAAAGCGGGGCGCAGTTGCGCGAGCTGCTTTCCGGCAACAACCGTTATGTGTTCACCCTCACCCCCAGCCCCTCTCCCATAGGGCGAGGGGAGATGCCAGTGCTGTGCGACCGGCGCGATGTGATCGTGCTGACCGACGAGGCGCACCGTAGCCAATATGACACTCTGGCGTTGAATATGCGTGCGGCACTGCCGAATGCCATGTTCGTTGCCTTTACCGGCACGCCGTTGATTGCTGGCGAAGAGCGTACACGCGAGGTGTTTGGTGATTATGTTTCCGTCTACGACTTTCAGCAGTCGGTGGAGGATGGTGCGACCGTGCCGCTTTTCTATGAGAACCGCACACCGGAATTGCACCTCGATAATCCAGACCTGAACGACGATATCTACGAGCTGATCGAGAATGCCGATCTTTCGGAAGAGGCCGAGAAGAAACTGGAGCGCGAACTAGGGCGGCAGTATCACCTCATCACCCGCGATGACCGTCTGGATACCGTGGCGCAGGACATTGTGAAGCACTTCCTCGGGCGCGGATTCCAAGGCAAGGCGATGGTGGTTTCCATCGACAAGGCGACCGCGCTGCGTATGTACGACAAGGTTCGTAAATACTGGCCAAAGGACGACAAGACCGATATGGCTGTGGTTGTGTCTGCTGGGCAGAACGAAATTGAGCAGATGGCGAAGCAGGGCATTGATATCGTGCCGCACCGGAAGCGCATGCTCGATGAAAAGCTGGACGAGAAGTTCAAAGACCCCAACGATCCATTGCGTCTCGTATTCGTTTGCGCGATGTGGCTGACTGGCTTTGATGCGCCAAGCTGCTCTACGGTGTATCTCGATAAGCCAATGCGTAACCACACGCTGATGCAGACCATCGCCCGCGCCAACCGTGTTTACTCCGGCAAGCAGAGTGGTTTGATTGTCGATTACGCCAATGTGTTCTCGTCACTGGAAAAGGCGCTGGCGATCTATGGACAGGGGGGCGGTGGCGAAATGCCTGTGCGCGACAAGAAGGCATTGGCGGACGAGCTGCGCTATGCCATCAATGACGCGAATGTGTTCTGCCTAGAGCAAGGAATTTCCTTGGCGGAGATTGAGAATATGCCAACGGCTAACTTTGCACAGGCTGGCGCGATTCAATCTGCCGCTGACCGCCTGATGGCGCCGGAGACTATCAAGCGCGATTTCCTTGCGCTCGAAGCGTTGGTGAATAGTTTGTATCGTGCAGTGAAGCCCGATCCGGTCGCGGTTGAGTTCTCGCAACGCTGCGGTTGCCTTGCCGCGATAGCCGAGTGCATTCGTACCGTAACTGATCCACCCGATATTTCGCACATCATGCAGGGTATTCAGGATTTGCTGGATTCTTCCATTGCTGCCGAGCCTTTCAAAATTAGGCAGAAGACGGAAGGCTACGGGCACATTGATCTATCCAAGATCAACTTCGAGGCGTTGCGCAAACGCTTCGAAGATAAGAAGCCAAGCAATACGGATGTCGAACGGTTAAAGGCGGCAGTGCGCGCACAACTGGAACGCATGGTTCGTCTTAATCCGACGCGGGCGGACTATCTGGCCAAGTTCCAAGACCTGATCGAAGGCTACAACTCTGGCAGCCGTAATATCGAGGAGATATTCAAAGAGCTGTTGGCGCTGTCCACTGTGTTGACGGAAGAGCAGACACGTCATGTGCGTGAGAACTTGAGCGAAGAAGAATTAACAATCATGGATATTCTGACTCGGCCTGCTCCAGAACTGACCACCGAGGAGCGGGAGGAGGTGAAGAAGGTCGCACACCATCTGTTGGAGAAGCTGCATAAATTGCTGGTGCTGGGATGGAGGCAAAAAATCTCTACCCGCGCCCGGGTGAAGATCGAAATCGAGAATACGCTCGATGAAGGCTTGCCGCGCGCTTACTCCAAAGAAATCTATGAGTCCAAGTGCTCAGCCGTATTTGAACATGTGTATCAGAGTTATCAGGGTGAGGGACGGAGTGTTTATGCTTGAGTTGGAAATTTTAGTATGCAGATAATTACTCGTGTTGCTGAACTGCGCGCGCGACTGGCTGATGAACATGCTATCGCCTTCGTGCCGACCATGGGTAATCTGCATGAAGGACATCTGAATCTGATGCGCCAGGCCAGGGAGCACGGCGATTGTGTGGTGGCGAGTATTTTTGTTAATCCTTTGCAGTTCGGGCCGAATGAAGATTTCGACCAGTATCCGCGTACGCTGATTGCTGATTGCGCCAAACTGCACGGTCTGGTGGATGTGGTGTTTGCGCCTGCGGTTAACGAAATGTATCCCGTGCAACAAACCCTGTTTATTGAATTGCCGCCGCTAGCCTATGAGTTGTGCGGTGCGGCGCGCCCCGGCCATTTTCGCGGCATGGCCACCGTGGTGCTGAAGCTGCTGAACATCGTTCAGCCGCAGGTGGCCTTGTTCGGTAAAAAGGATTACCAGCAGCTCCATCTTGTTCGTCAGCTCACCACGCAACTGAATTTGCCGCTATGCATTATCGGTGGCGAAACGGTACGTGCGGCGGATGGTCTTGCCTTGAGTTCGCGCAACCAGTATCTGACTGAGGCAGAACGCAGCGAGGCGTTTTTTCTGAGCCAGACCTTGCAGGGTATGCGGCAGGCCATCGTGCAAGGCGCACGCAACTTTGAATTGTTGCAGCAGCAAGCCGCTCAGGCGCTCGCAAGCAGGGGTTGGGTGGTGGATTATGTGTCTGTGCGCAATCAGTCTGATTTACAACCAGCAAACGGCGAACAGCGCAATTGGGTGATTCTGGCTGCAGCCCGATTGGGAAAAACACGTTTGCTGGATAACGTAGAGGTTGGTCTTGGCGAGTGAGTCAGATATAATCCGCGCCCCGATTTGAAAGGTAGGTTTTTATGCAAAGAATCATGCTTAAAGCCAAGTTGCACCGAGTGCGCGTGACGCACGCCGAGTTGCACTACGAAGGCTCGTGCGCGATAGATGATGATTTGCTGGACGCGGCTGATATCAGGGAGTATCAGCAGATTGATATTTACAACGTCAGCAATGGGGAACGATTCACGACGTATGCGATTCGTGCGCAACGGGGCTCGGGTATCATTTCAGTGAACGGCGCGGCCGCGCATAAGGCCAACCCTGATGACATTCTGATTATAGCCAGCTATGCGATGTATTCCGAGCTGGAGTTGCAAAAATTTCATCCGCAACTTGTCTATGTAGATGAGCGCAATCGCATCATCGCAAAACGGGACGAAATACCGGTGCAGGCGGCCTGACAAGCGTTTGCGGGGCTATTTTGATTGACCAATATCCCTTTCGCGGGTACGATTGCGCAACTTTAAAAGATGAGTGGAATGATTACGATGCGTCGCAAATTAGTAGTCGGAAACTGGAAGATGTATGGTCGCCTGGCAAGTAATCAGGCGTTACTCCAAGGTGTTCTGGGGGGTGTTCGTGAATTGCGGGATGCTGATTATGCGGTTTGTGTGCCCTATCCCTATCTTTCTCAGGCGCAATCCCTGTTGCAAGGCAGCAATGTGGCATGGGGTGCGCAGAATCTGAGTCCGCAGGAAGAAGGTGCTTTCACCGGTGCGGTAGCGCCGGGCATGCTGACAGATTTCGCTTGCAGCTATGTGATTATCGGGCACTCGGAGCGTCGCGGTTTGTTTCATGAAAGTAACGAGATCGCTTCCGCAAAATTCGCGGCAGCACAGAAGGCCGGCTTGAAGCCGATTTTTTGTGTAGGTGAGACGCTGGTGGAGCGCGAGTCGGGTATCACCGAGCAAGTAGTGGCCACGCAGTTGGATGCGGTGTTGGACCGTTTTGGTGCAAAAGCCTTGTTGCAGGCGGTTGTCGCTTACGAGCCTGTCTGGGCGATCGGTACAGGCAAGACGGCCAGTCCGGATCAGGCGCAGGCTGTGCATGCTTTTATTCGCCAACGCGTTGCCCGGCATGACGCTCAGGTGGCGCAGGGTTTGTGTATACTCTACGGCGGTAGCGTGAAGGCAGGGAATGCAGCGGAGTTGTTTGGAATGCCTGATATTGATGGCGGTCTGATCGGCGGTGCTTCATTGGTGGCTGAAGATTTTGTGGCAATTTGTCGCGCAGCGCAAAAATAACTAAGTGGTTTGGAGTGGTAAGTGGAAACAATTGTTTGGGTATTTCATCTCGTAACGGCGGTCACCTTGTGTGGTTTGGTACTGGTGCAGCATGGCAAGGGTGCTGACATGGGTGCCGCATTCGGTACTGGTTCCGCCGGTAGCTTATTCGGCTCCGGTGGCTCTGCAAATTTCCTCAGTCGTAGCACGGCCGTTGCGGCTACGCTGTTCTTTATTACCAGTTTGGCGCTGACTTATCTGTATTCTCACCCTGCCGAGCAGCAGGGCGTGATGGATAGGGTGAATGCGAACGCGGTAAAATCTACGGTTCCCGCTGTGGTGGATACTTCGAAGTCAAAGGAGATCCCGAAGTAATCGGACAGAATAATGCGGTTGTGGTGGAATTGGTAGACACGCAAGCTTGAGGTGCTTGTGCCCGTAAGGGCGTGGGAGTTCGAGTCTCCCCATCCGCACCAGTTTTAAAAAGTAGTAAAGAAAGCAGCAAAAAAATAAAAAAATAAAAATAAAAATAAAAAATACAAGTTGATACCCATGTGTATTGGCAGCCTGAAAACGATTACAAAGCAATTCTGATTTAACTCTTGCGGGTTGACTTGCGAATTGCATACATAGAGGGGGAAGCTCGATGTTGGAAAATTATTTTCCGGTACTGTTGTTCATCTGCATTGGTTTGGCTGTTGGAGTGGTGCCGATGGTGCTGGGCAGATTTGCGGCGATGCATCGGCCGGACAGCAAGAAATTATCTCCCTATGAATGTGGCTTCGAGGCCTTTGAAGATGCGCGCATGAAGTTCGATGTGCGTTACTACCTCGTCGCTATTCTGTTCATCCTGTTCGATCTCGAAATTGCATTTTTATTTCCCTGGGCGATTGTGCTTAAGGAAATCGGCATGTTCGGCTATGTTTCCATGATGATCTTCCTGGCTATCCTCGTGGTTGGTTTTGTCTATGAGTGGATGAAAGGAGCCTTGGAATGGGAATAGAAGGCATTCTGGAGAAGGGTGTCGTCACGACGACGCTAGACACCATTATCAATTACACCCGTACCGGATCGCTCTGGCCGATGACGTTCGGTCTGGCCTGCTGTGCGGTGGAAATGATGCATGCGGGTGCGTCGCGCTATGATCTGGATCGTTTTGGCATCGTGTTTCGCCCCAGTCCGCGTCAGTCCGATGTGATGGTGGTTGCGGGTACGCTGTGCAACAAGATGGCGCCTGCCCTGCGCAAAGTGTACGACCAGATGTCCGAGCCGCGCTGGGTCATTTCCATGGGGTCGTGCGCGAATGGCGGCGGCTATTATCATTATTCCTATTCTGTGGTGCGAGGATGTGACCGTATTGTTCCTGTGGACATATACGTGCCGGGTTGTCCGCCGACTGCTGAAGCCTTGCTGTACGGCCTGATTCAATTGCAGAACAAGATCAAACGCACCAACACGATCGCGCGCTAGGACAAGTTATGACAACTGAAAAAAAATCGTTGCTTGAAGATCTGGGCAGTTTATTGGGTGAGCGACTTGTCAGCGTGCAAGCGCGATTGGGTGAGATTACTGTCGTGGTCAGGGCGACCGAGATGTTGTCAGTATTGACTCTGATGCGCGATGCAGAGGAGTTGCGTTTCGCGCAGATGGTTGACCTGTGTGGTATGGACTATTCGGAATACGGCGACGGTGCCTGGGAGGGCAAGCGCTTCGCGGTGGTCTATCATTTGCTTTCCGTGGTTCATAATCGACGCCTGCGCGTGCGCATATTTGCCGAGGAAGATGATTTTCCGGTGTTGGCTTCGGTCGCAGATATCTGGCCGGGCGCGAACTGGTTCGAGCGCGAAGCATTTGATTTGTTCGGTCTGATTTTCACCGGTCATCCTGATTTGCGCCGCATTCTGACGGATTACGGTTTTGTCGGAAACCCATTCCGCAAGGATTTTCCGCTCTCCGGTCATGTTGAGATGCGCTATGACCCTGAGCAGCAGCGCGTGGTATATCAGCCGGTTACGGTTGAGCCGCGGGAAGTGACGCCGCGCATTCTGCGTGAACAAACCTACGGTTGTAATTAAGGACGCGCTCATGCCTGAAATTAAAAATTACACAATGAATTTTAGCTCCGGCCGCCCTGCGGGCCTTGTTTGTACAAGTTGTCCTGCGCAGAAATTCATTGCGCACTGCGTGCGAGGTAGTCATGCCGGAAATTAAAAATTACACAATGAATTTTGGTCCGCAGCATCCGTCGGCGCATGGTGTGTTGCGTCTGGTGCTGGAACTGGATGGTGAAGTCATCGTTCGCGCCGACCCGCATATCGGTTTGCTGCATCGCGGGACTGAAAAGCTGGCCGAGCACAAAACATTTTTACAGTCTGTGCCCTACATGGATCGGCTTGATTACGTGTCCATGCTGTGCAATGAGCATGCCTATGTGCAGGCGATCGAAAAGCTGGCCGGCATCGAAGTGCCGCTGCGCGCACAATATATCCGCGTCATGTATGACGAAATTACGCGGATATTGAATCACTTGATGTGGTTGGGCGCGCATGGTCTGGATATCGGCGCGATGACGGTGTTTCTGTATTGTTTCCGTGAGCGTGAAGATTTGCTGGATGCTTATGAAGCGGTATCCGGGGCGCGTATGCATGCCGCATATTACCGTCCGGGTGGCGTGTATCGCGACTTGCCCGACAGCATGCCGCAATATGAAGCCTCCAAAATACACAATGCGGCGGCTGTCAAAAAACTTAACGAGAACCGTCAGGGTTCGCTGCTCGATTTTCTGGAAGATTTCACGCGTCGTTTCCCGACCTATGTAGATGAATATGAGACGCTGCTGACGGATAACCGTATCTGGAAACAACGCACTGTCGGTATCGGCGTGCTTACGCCGGAACGGGCGTTGGCTCTGGGTATAACCGGCCCGATGTTGCGTGGATCAGGTGTGGAGTGGGATTTGCGCAAAAAGCAGCCCTATGCCGCATACGATAAAGTCGATTTCGATATTCCGGTCGGCGTGAATGGCGATTCATACGATCGCTATCTGGTGCGTGTCGAGGAAATGCGCCAATCCAACCGTATCATCAAGCAATGTATAAGCTGGCTGCGGCAGAATCCCGGCCCGGTTATCACCGCTAATCACAAGTTTGCGCCGCCTGGCCGCGAGTCCATGAAGCAGAACATGGAAGAGTTGATCCATCACTTCAAGTTGTTTACCGAGGGGATGCATGTGCCGGAAGGCGAGGCGTATTCGGTTGTCGAGCATCCCAAGGGTGAGTTCGGTATTTATCTGGTTTCGGACGGTGCAAACAAGCCCTACCGTTTAAAGATACGTGCGCCGGGCTTTGCGAATCTGTCCTCGCTGGATGAGATGGTGCGTGGCCACATGATTGCCGACGTGGTAACCATTATCGGCACGCAGGACATTGTTTTTGGAGAGATAGACCGATAATGTTATCCGCACATATACAAGAGCAAATCAACCGTGAGCTGAAGAAGTATCCTGTCGATCAGAAACAGTCTGCCGTGATGTCCGCGCTACGCTTCGTGCAGGATGAAAAAGGCTGGATTTCGACTGACGACATGAGTGACGTCGCTGCGTTTCTCGGCATGGCTAACATGGCTGTGCTGGAGGTGGCGACTTTTTACCACATGTACAACCTCAAGCCGATGGGCAAAACCACCATTACCGTGTGCACCAATCTGTCTTGCACGCTGTGCGGGGCCGAAGAGACCGTGGCACACCTGAAGACCAGGCTGGGTATTGGTCTGGGCGAAGTGACTGCAGATGGTAAATTTGGTTTGCGTGAGGGTGAATGCATGGGGGCGTGTAAGGATGCGCCGTTGTTCACCATCAATAACAAGCGATTGTGTGGTCGTCTGAGCAACGAAAAGATAGATCAGATTCTGGCAGAATTGGATAAATCATGAGAGGTCCGGTAACCCAAACCACGATGGATTTTGAACAGCCGTGGACACTAGAAAATTATCTTAAGGTCGGCGGCTATCAGGCATTGCGCCGTGTGCTGACCGAGAAAATGTCGCCGGATGCGATCATCGCCGAAGTTAAAGTCTCCGCCTTGCGTGGACGCGGCGGTGCGGGTTTCCCCACCGGGCTGAAGTGGAGTTTCATGCCGCGTAATTTTGCGGGCGATAAATACATAGTCTGCAATTCCGATGAGGGTGAGCCGGGTACGTGCAAAGACTGGGACATCATGCTGTATAACCCGCACCTGCTGATCGAAGGCATGGCGATTGCTGCTTACACCATGAATGTCAAGACTGGCTATAACTATGTGCACGGTGAGATTTTCGAAGCTTATGAGCGTATGGAAGAGGCTTGTGAGCTGGCGCGCGCCGCCGGTTTTCTGGGCGACGATATTATGGGGACCGGTTTCAGTTTTGATCTGCATAATCACCTGGGCTATGGCGCGTATGTCTGCGGTGAAGAAACGGCCTTGCTGGAGTCTATTGAAGGCAAGAAGGGTCAACCGCGTTTCAAACCGCCTTTTCCGGCCAGCTTCGGCCTGTACGGCAAGCCTACAACGATCAACAACACAGAAACTTTCGCCAGCATCCCGTACATCATCAATAACGGCGGTCGTGCATTTTTGGAGCTGGGCAAACCCAACAACGGCGGAACCAAGCTGTTCTCCGTCTCAGGCCATGTGAACAATCCGGGCAATTTCGAAGTGCCCATGGGCACGCCGTTTGCCAAGTTGCTGGAGATGGCGGGTGGCGTGCGCAACGGGCACACAATCAAGGCGGTGATCCCGGGCGGATCATCCATGCCGGTGATACCCGGTGAGATCATGAT
The DNA here is from genome assembly GCA_030652475.1 of Gallionella sp. Taxonomy (GTDB): domain Bacteria; phylum Pseudomonadota; class Gammaproteobacteria; order Burkholderiales; family Gallionellaceae; genus Gallionella. The sequence goes on along the minus strand of JAUSAO010000138.1, from coordinate 20,416 downwards.
GGATCTGACGATGGACTACGATTCCATTCTGAAGGCGGGGTCGGGTCTGGGCAGCGGTGCGGTGATCGTGATGGACGAAACGGTTTGCATGGTGCGTGCGCTGGAGAGATTGTCCTATTTCTATCACGAAGAATCCTGCGGTCAATGCACGCCGTGCCGTGAAGGTACCGGATGGTTGTACCGCATCGTGCACAGAATAGAACATGGCCAAGGCCGCAAGGAAGACCTGGATCTGTTGCTGAGTGTGGGCGAGAACATTGCCGGGCGTACTATTTGCGCGCTGGGTGAGGCGGCTGTATGGCCTGTGCAGGGTATGCTCAGACATTTCCGGGCGGAATTTGAATATCACATCGAGCACAAGCGGTGCTTGGTGTAGATCTGACGGGTTAGGTGAGCAATGATTAATATTGAAATTGATGGCAAATTAGTCGAGACCGAACGCGGTTCCACGGTGATGGACGCCGCGCATAAGGCCGGGGTCTACATTCCGCATTTTTGCTACCACAAGAAACTGTCCATTTCGGCTAACTGCCGGATGTGCCTGGTGGAAGTGGAAAAAGCACCCAAGCCGTTGCCGGCTTGTGCGACACCTGCTGCTGACGGCATGAAAGTGCATACGCATTCCGAACTGGCGGTCAAGGCGCAAAAAGGCGTGATGGAGTTTCTACTGATCAACCATCCTCTGGATTGTCCGATCTGCGATCAGGGTGGCGAATGTGAGCTGCAGGATATTGCGATGGGTTATGGTGGTGGCGAGTCGCGCTACACCGAGGAAAAACGCGTCGTTACTCCCAAGGAAATCGGCGAACTGATTTCTACCAGGGAAATGAGCCGGTGCATTCAGTGTACGCGTTGCGTACGTTTCGGTCAGGAAATCGCCGGTGTAATGGAATTGGGTATGGCTAACCGTACCGAGCATGCGCAGATCATGAGCTTTGTTAACAGTTCGGTCGATTCCGAGTTGTCGGGCAACATGATAGACCTGTGTCCGGTCGGTGCGCTGACCAGCAAACCTTTCCGCTATACAGCACGTTCGTGGGAATTGTCACGTCGCAAGTCAGTCAGCCCGCACGATGGTCTGGGTTCCAATCTGGCGCTGCATGTCAAAGACTACAAAGTCGCCAGGGTAGTCCCCGTCGAGAATGAAGCCATCAATGAATGCTGGATTTCGGATAAGGACCGGTTTAGCTATGAAGGGTTGAATTCGCCTGAGCGTCTAACCCGTCCGATGATCAAGCAGGATGGCCTATGGATAGAGGTGGACTGGGCGCCCGCGCTGGAATATGTGGCGAATGGATTGCGTCAGATTGCCAGTAATGCCGGAGCCGAACATATCGCCGCACTGGCGACGCCACACAGCACGTTCGAAGAACTTTTTCTGTTGCAAAAACTGCTGCGCGGGATTGGTAGCGGCAATGTTGATTACCGTTTACGCCAGTCCGATTTCAGTGCGGATGGCAAACAGGCGGGCGCGCCCTGGCTGGGCATGCCGATTGCGGATATCAATGCGGCGGATCGCTTTCTGATCGTCGGCAGCTTCCTGCGCAAGGACCATCCCTTGCTGGCGCAACGCATACGTCAGGCAGTCAAGCACGGGGCTCAGGCCAACATCGTTCATGCCAGTGATGATGATTTGCTGATGCCGGTTGCCAACAAGGCTATCATCGCGCCGAATGAATTACTCAACACGCTGGCACAGGTGCTCAAAGCACTCGCCGCTGAAAAACAGGCAGAGTTGCCTGCCGCAGTACAGCAGGCCGTTGCGGCGGTAACTGTCACGGCAGCGGCCAGTGCGATTGCGCAGAGTCTGTCCGGCGGCCAGCAGGTCGCCGTGTTGCTGGGCAATTTTGCGCAGCAACATCCGCAAGCCGTGCAGATTGCGCTGCTGGCTGAACAAATTTCCGCCCTGTGCGCTGGCAAATTTGGTTATCTTGGAGAGGCGGCAAACAGCGTGGGTGCTTATCTGGCTGGTGCAGTGCCTTTTGCAGGCAATGTGCAGGGCATGAATGCAGCGCAGATGCTGGCTGAACCACGCAAGGCTTACCTGTTGCTGAATGTCGAGCCTGAACTGGATATGCACAATCCGCAGCAGGCGATGAGTGCGATGCGCGCAGCCGATATGGTGGTGGCAATGTCAGCCTACAAACATCATGCGATGGACTACGCGGACGTGTTGTTGCCTGTCGTGCCGTTCAGCGAAACGTCGGGTACGTTTGTGAATACCGAAGGACGCGCGCAAAGCTTCAAGGGCGCGGTCAAGCCGCTGGCGGAAGCGCGCCCGGCGTGGAAAGTGTTGCGCGTATTGGGTAATCTGCTTGATGTGTCAGGTTTTGATTACGACACCAGTGAGGCGGTTCGTGCTGAAGGATTGCATACCCTCGGTCTGGACGACAAGCTCGGTAATCATATCGCAGGCGTGGCAATCAGCATTATGGCTAACGGCAATGACGCAGGCCTTCAGCGTGTCAGCGATGTGCCTATCTATTCGGCTGATGCACTGGTGCGCCGCGCGGCCTCCTTGCAGAAAACCCATGATGCTGCCGTGCCCTGTGTGATGCTGCATGGCAGTGAGATGCAGAAACTGGGCGTGCAGTCAGGGGATACGGTCAAGGTGAGCCAGGGTGATGCCAGCGTGCAACTGACGGTGCAAAAAAATGACAGCTTGCCTCATGGTGCGGTACGCGTCGCGGCGGGTCATCCGGCTACGGCAGCACTGGGTGCGATGTTTGGAACGATTGAAATAACAACTGGCCATTCGACTAAGCAGCCAGAAAACGCCTGCCAAGTCGCTGGTCAATCTGTGGAGCGTGCATGATGGAATGGCTACTACCCATACAGAACCTGTTAGGCACGGCTTGGCTACCCGTCTGGACGGCCGTCAAAATCATGGTGATCGTCGGGCCGCTGATGGGCGCAGTTGCCTATCTGACGCTGGCTGAACGCAAGGTTATCGGCTGGATGCAGATTCGTATCGGCCCGAATCGTGTCGGGCCTTTCGGCCTGTTGCAACCGCTCGCAGACGGCGTCAAGCTGTTGATGAAAGAAATCATCATTCCCAGCGGTTCAAATAAGTTTCTGTTTGTCATCGCACCGGTTATGGCGCTGATGCCGGCGCTTGCGGCCTGGGCCGTCGTGCCATTCAATGCCGAACTGGTGCTCGCTGACGTGAATGCGGGATTGCTCTACATTCTGGCGATGACTTCGCTGGGTGTGTACGGTGTGATCATCGCCGGCTGGGCATCGAACTCAAAGTACGCCTTTCTGGGTGCGTTGCGTTCGGCGGCGCAGATAGTGTCCTATGAAATTGCGATGGGCTTTGCGCTGGTGACGGTGTTGATGGCGGCGCAAAGCCTGAATCTGGGTGAGATAGTGCGCGGTCAGCAGGGCAGTTACGGCATGCTCAACTGGTACATCATTCCCCTGTTTCCTATGTTCCTGATCTATCTGATTTCTGGTGTGGCGGAAACCAACCGCGCGCCATTCGATGTGGCTGAAGGTGAATCGGAAATTGTCGCCGGATTTCATGTTGAGTATTCAGGCATGGCTTTCGCGTTGTTCTTCCTGGGCGAATACGCCAACATGATACTGGTAGCCTTCCTGACCTCGATCATGTTCATGGGCGGCTGGTTGTCACCGGTGCCATTCCTGCCGGACAGCATCGTATGGATGTTCGCCAAGGTCGCTTTCGTGCTGTTCCTGTTTCTGTGGTTCCGTGCAACTTTCCCGCGTTATCGCTATGACCAGTTGATGCGCCTGGGCTGGAAAGTATTTATCCCTATAACGATAATATGGGTCGTGGTAGTGGGTGGCTGGATGCAAACCCCCTATTGGCTGTGGTAGGGACGCGATGACTCACGCTCGCACGAGGATATAAAATGGAAAAAATAAAAGAATTCTTTAAGACGTTTCTGCTTTTCGAATTGCTCAAAGGGATGGCGCTGACCGGACGATATATGTTCGCACGCAAGATCACCGTACAATTCCCGGAAGAGAGAACACCGCAAGGCTTCCGTTTTCGTGGTTTGCATGCGCAACGTCGCTATGCAAACGGGGAAGAGCGCTGTATCGCATGCAAATTGTGCGAAGCAGTCTGTCCGGCGCTGGCGATCAAAATCGCGGTGGCAGAACGTGAAGACGGCACACGCCGTACCACGCAATACGATATTGACCTGACCAAGTGCATCTTCTGCGGTTTCTGTGAAGAATCCTGTCCGGTGGATGCGATTGTAGAAACGCGAATTTTTGAGTATCACGGCGAGAAACGCGGTGATTTGTATTACACCAAACCCATGCTGCTGGCGATAGGCGACAAGCACGAAACGCAAATCGCCAAAGATCGCGCGGCAGACTCCAAATACAGGTAGTGGTAAGCAGAGGGTAGGGAGTGGACAGTAGAGGTGGTTTCCCCCACTTGCCACTATCCACTTACAACTTACAGTTTTTAAGGATGAATTCATGAGTTTTTTTGATGTGGTGTTTTATCTGTTTGCGACCATTACCGTCATGGCGGGTATGGGGGTGGTCGTGGCACGAAATCCCGTTCATGCAGCGCTATTTCTGGTGCTGGCTTTTTGTAGCGCGGCAGGTATCTGGATGCTGCTCGAAGCCGAGTTTCTTGCCATCACCTTGGTTCTGGTTTACGTCGGTGCGGTAATGGTGTTGTTCCTGTTTGTGGTGATGATGCTGGATATCAATCTGGTGAAGTTGCGTGAAGGATTCTGGCGCTGGTTTCCGTTTGGCGCCCTGCTGGCTGGATTGATGGTGTTCGAGATGATCTGGGTGTTGGGTTCGCGTGAGATAGCGGATGTTTCCAGCGCTGTGGTACATGCCGCCGATTACAGCAATACCAAGGAACTGGGACGTCTGATTTACACTGATTATGTCTATCCGTTTGAAATAGCCGCCGTGATTCTGCTGGTGGCAATGGTGGCGGCAATTGCCCTTACGCTGCGCCGTCGTCCGGGTGTCAAGACGCAAAATATTGCCGAACAGGTAAAAGCCAAAAAGGCAGATCGCCTGCGTATCGTAAGCATGCCGTCCGAACCCAAAGTGTAGGTCGGGTTTTAACCCGACAATGAACTAGGCAGGGTGTCGGGCTGAAGCCCGACCTACAAAATAATCAAGGGAGCGAAAAATAAGATGGTAACTCTTTCACATTATCTGGTGTTTAGCGCGGTGCTGTTTGCCATCAGCGTGCTGGGCATTTTCCTGAATCGTAAAAATGTGATCATTTTGTTGATGTGCATAGAGTTGATGTTGCTGGCTGTGAACACCAATTTCGTCGCATTCTCACATTATCTTAACGACACCTCGGGTCAGATTTTCGTTTTCTTCATACTTACCGTTGCGGCAGCTGAGGCTGCAATTGGCCTTGCGATTCTGGTGGTGCTGTTCCGCAATTTGCGCACCATTAACGTTGACGATCTTGGCAGTTTGAAAGGCTGATGTGATGGATATTCAAACTTATTACCTGTTAGTACCGATGGCCCCCTTGTTCGGCGCCATTGTGGCGGGACTGTTCGGCAAATTGCTGGGCCGTACCTTGACGCATCGTATTACCATCGCGCTGGTAGGCGTTTCGCTGTTTGCTTCGATACAGGTGTTTTTGGACGTCATGGCCGGCCATACGTTTAATGGCACGGTGTATACATGGCTGACGACAGGGGATACCAGCTTTCATGTCGGTTTCCTGATTGATCAGCTGACCGTTACCATGATGCTGGTGGTGACCAGCGTCTCCCTGATGGTGCATATCTATACCATAGGCTATATGTCGGAAGATTCCGGCTACCAGCGTTTCTTCAGTTACATCTCGTTGTTTACCTTCTCCATGCTGATGCTGGTGATGGCAAACAATTTCATGCAATTGTTCTTCGGTTGGGAAGCGGTAGGCCTGGTGTCCTACCTGCTGATCGGCTTCTGGTATGACCGGCCTACGGCGATTTATGCCAACCTGAAAGCCTTTCTGGTTAACCGCGTCGGTGATTTCGGTTTTCTGCTGGGCATAGGTCTGGTACTGATGGTGTTCGGCACGCTGGATTATGCCGCCGTATTCTCCACTGCAGCGAGTCACGCGGATGATCTGGCACCGATTGCCGGTATGTCAGTTAACCTGTTGACTGCAATCTGTATCCTGCTGTTTATCGGCGCGATGGGCAAGAGCGCGCAATTTCCGCTCCATGTCTGGTTGCCGGATTCCATGGAAGGCCCGACACCGATCTCCGCGTTGATTCATGCGGCCACCATGGTGACTGCCGGTATCTTCATGGTTGCGCGCATGTCGCCCTTGTTTGAATTGTCGGATACGGCGCTGTCCTTTGTCATGGTGACAGGTGCAATTACCGCGCTGTTCATGGGCTTTCTCGGCATCATCCAGAACGACATCAAACGTGTGATTGCTTACTCTACCCTGTCGCAACTGGGTTACATGTTCGTCGCACTGGGTGCCTCCGCCTATTCGGTGGGTATCTTCCACCTGATGACGCACGCGTTCTTCAAAGCACTGCTGTTCCTCGCTGCCGGCAGCGTGATTATTGCCATGCACCATGATCAGGATATTCGCAATATGGGCGGCCTGCGCAAGTACATGCCGATCACCTGGATTACTTTCCTGATCGGTACGCTGGCGCTGATCGGCACACCGTTCTTCTCCGGCTTCTATTCCAAGGACAGCATCATCGAAGCGGTTGGCCTGTCGCACCTGTCCGGCTCCGGCTTCGCCTATTTTGCAGTGGTGGCGGGTGTGTTTGTCACCGCGTTCTATTCCTTCCGCCTGTATTTCCTGGTATTCCACGGCAAGGAACGCTTTGGCAAAGCGCATCATCATGCTCACGGCCACGATGATCACCACCACGGTCTGGCTCCCGGCCAGAAGCCTCATGAAACGCCCTGGGTGGTGTGGTTGCCCCTGGTGTTGCTGGCCATCCCGTCGGCCATGATCGGTTATATCGCGATCGAGCCTATGCTGTTCGGTGACTATTTCAAGGAGTCCATCTACATCGCCGAGCACCACGCGGCGATGCGCGAGTTGCGTGAAGAATTTCATGGCCCGTTTGCCATGGTGTTGCATTCACTCTCCAGCCTGCCTTTGTGGCTGGCGATTGCCGGTGTAGCCAGTGCAGCGTTTTTCTATCTCAAGCGCCCTGATATTCCTGCTGCCATACAAAAGCGTTTTCAGTGGTTGTATATCCTGCTGGATAACAAGTATTACTTCGATCGTTTCAACGACTGGTTCTTTGCCGGTGGCGCGCGCGGTCTGAGTAGTTTTCTGTCGAAGTTTGCAGACAAATTGCTGATTGATGGTTTGATGGTGAATGGGACGGCCGGTACGGTGGGCAGGTTATCCGGCGTGGTGAGAAAATTCCAGACGGGCTATATCTATCATTACGCATTTACCATGATAGTGGGCGTGTTCATCTTGTTAACCATACGAAACTGGTTTGTATAACCCGCGATAATTTGTAGGTCGGGTTTTAACCCGACAAGTCAGGATGAATCCTGAACTACAGAATCGGGTTTATAGGATATTTAAGCGAAGGAAACACAGCATGATTTTTGGATTACCTGTAATTAGCATTACGATCTGGTTACCGATTATTTTCGGTATTCTGGTTCTGGCCACTGGCGATGATAAGAATGCGCCCCTGGCCCGCCTTCTGGCTCTGGTGGGTAGTGTGCTGGGCTTCCTGGTGACGCTGCCGCTGTATATCGGTTTTGATACCACGACCAGCAGCATGCAGTTCGTGGAGCATCATGACTGGATTACCCGCTTCAATATTAACTACTACCTGGGTGTGGACGGTATTTCGATGTTGTTCATCCTGCTGAACAGCTTCTTTACCGTGATTGTGGTGCTGGCGGGCTGGCGTGTGATCGAGAAACGCGTATCACAGTACATGGCTGCATTTTTGCTGATGTCAGGCATGATTAACGGTGTGTTCGGCGCGCTCGATTCCATCCTGTTCTACGTGTTCTGGGAGGCGATGCTGGTGCCCATGTTCATCATCATCGGTGTATGGGGCGGTCCGAATCGCATCTATGCCACGATGAAGTTCTTTCTGTACACCTTGCTCGGCTCGCTGCTGATGCTGGTCGCACTGATTTACCTGTACAACCTCACCGGCGGCAGTTTCGCTATCCTGGATTTTCATCAGGTCGCGATTCCGATGACGGCACAGATATTGATTTTCATCGCCTTCTTCTTCGCTTTCGCGGTAAAAGTGCCGATGTTCCCTGTGCATACCTGGTTGCCGGATGCGCACGTTGAGGCGCCTACCGGCGGTTCCGTGATTCTGGCGGCGCTGATGCTGAAGGTGGGCGCATACGGTTTTCTGCGTTTCTCCATGCCCATCACCCCGGATGCAAGCCACAAACTGGCGGGCGTGATGATCGCGCTGTCGCTGATCGCTATCGTCTATATCGGCCTGGTTGCATTGATGCAGACCGACATGAAAAAACTGGTCGCCTATTCATCTATTTCGCATATGGGCTTTGTCACAATGGGCCTGTTTATTTTTAATGCTTACGGCATGGAAGGGGCATTGTTGCAGATGATTTCGCATGGTTTTGTCGCAGGCGCCCTGTTCCTGTGCATAGGCGTGCTGTATGACCGTATGCATTCGAGGAATATTGCCGATTACGGCGGCGTCGCCAACAAGATGCCGGTATTTGCCGCATTCTTCATGCTATTTGCCATGGCCAATAGCGGTCTGCCAGGCACCAGTGCCTTCGTGGGTGAATTCATGGTCATCATGGGCGCGATCAAGGTGAATTTCTGGTACGCCTTTGCGGCGGGCACGACCTTGATTTTCGGCGCGGCTTATACACTGTGGTTATACAAGCGGGTGATTTTCGGCAAGGTCGCCAACCAGCATGTCGAGGAATTGACTGATCTGAACGCGCGTGAAGTGCTCATCATGTCGCTGCTGGCTGTACTGGTTCTGGGTATGGGTGTTTATCCGCTCCCGTTAAGCGAAATATTGCACGCTTCCGTGAATGATTTGCTGGTGCATGTGGCTCATTCGAAGCTGCCGTTATAAATAGAAAACAGTTATTAGCTATTAGTCGCTAGTCGTTGGTTAATTCAACGACTCGCTACCAACTAAGGGCTAACGACTAACGACTAACGACTGATGTTGAGGTTTATATGAATTTGTTGGCCAATCTGATACCTGTCAGCGCGGAAATTTTCCTGCTGGTGATGGTTTGTTTTATTTTGATAGCGGATTTGATGCTGACGCAAAGCAGCAAATTGTTCACCTATCTGCTCGTACAGCTTACCCTGCTGGGCTGCTCCATCATCACGGTGGGCACGCATGAGCACGGCGTGACTTATGCCTTCAATAATATGTACGTGGATGACCTGATGTCCGACGTGCTTAAAATGTTGAGCTATCTGGGCATGTCCATGGTGCTGGTGTATTCGCGTCAATATCTGATGCTGCGCGGCCTGTTCACCGGCGAATTCATGGTGCTCGCCCTGTTCGCCTTGCTCGGCATGAACGTGATGATTTCTGCCAACCACTTCCTGACACTGTATCTGGGCCTGGAATTACTTTCCCTGAGCTTGTATGCCATGGTTGCCTTGCAGCGTGATTCTGCTATCGCCACCGAAGCGGCGATGAAATACTTTGTGCTCGGTGCGCTGGCTTCGGGTCTGCTGCTCTACGGCATGTCCATGATGTATGGCGCGACAGGAAGTCTGGAACTGGGCGTAATTTCCGATGCCATTAACCACGGTGTGCAGAATAAATCGCTGCTGGCCTTCGGTCTGGTGTTTATCGTTTCCGGTTTGGCATTCAAGCTCGGCGTGGTTCCGTTCCACATGTGGGTGCCCGATGTTTACCACGGTGCGCCGACTGCGATGACGCTGCTGATCGGCTCAGTGCCTAAACTGGCGGCATTCGCCTTCACCGTGCGCATCCTGGTCGAAGGCTTGCAGGGGCTGGAGCATGACTGGTCGAGCATGCTGATCATTCTCGCCATCGCCTCCATGGCGCTGGGTAACCTGGCCGCGATTGCGCAAACCAATCTCAAACGCATGTTTGCCTATTCCACGATCACGCATATGGGGTTCATGTTGCTGGGATTGATTAGCGGTGGAATAGAAGGCTACGGTTCAGCCATGTTCTATACCGTGGTGTATATGATGATGTCGCTGGGCGCTTTCGGCATGATCATGCTGCTGTCACGCGCAGGTTTTGAAGCCGATACGCTGAACGACTTCAAGGGACTCAATCAACGCAGCCCCTGGCTGGCTTTCATCATGATGTTGCTGATGCTTTCCATGGCCGGGATTCCTCCCACCGTGGGCTTTTACGCCAAGTTCTCGGTACTGAATGCCATCGTGCAGACCGGGCATACCTGGCTGGCGATAGTTGCCGTACTGTTCTCGCTGATTGGCGCTTTTTACTATTTGCGCATCATCAAGCTGATGTATTTTGACGCGCCTGAAAGCCATGAGCCTATTGTTTACGGTTCCGATACCGGGTTGCTGATTTCACTTAACGGGCTGGGCGTCTTGTTCCTGGGCCTGATGCCGGGAACGCTGATGTCAATATGTGCTGTTTCGGTGCAGCAATCATTGCTGCTGTACTAATGTAAATCTGACTGCCTATACTCCCGCCGCGTGCGGGAGTTGTTTTTTGCGCTGCTGAATAAATTTGCTGAACGCGGCAAAATGTCACCGCGACCGAACCCTTGTGATGGAAATGATGCTGCTGGCAGCGGACAGAGGACTGTATAGATGGATATCCTGACCCATGGTTTACTGGGCGGCACGCTCGCATTGACGGGCAGCAAGCAGGGCGAAATGCGCGCAGCCACGACCATCGGGTTTCTGGCCGCATTGCTGGCTGATGCCGATGCCTTGATTCAGTCAGCCGCCGACCCGCTACTCACGCTGGAGTATCACCGCCAGTTCACCCATTCCTTGATTTTTATTCCCGTCGGCGCTTTGCTGGTCGCACTGCTGCTCTGGCCCGCATTCAAGGCGTTTGGACATAAGCTGGCTTTCGGGCGCATCTATTGGTACGCCTTGCTGGGCTGCGCCACGAGCGGTCTGCTCGATGCCTGCACCAGCTACGGCACCCACCTGTTGTGGCCGTTTGCCGACGAGCGCATTGCCTGGAGCATAGTCTCGATCTTCGACCCGCTGTTCACGCTGATCCTCGCGGTGGCGATGTGGGCCAGCCTGCGCTGGCGCAAAACGCTGCCGGCCATTCTGGGGCTGGTACTGGCAGTTAGCTATCTGTCTTTCGGTTGGGTGCAGCACCAGCGCGCCGAGGACGCGATGCGCGCAGCCATCATGCTGCGGGGGCATGAACCCGGGCGTTTGACCGTCAAGCCCACCATGGGGAATTTGCTGCTCTGGCGTTCGATCTACCGCCACGGCGATGTCTATCACATCGATGCCGTACGCGTCGGCCTGGGCGGAGCGGGGCGGATATACCCGGGCAGTACGGTGAGCGCATTCGATGCGCTACGCGATGTGCCGCACCTTCCTGCCGCTTCGGTGCTTAGGGAGGATATTGCCCGTTTCGACCGGTTTTCTGAGGGCTATCTGACCATGCACCCGGAAGATCCCGGCCTGCTGGGTGATGTGCGTTACGCGATATTGCCCACTGCCATACGGCCACTGTGGGGTATTCGTCTTGATCTGCAACATCCGCAAAATCATGCCGCCTTCGAAACCTCGCGGCGGGTGTCGCGTCAGGATATTGATCAGTTCATCAGCATGCTGCGGGGCGCAAATTGAGCCCTAGCCAGCCTCGTAAGCAGCGCGACTATAGCCATGAGGTGCGCAAACATCGCTTGTTGTGGGTGCGGCTCGCTTTTGCCGCCCTGGGTACGCTGTTTCTTCTGATTGGCATCATCGGCGTGTTTTTGCCTGTCCTGCCAACCACGCCATTTTTGTTGCTTGCTACGGCCTGTTACGCCCGCTCGTCGCGACGTTTCTACAACTGGCTGATGAACCACCCGGCTTTCGGACCATTGATTGTCGAGTGGCGTACCTACCGGAGCATACCCTGGAAGATAAAGTTGGTGGCCGTGGCGACGATGCTGCTGACTTTCGGCAGCTCCATCCTGTTCTTCATTCGTGATGGGCGATTACAATCTGGGCTGGCTATTTTCGGTTTGATCATGGCGATCTGGCTGTATCGTATCCCCTCTCGCGACCGCCCGAGAAACCATAAGGAGTGATCATGGACCTGAAGGAAACCTGTATCGAAACAACGGCCGTGTATGACGGCTGTCTGTTGCATGTGCGCCGCGATACCGTGCGCCTGCCCGACGGCGGGGAGAGCGTGCGTGAGTACATAACGCATCCCGGTGCGGTAGCCGTGCTGGCATTGCTCGATAACGGCAATCTGATTATGGAGCGCCAGTTCCGTTACGCCGCGCAACGCGAGTTTATCGAGATTCCCGCCGGTAAAATTGATCATGGGGAAAATATATTGCTGACCGGGCAGCGAGAGTTGCTGGAGGAGACGGGCTATGTGGCAAGCGAATGGATACATCTCACCACCACCTGGCCCTGCATCGGTTATGGTGATGAGCGCATCGAGTATTTTTTGGCGCGCGGCCTGACGCAGCACAAACGTAATCTGGATGAAGGCGAATTTCTTGAAGTGTTTGAGCTGTCGCTTGGCGAGGCAATTGAATGGGTGCGTTTGGGCAAAATCAATGAAAGCAAAACCATCATAGGGCTGTTCTGGCTGGAAAAATATCTGCAAGATTGGCGCGTTTGATTTTTTGCACCATTTTGGTGCGCAATACTATTTTGTCTGACTAAAATGCACCAATTCGGCGTGTCATCGGCAGGTTTTTGCGGAAAAATATGATTGAGCGTCATATATGTCAATAGCTTATCAAAGTGGTACGGATTTTGCTTCATTCAGATATTTCAAGTAATTGGCCATCAGGTGGGAAACAATGGAAAATTTGCAAACGGGTAGTGATGTTTTATTTATTTTGCTGGGCGCCATTATGGTGCTGGCCATGCATGCAGGTTTTGCCTTTCTGGAATTGGGCACGGTGCGCAAGAAAAATCAGGTGAATGCACTGGTCAAAATATTGGCCGATTTTGCAATTTCCACACTGGCTTATTTCTTCATCGGCTATGTCATTGCCTACGGCGTGAATTTTTTTGGCAGTGCTGAAGAACTCACGCAAAAAAGCGGTTATGAACTGGTCAAATTCTTCTTTCTGCTGACTTTTGCAGCGGCTATTCCGGCTATCGTCTCGGGGGGGATCGCAGAACGCGCAAAATTTAACCCGCAATTGGCGGCAACTTTCATGTTGGTCGGCTTCGTCTATCCCTTCTTTGAAGGTATCGCGTGGAATCACCGCTTCGGTATTCAGGACTGGCTGAACGCCAGCTTCGGCGCGGAATTCCACGACTTCGCAGGTTCCGTGGTGGTGCACGCGGTGGGCGGCTGGATCGCATTGGCGGCGGTGCTGCTGCTCGGTGCGCGGCGTGGGCGCTACAACAAGGAAGGGCGCATTTCGGCACATCCGCCCTCCAGTATCCCGTTTCTGGCGCTGGGCGCCTGGATACTGACGGTGGGCTGGTTCGGCTTCAATGTGATGTCGGCGCAAACCATCAGCAACATCAGCGGCCTGGTCGCAGTAAATTCTCTGATGGCGATGGTAGGCGGCACGCTTGCAGCGCTATGGGCGGGCAAGAACGACCCCGGCTTTGTGCATAACGGACCGCTGGCAGGACTGGTGGCGGTGTGTGCCGGTTCAGATTTAATGCACCCTGTCGGTGCGCTGGCAGTCGGTGCGGTAGCGGGTGGTATGTTTGTGCTGATGTTTACCTGGACACAAAACCGCTGGAAGATAGACGACGTGCTCGGCGTCTGGCCGCTACACGGCCTGTGCGGCGCATGGGGCGGCATTGCGGCGGGAATATTCGGGCTCAAGGCTTTCGGCGGCCTGGGTGGCGTGAGCTTCATGTCGCAGCTGCTCGGTACATTGCTGGGCGTGGCTATCGCCTTTGCCGGCGGCTATCTGGTGTATGGGATTATCAAGAAATTAGTGGGTATCCGGCTCGATGCCGAAGAAGAATTCAACGGCGCAGATTTGAGCATACACAAGATTACCGCCACGCCGGAACGCGAATCGGGCTGGTAATCCTGTTGTGAGTGTTTAGTGACAATAAAGCCTTGAACATGACAACAAAATCTTGAATGGCGGTAATGGTCAAAACAATAAAGTCTTGAACGTGGTTGTTTTTTGATGTGGTTTTAATTTGTCAAAACGGCGATTAGGGCTTGATGTCTTAGTCGCTGTTTTTCTTTCACCAAGCGACTGTTCTTCGGCCTAACCGGACGCTGGCGATATTATGGATGTGCGGCCTGCTGTGTATCCGCTTTCAATACATTTTAGCTAGCCAGACATTACCGAACATTCGCATTATAATTGCAGCCCGAGTTTGCAGCGGTTCCGTTTTTGTAACTTTTCTGCACTAAGAACAAAAAATAATAAATCACATGGCCATCAAAAAATCCGATCTTTATTCATCCCTTTGGGCCTCATGCGATGAACTGCGCGGCGGCATGGATGCCAGCCAATACAAGGACTACGTCCTGTTCATGTTGTTCATCAAGTATGTATCCGACAAATACGGCGACTACGATGGTTTTAAGCCGCCGGTCAATATCCCCAAGGGCGCCTCATTCCGCGACATGGTCGCCCTCAAGGGCAAGGTCGACATCGGCGACAAGATCAACACCCAGGTCATCCAGCCGCTCATCGACGCCAACTCCCGCCTCGCCCGCAGCGACTTTCCCGACTTCAACGACTCCAACAAACTCGGCGATGGCAAGGACAAAGTTGAGAAACTCGGCAACCTCATCGCTATCTTCGAGAACCCCGCGCTCGATTTCTCGAAGAACCGTGCAGAGAACGACGACATACTGGGGGACGCCTATGAGTATCTCATGCGGCACTTCGCCAGCCAGAGCGGCAAGAGCAAGGGTCAGTTCTACACCCCGTCCGAAGTCAGCCGCATCATGGCCAAGGTCATCGGCATCACGGCGGCCAACTCCATCGCCGCCACCACCGCCTACGACCCCACCTGCGGTTCCGGTTCGCTGCTGCTGAAAGTCGCCGCAGAGGCGGGCAAACACATCACCCTCGAAGGGCAGGAGAAGGACGTGACCACCGCCGGTCTCGCCCGCATGAACATGATCCTGCACGACTTCCCGACCGCCAACGTGCTCTCGGGAAACACGTTGTTCGATCCCAAGTTCAAGGACGGCGAGCAGCTCCGCACCTACGATTACGTCGTCGCCAATCCGCCCTTCTCGGACAAAGCCTGGTCCACCGGCCTCACCTTGGGTGAAGGAGGTAGTGGCGACCACTTCCAGCGCTTCACCTGGGGCGTGCCTCCTGCAAAGCAGGGCGACTACGCCTACCTGCTGCACATCATTCGCTCCCTGAAGAGCACCGGCAAAGGTGCCTGCATTCTCCCGCACGGCGTGCTGTTCCGGGGCAATGCGGAAGGCCTCATCCGCCAGCAACTCGTCCGATCCGGCTACCTCAAGGCCATCATCGGCCTGCCGGCCAATCTCTTTTTCGGCACCGGCATCCCCGCCTGCATCCTCGTGCTCGACAAGGAAAACGCCACCGCCCGCAAAGGCATTTTCATGATCGATGCCTCCAAGGGGTTCAAGAAGGACGGCCCAAAAAATCGCCTGCGCGAGCAGGACCTGCACAAGATCGTGGATAACTACACCCGGCAGGATGAAAGCGATCCGCGCTACGCCCGCATGGTGCCCGTCGCGGAAATCGCCGACGCGAAGAACGACTACAACCTCAACCTCCCGCGCTACATCGACAGTACCGATCCGGAGGATTTGCAGGACATCGACGGCCACCTGCGCGGCGGCATCCCCGAGCGCGACCTCGATGCCCTCGGCAACTACTGGAAGATCATGCCCGGCCTGCGTGCCGCCTTGTTCGGCCCCTCTTTATCTGGGATGGCCACTCGTCCGGGCTACGCCGCGCTGAATCTCCCTCTGCCTGAGGTAAAGCCCGCCATCTTCAGCCACGCCGAGTTCACTGCGTTTAACACCAAGGCCCAAAAGCTCTTCACCCAATGGCAGACGGCCTCCATCCCGTTGCTCAAGGGCCTCGCCCAGGACGGCCATCCCAAGCCGCTCATTGCTTCCATCGCCGAGAACCTGCTCGACACCTTCAAGACCGCGCCGCTGCTCGATGCCTACGATATCTATCAGCACCTCATGGACTACTGGGCCGAGACCATGCAGGACGATTGCTACCTCATTGCCGATGCCGGGTGGAAGGCGGGAGCAAAGCCCCGCGAAATCCGCCAGGTCAAAAACAAGGAAGGCAAACTCGTCTGGCCCGAGAAGGAAGACTTCAAGAAGGGCAAGCGCCGCTTCAAGTCCGACCTCATCCCCGCCGCCATTCTCATCGCCCGCTATTTTGCCGCCGAGCGCGATGCCATCGCCGCCTGTGAGGCCGAACTCGCCGCGCTGGAGCAGCAGCTTGATGAAAAGCGTGAGGAACAAAGCGGCGAAGAAGGACTGCTGGCCGAAGTCATCGAAGGCGAGGGCGATAAGCAGAAAATCACCGCCAAAGCCCTGAAAGCACGCCTCAAGGAAATTTTGGCCATGGATGGCCTTATGTCGCGTGAGGCAGGGATGCCGGAAGCGACCGGCCGCGACCCGGACTACGCTGACGAGCGCGAGGCCCTCGAAGACTACTCCGCCCTGCTCGACCAGCAGGCAGACGCCAAGGCCAGTCTCAAGACCGCGCAGGAAGATCTCGAAGCCAAGCTCGACGCCCAATACCCCATGCTCACCGAGAACGAAATCAAGACCCTCGTGGTGGACGACAAATGGCTGGCCACGATTGCCGCCGCCGTGCAGGGCGAGCTGGACCGTGTCTCGCAAACCCTCACCGGCCGTATCCGCCAGCTCGCCGAACGCTACGCCACCCCGTTGCCGCAGCTTTCCGCAGAGGTGGAAGCCCTGAGTACGAAGGTGGAAACGCATCTGCTTAAAATGGGGTTCCAGCCATGAACACAATCAAACCATTGCCGTTAGCACAAGACATCGAAACCACAGCGGTGTTGAAAAAACTCGCCAGAGCGCATCAGGCACTGGCCGAGTTGAAAGGCGTGGTTGCCAGTATCCCCAACCAAAGCATACTCATCAGCACACTGTCACTACAGGAAGCCAAAGACAGTTCCGCGATTGAAAACATCATCACCACCCATGACGACCTGTATCGTAGCGACAGCATCGCGCGGCAGTTTGTCTCCGTCGCGGCGAAAGAGGTACACAATTACGCCACCGCCTTGCGCAACGGCTTCGAGCAGGTCAATCGCACCGGGCTGCTCACCAATAACGACATACTGGAAATTCAGGCGGGCATCGAAGAGAGCCGCGCGGGCTTCCGCAAGCTGCCCGGCACCGCGCTGAAGAACGGCATCACGGGCGCAACCGTTTACACCCCGCCGCAACACCCCGATGAAATCATCGCGCTGATGACCAATCTGGAACGCTTCATCAATGAAGACGCGCTATGCGATTGGGACCCGCTCACCAAAATGGCGATCATCCACCACCAGTTTGAAAGCATTCATCCCTTCTACGACGGCAACGGCAGAACCGGGCGCATCATTAATATTTTGTACCTGGTGCAACATGGCTTGCTGGGCAGCCCCGTGCTGTACCTGAGCCGCTACATCAACCAGAACAAAGTTGACTACTATCGCCTGCTGCAAACCACCCGCGATACGGAAAACTGGGAAGACTGGTTGCTGTACATGCTCGACGGTGTAGAACAAACCTCGCGCCAAACCACCGCGCTGATAACCGCCATCGTGGCACTGATGCAGCAGCACAAGGAAAAGCTGCGCACCGAACTGCCTAAAGTGTATAGCCAGGATTTAATCAACAACCTGTTCCGTCACCCCTACACCAAGATCGAATTTGTGATGGATGAACTGCAAGTCACCCGTAAAACCGCAGCCAAATATCTCGACGAAGCGGTGCGCATCGGCTTGCTCTCCAAGCACAAACTGGGCAAAGACAACTACTACCTCAACGACACACTGTATGCGCTGCTGCAAAATGTGAGTGCCAAACCCGAAGCGCCGATATGAGTAAAAAACACCTATTCCTTACCCATGACACCGTCTACGTGGGTAAAAAAACGAATAATTTACCCATGACGGGCGGAACGTGTACCCGAAACGGTGGTTTTCTATACACGTCCGACTACACATGCACACGAAACAGCGGTTTGCTAGGCATAACACCTGCCGAGGGCGGCAACTATGAATGAACCGCTGGCAGCGCGGGAAGCACCGGCGGGTTATGTGCTGGAGTCGCAGCTCACCGAGGAAGTAGCGACGCTTGCCGCCCGCGTCGAGGGTCATCTGAAGAAAATGGGGTTCCAGCCATGAGCTATTTCAAATCCAATTGTGGCGAATTCGCCGTAATTAGACCTCTCGAATTCGAGAGGTTTAAAAATGCGGCAGAGGACGAAGCGCTATGAAGCTGACGACCGAAAAGGCTTATTGCGATCTACTTGAGCAGATTTCCGACGTCTACACCCAAGGACAAGTCCATGCGGTGCAGACGCTCAACACCCATGTCACGCAAACCTACTGGCAAGTCGGCCGACAGATCGTCGAGTTTGAACAAGGCGGTAAAAGCAAAGCGGAATATGGCAAGGCATTGATCAACAATCTGTCCCGCGACCTGGGGCTGCGTCACGGCAAGGGGTTCAGCCGCAGCAATCTGATTCGAGTTCGACAGTTTTATCTGGCTTACCCAAAAGGTGCGACGCTGTCGCACCTTTTTAGCTGGTCGCACATCGTCGAATTACTGAAAATCGACGATCCGCTGGAACGCGGGTTTTACGAGCAGCAGACCGCCCGCGAACGCTGGTCGGTACGCGAACTGGTGCGACAGAAAGAAAGCTCGTTATTTCTGCGCCTGGCCGCCAGCAAGGACAAGGTGGGCATCCTGCAACTGGCCGCGCAGGGGCAGATCGTCGAGCAGCCAGCCGACTTGTTGCGCGAACCCTACGTGTTCGAATTCCTGAAAATCCCCGAGCCGTATCAGATTTCCGAAACCCAACTCGAAACCGTGCTCTGCGACCACCTTCAGCCCTTTCTGCTGGAACTCGGCAAGGGTTTCACCTTTCCGCTGCCGCAGATCACCGACGAAGTGGCGACGCTCGCCGCGTGCGTGGACGAACACCTCAAAAAGATGGGTGCGGTATGGAAGTGAAGCCCGGCTACAAGCAGACCGAAGTCGGCGTGATCCCGGAGGAGTGGGAGGTGAAGGCGCTCCCTGAAGTTTCGTGGTTTCAAGAAGGGCCGGGACTGCGGAATTGGCAATTCACCAGCACGGGAATAAAGGTCATCAACGTCACCAACTTGGAAGATGGCGTTCTGAATCTTGAACGAACTGACCGTCACATCAGCAATGCGGAGTTCAACCGGATGTATCGGCACTTTGCAGTCGATGCCGGTGACATCGTGATGGCCAGTTCGGGAAACAGTTACAGCAAGACGGCGGTGGCTCGGGTTCAGGACCTGCCACTTGTCATGAACACAAGTGTTATCCGATTCAAACCGCTCAAGGAGACTGACTATGGCTTCTTGTGGGCATTGCTAACCTCGCCGCTATTCAAGAGTCAGATTGACCTGATGATTACAGGGGGAGCCCAACCTAATTTTGGGCCGTATCATTTGAAGCGGATAAATTTCCCCGTTCCTAACCCACCCGAACAACGCGCCATCGCTACGGCGTTGAATGATGTGGATGCGCTGCTGGGCGCGCTGGAGCGGCTCATCGCCAAGAAGCGCGACCTCAAAAAGGCCGCCATGCAGCAGCTCCTCACCGGCCAGACCCGCCTGCCGGGCTTCAGCGGGGCGTGGGAGGTGAATCGGTTGGGGGATGTTGGAGTGTTCTCGAAAGGCAGAGGCATCAAGAAGGACGATGTCGTTGCGGATGGACTGCCCTGCGTTCGTTACGGTGAAATCTACACGCACCACAACAACCACCTGAAAGCCTTCAACTCCTTCATCTCGCCGGAAATTGCCAAGCAAAGTCAACGCCTCCAGAAAGGCGATTTGCTTTTCGCTGGCTCTGGCGAGACAACTGAAGAAATCGGCAAGTGCATAGCGTTCCTCGGTGACGAGGAAGCCTACGCTGGTGGCGACATCGTGATCTTCAGGCCAGGTGGCCAAGACTCGAAGTTTCTCGGCTTCCTGATCAATCATTCGGGTGTCGCGAGCCAAAAAGCGCGGATGGGCCAGGGTGACGCGGTGGTTCATATCAGCGCAAGAAACCTCGCACGGTTGGAATTACACCTTCCGTCACTCCCCGAACAAACCGCCATCGCCGAGGTACTGTCGGACATG
>JAUSAO010000137.1 GCA_030652475.1 Gallionella sp. | reverse complement strand
CGCAGGCTGCAACATCTGGGAAAAGCTGCTGGAATTCCGGCAGAGAGTGCGGGAACGGCAGGTCGTCACGTTGATGGATGTCCATTATCATGGGTGAAAATCATAGCACCAACCCGCGAGGGAGACAACCGGATAGGCAAGATTTTTTCCAGTTCGCGACGCCGCACGTCCAGCGTGCCACTGGCCGCGAGCAACTGCGCATCGGAAATCTCATAACGCGCCTTGGTTTCTTCCACATCGGTGATGGTACCCACACCGGACTTGTAGAGTTTCTCGGCCTGAATACGCTGCTGGGACAGCGCATTTTTCTGCGCCTCGGCCATCTCCAGATTGTCGCAGGCCAGCAAATAACTGAAGTAGCCTTGCGCCACACGCACAATCAGGTCGGCTTTCGCTTCGGCGAAAACAGCCCTGGCCAGTTCAGTGAGCGCCGATGCTTCGTTATAGGCAGAAATCTTCTCCCAGTCGAAGATCGATTGGGTCAGCTGTATGGTTTGCACGCGCGAGGTGAAATTGTAATCCGCCCAGGGCAAGGCAGTCGTTTCCAGTCCGTAGCGGTTTCGTGTAGAAGAAACGCTCGCCGAAACACTCGGCAGCAAGCCTGCCAAGCCTATGTCCTGAGTCTTCAAGCCGGCCTGATAACTCGCCACGGCAGCACCGAAGTCCGGATCACCCCTCTGCGCATGCTGATAAATATCCAGCAAGCCGGAAGGCGCAGCCAGTACAGTCATGGCGGGACAAAACAGGGTGCAGCCGATAATAAAACTTCTCCAGATTGTCATCACTTAGCGCTCCGTAAAGGCAAATCTCAGGCTGTTAAACAAGGGCTTCAGCATATAACCCATCATGCTGCGCTCGCTCACCTTGACCACCACATCCGCCGGCATTCCGGGCTGCATGCTGTGCTTGCCGAGAACCTTCATACCCTCTGCCGTCACCATCACCCGTCCCACAAAGTAAGGCATATCTGTCCTGGGATCGACCATGCGGTCAGCCGACACATAGGTCAGTTTGCCGGGAATCGTGGGCACCAGCGTATGGTCCATCGCCGTGAAGTTGATGTCCACATCCAGCCCCACATGAACATTGTCGATCAGATGCGTCGGCAGTTGCGCCTCGATCACCAGCCCCCCCGCCCTCGGGTACGATATCCATCAGCTTCTGGCCCGGCGCAATCACGCCGCCTATGGTATGTGCAGTCAAATCCACCACGATGCCCGCACTGGGCGCCCTCAGCACGACACGCTTCAGTTCGTCCTGGGTCGCCACCATTCGTTCCTTGAGATCGGCCACCTTGCTCTGCGTTTCCGCCAGCTGGGTTTGCACCTCTTTCTGGTAAACCTGACGGCTCTGCAGCACCTTGAGTTTTATCTCGGAAATCTGGCTTTTCGCCCGACCGATATTCGCCAGATCGTCGCTGCGCTGACCTGACAAATAGGCCACCGCCCGTTCCAGTTCAAACAGGCGATTGCGGGGAATATAGCCGTCTTCATGCAGCGGCCGCAGCGTTTTCAATTCTTCCTTGAAGGAGCTGAGCTGCTCCGCCTTCGCCGCTTCCTGAGCGGTCAACCCGCGCACCTGTTCTTCCAGCCCGATGATGGTTTCACGTCCGATGGCTTCTTCGCCCCGCAACGCCGCGCGCCGTGTGCGAAATAACTGCCCCTGAACCTGCATCGCCTCAACCGCCTGAGGATGCTGCTGGCGGGCCAGCAGAAATTCCGGATAGGTCAGTTTGTCGCGGTTGTCGCGTTCCGCGTTCAAACGTGCCTCCATCGCCAAGGCAATCACCAGCTGGCTTTCGACTATCCCCTGCTGCGCCTTCAACTGGGTTTCATTAAGCCGCATCAAAGGCTGATCCGCCACGACCCGATCGCCTTCCTTAACCATGATTTCCTCGACGATGCCCCCGCCCAGATGCTGAATCGTCTTGCGATTTCCCTCTACCTTGATGAATCCGTGAGCAGGCACGCCCTCACTCAGCGGCGCAAAAATCGCCCACACCATGAACGCGCCCACACCGATCAGCAATATCCGCAATCCCCAGCGCGCGGTACCCTGCTCGTCTGTGGCCAGGGATGACTTGTCATCTGCCATGATGGGGGAAACCTCCGCATCATCCTTGTCCGTCTTGAAAAAATTCAGCCATTGCTTTATTTTCATGTCGTCGCCTTCTCCACCGTTAGCTTGTTCACCTGCGCAGGCTGCCGGAGCGCCGCCAGCACATCGTCACGCGGGCCGTAGGCTGCCAGCGTACCCTCACGCAGCACCAGTATCTTATCCATCACATCAAAAGTGCTGGGCCGGTGACCGACCACCACCACCGTCCGTCCGCGCGCCTTGAGCGCCTTAATCGCCTGAACAAGCGCCGCCTCGCCCATCTCATCCAGATTCGAGTTAGGTTCGTCCAGCACCACCAGCGCAGGATTGCCAAACACCGCTCTGGCCAGACCGATGCGCTGCTTTTGTCCGCCTGACAGGCCGCTGCCATCCACCCCGATGGGCGTGTCATAGCCCTGCGGCAAATGCAGGATCATCTCGTGTACCCCGGCCATCTGTGCTGCCGCCATAATCTTGTCGCTGTCCAACTCACCGAAACGCGCGATATTCTCCGCGATCGACCCGTCGAACAGCTCGACATCCTGCGGCAGATAACCGATATTGGGGCCCAGCTCCGCCTTGTCCCAACTGGACACATCCGCCCCGTCCAGACGCACATGCCCCACCTGTGGCCGCCACACCCCCACCAGCAGGCGCGCCAGCGAGGATTTTCCTGCCGCACTGGCCCCCATCACGCCCACCACGTCGCCGTGGTTGATGCGAAAGGCAAGATTCTTCAGCACGATACGCTGGGTTCCGGGCGGTGCTGCGGTGACGTTTTCCACCAGCAAATCACCTCTGGGCGCGGGCAGTGACAATCGATCCGGCTGCAGGGGATAGGCCTTGAGCATCTCGTTCAGGCGATGGTACGCGGTTCGCGCGGCTATCCATTGTTTCCACGTCGAAATCACCTGATCAACTGGTGCGAGTGCACGGCCCATCAGGATAGAACCGGCGATCATGGCTCCCGCCGTGACCACATTGTCCAGCACCAGCCAGGCACCCAGACCAAGAACCAGCGACTGGAGTGTAATCCGCATAAACTTGCTGACCGCCATCACCACGCCGGAACGGTCGCTCGCCAGCGCCTGCAGCGCGAGGAATTTTTGCTGGCGCTCGTGCCAGCGCCGGCGGATATTACCCAGCATCCCCATCGCCTCGATCACTTCGGCGTTGCGCAAATTATTGTTGGCATACTGACCTGCCGCCATGGCGTGCGTCATGGCTTCCGCCAGCGGCTTGCGGGTCACCATCTCGTTCAGCCAGGCCAGCGCGAGCAGGATCAGCGCACCAATCAGGCAAAACAGACCAATCAGAGGATGCAGCAGGCCCGCGACGATAATAAATATCGGCGTCCACGGCGTATCAAAGAAGGCAAAAATTCCCGCGCCGGAGAGAAACTGGCGCACCGTAGTCAGGTCATTCAGCGCCTGGGCCGGATTGCCGCCCTGCCGCTGGAGATTGCGTTCAAAGGCAGCCGTAAATATCCGGTTGGAGAGCGTCACATCGAGCTGAGTACCCACCCGCACCAGCACCCGCGAGCGGACCAGTTCCAGCATGCTCATCAGCACATACAGCACCAGAACCACCAGCGTCAGCATCAACAGCGTAGCGCTGTTGCGGCTCATGAGCACGCGGTCGTAGAGTTGCAGCATATAGATCGCCGGTACCAGCATCAGCATGTTGATCACGAAACTGAAACCCCCAACCTGGAGGAAAGCACGCCGAAAACCAAGCAATACACCGTCGATTTCCTGCTGCGGGTCGAGAAGTTTTTTCATATTTGATTCCGCACTTTATTCATCCAAAATGGTTCATTAAAAAGACTCGTCATGCCTTCAACCGCAAGGGACGCGGCAATCTACAGGCACGTCATTACGAGGAACGCAATGACGTGGTAATCCAGTCATTACCTCAAAGGGAAAACCACTGGATTGCTTCGCGTTGCTCGCAATGACGGTGGAGGGCAATCCGGCATCAATACACCGTTTCCTTCTTGATGCTGATGCAGCCCTGTCCCGCCGGCATCAGATACACCTTTGCGTAGGGACCGCCATCCAGCGTCTGGATATGTTGACGCAAGGGATTGACGCGCTTGAAACCCGGAAACGAAGCGGCAACCTGATCGCAGCTACCGCCCCAGTAGGTGATAGCCTCATAAGTGCCATCGCAGGATGTCGCGGCCGGACTGAAGGCAGTCGCCACATACGACAGGCCGTTATTGCCCTGCACCTCCATCGAGACTGAAGTAAGGCCACGATCCGGCTCGCGCGGATTGATGAACACGTTGGCGCCACTGGTGGCACCCGCTGTCAGGAAATTACTGAGCTGATCTATACGACCGAGACACTGCCGGACACCGCCCTGTGCGGCGTAATTGGCGACAGGGCCCATTGAGGGCTTGGGGTCTGGCTGAGCTTTTTTGGCGACCGGTGCGGCCAACGCCGGCATTGCAATTAACGCGGCCAGAAATGCGTACTTAGCCGACTGAGTGTATCGGGAAAGGGTTTTCATGATGCTCCAGCATGGATAAAGGGCCGGAAGTTTAGCATGCAGCATGGGAACAACGCCAAGCAGAAAAAAATAATACCGGACTCTCCATCCGCGTCAGGCTACAGCTCCAACACCATCCTGATATGCGGCAGGCCCGCATCCATAAAGACTTCACCCTCGTCTGCAAAGTCAAAGCTGCGATAGAAGGGTATGGCGTGCGTCTGTGCATCCACGTCCACCTGCGGGTAATCGTGCGCACGCGCGTAATCCAGCAGTGCTTCCATGATGGCCGTGCCGACTTTTTGTTTGCGCCATTTCGGCAACACGGCGATGCGGCCGATATGCCCGTTCGCCAGCATACGACCGCAGCCTATCGCCTCACCCTGTTGGCTGAGCACTAAAGCATGACGACAATGTTCCTCCAGCCCGTCCCATTCCAGTTCGGCGGGTATGCCCTGTTCGTGAATAAACACCGCTTCGCGCACGGACTTGAGCAAAGGCTCGCCGTCATGCCAGCAGACCATACTTACGCTAAAAGGGTTCGTCATGTGCATCTTCCGGATGAGTTATTCGATAATTTCGACAGCGGTTCCCGCAGGCACCAACGCAAACAATTCAAGCAAATCTGCGTTGTGCATCCGGATACAGCCATGTGAACGGGCCTGACCGACCGCTACGGAATCGGGCGTGCCGTGGATGTAAATATAGCGGCGCATGGTATCGCTGTTGCCGAGCCGGTTAAAGCCCGGCTCGCAACCGGACAGCCATAAAATCCGTGTCAATATCCAGTCCCGCTCGGGAAACTGCGCACCCAGTTCCGGCGTATAAATTTCGCCGGTCGGGCGACGCTTCACAAACACGGTATTTTCAGGGCAACCCGCACCTATTTTGGCGCGTATCACATGTTTGCCGCGTGGCGTGCAATAACTACCGCTTACCTCGCCCGCCCCGTTCGCTGCGGTTGAAACGCGGTAACGACACAGCAGCGTGTCGTCATCGTCAAACAACGCCAGCGTCTGGGTGGAAATATGGATGGTGATTCTCATGCTACCCCGTCATGCCCGCATGCGCTCTGGCATCCTTCTGTTGCGCGCGGCGCTGCGCAAAAAAATGGCTCAGCATTAAACCGCACTCTTCGGCCAACACCCCGCCCACGACCTGAGCATGATGATTCAGACGTACATGTTGGTGAGTGGCCAGTGGTGAGTGGCGAGTAGAACATTCACCGAAGGCATCCAGCACACTGCCGCACACCCCCGTCTTGTAGTCGCTCGCACCATAAACCACCCGTGCAATACGCGCATGCATGATGGCTCCGGCACACATCAGGCAGGGTTCCAGCGTGACATACAGCTCACACCCTGACAGACGATAATTGCCGATGCGGTGCGCCGCATCGCGCAGCGCCTGCATCTCGGCGTGTGCTGAAGGGTCGTGACGTGAAATCGGCGCGTTAAAGCCGCGCCCGATGATTTCGCCCTCCTTCACCACCACCGCCCCCACCGGCACCTCGCCCGCCGCTTGCGCCTGACTTGCCAGCTCAAGTGCGGCACGCATGTAATCGTTGTCGTTCATGGAGTCACTTTCAATCCCAAATAATCCGTTAATCCCCTCCAACCTCGCCTTACCCGCAAGGTTAAGGTTGAGGCCGGGGAAAATCCAGAGGCACGTCATTGCGAGGAGCGGCCTTTAGCCCATGCCTTTAGCCGCGAGCAAAGCGTGGCGGGAGGAGCGCAGCGACGTGGCAAACCAGAATCCTTTTTATCAATGATGGCTTGAGCTTTAGCCCTTAGCCGGAACCAAACTCGTAGGTCGGGATTTATCCCGACGTTTTTGCTAAAATTCTGGATTGCCGCAGCCCTTCGGGCTTCGCAATGACGTGCCTCTGGATGCTTCGCGTTGTTCCCTCCACGTGCCTCCCGCCACACTTTCCGCCACGTACCTCGCGGCTAAAGGTTCGCGGCTAACGGTTTGGGCTAGGGGCATGACGGCCGGGAAGTATAACCATTGCAAGACTTCATGGCCAAAAAATCACTCCACCCAGGGGCGATTTTGTGGAAAGCCGCGCACGCCGCTTGCCTTTGTTGCATTTATTGTCAAGAATGGCGAAACCTTAATGAAAGTTAATCCATGTCAGAAAACCCTGTCACTGATTTTTCCCTGCCCGCCACGGGCGGACAGACCTTCACACTCGCGGCCGCACGCGGAAAACATCTGGTTCTGTTTTTCTACCCCAAGGACAATACGCCGGGCTGCACCACCGAAGTTCAACAATTCCGTGACCTGTATGCGCAATTTCAGCAGGCAAATTGTGAACTGGCGGGCATTTCCCGCGATAGCCTCAAGTCGCATGAAAGTTTCAAGGCCAGCTTCAGCCTGCCTTTTGAACTCCTGTCCGATACCGATGAAACAGTGTGCAATCTGTTCGGCGTAATCAAGCAGAAGAATATGTACGGCAAGCAGGTGCGCGGCATCGAACGCAGCACCTTTGTGTTTGACCGCGATGGCGTGTTACGCCAGGAATGGCGCAAGCTCAAGGCCGATGGCCATGCACAGGAAGTTCTCGATTTTGTTACTACCCTAGCCTAACGGGCATGACCAGGCCACTCTCCCGATAAAAATGAAACTTTCCATGCCCGTTCCCTCACCTCGACTCCTCGCTACGCGACTTTAAAATAGGACGAACGTCATGACCCCACGCAAAAAAGCGGCAGCCCATAGCAAATTATTCATTCTGGACACCAACGTTTTATTGCATGACCCGACCAGCCTGTTCCGCTTCGAAGAACACGACATCTGCCTGCCGATGTTCGTGCTGGAGGAATTGGACAACAAGAAAAAGGGTATGACCGAAGTGGCGCGCAATGCGCGTCAGGCCAGCCGTTTCCTCGACGAGATCGTCAACGATGCGCCGCGCAATATCGAAGAGGGCATCGCGCTCAAATCCGATGCACACAAAAATTGCACCGGCCGTCTGTATCTGCAAACCAGCTTCGTCAAGCACGAGTTACCGCAAAATCTCGAACTCGGCAAAGCCGACAACGCGATTCTGGGCGTCATCATCGGCCTGCAACAACAGCAACCGGAACGCGCGGTCATTCTGGTCAGCAAAGACATCAACATGCGCATCAAGGCGCGTGCGCTGGGACTGGACGCTCAGGACTATTTCAACGACAAGGTGCTCGAAGACACCGATTTGCTGTATGGCGGCGTACTGCAACTGCCCGTGGATTTCTGGGAGACGCATGGCCGCGACATGGAGTCCTGGCTCAGGGACGGTCACACCTATTACCGGATACACGGCCCGCTGTGCGGCGCGTTTTTCATCAATCAATTCGTTTATAAGGAAGACGACACCCCGTTTTATGCGCGGGTGCTGGAACAGGACGAGAATAGCGCCGTGCTGCGCACCCTGACCGACTACACGCACAGCAAGAACAATGTGTGGGGCATCGTCGCACGCAATCGCGAACAAAACTTCGTGCTCAATTTGCTGATGGATCCCGAAATCGATTTCGTCACCCTGCTGGGACAGGCGGGTACCGGAAAAACTCTGCTGACACTGGCCGCAGGGCTGATGCAAACCCTGGAATCCAAACGTTATACGGAAATCATCATCACCCGCGTGACCGTGCCGGTCGGCGAGGACATCGGCTTCCTGCCCGGCACCGAAGAAGAAAAAATGACGCCGTGGATGGGCGCGCTGGATGACAATCTGGATGTGCTGAACAAGACCGATGAGGAGGCCGGGGATTGGGGTAAAGCCGCAACGCGCGATTTAATCCGCTCGCGCATCAAGATCAAGTCGCTCAATTTCATGCGCGGTCGCACCTTCCTGAATAAATTCATCATCATCGATGAGTCGCAGAACCTCACGCCCAAGCAGATGAAAACCCTGATCACGCGCGCCGGCCCCGGCACCAAAGTGGTGTGCATGGGCAACATCGCACAGATAGACACGCCCTATCTCACCGAAGGCAGCTCCGGCCTGACTTATGTTGTGGACAGATTCAAGGGATGGGAACATGGCGGTCACATCACCCTGATGCGCGGCGAACGCTCGCGCCTGGCGGATCATGCCGGCGAGGTTTTATAATTTAAAGCCACTCCGGAGACCGATTTTCAAAATAGATTCCTGATGACTCTTAAAATCGAAAAAACCGACGCTCAATGGTGCGCTGAACTCACTCCTGAGCAATTTCAGGTGTGCCGCCAGTGCGGCACAGAGCCGCCCTTCACGGGAGAATACTGGGATTGCCATGAGGCAGGCATTTATCGCTGCGTATGCTGCGGCAATCCCCTGTTCGATGCAGCGACCAAGTTCGATTCAGGTTCCGGCTGGCCCAGCTTCCGGCAAGAGATCCAACCGGACAGCCTCACCACACGCGTTGACAACAGTTACAGCATGCGCCGGGATGAAGTAAACTGCGCGCGGTGCGCTGCGCATCTCGGTCATGTATTCCCCGATGGCCCGAAACCCGGCGGATTGCGCTATTGCATCAATTCGGCCTCACTCGTTCTCGATAGAAAATAAACCATGAAACTGCTGTTCGATCTCTTTCCCGTCATCCTGTTTTTTATCGCATTCAAATTTCAGGGCATCTATGTCGCTACCGCGATCGCCATTGCTGCGACCGTCGCCCAGATTATCTGGACTAAATACCGGCATGGCAAAGTGGATACCATGCTCTGGGTGAGTTTTGCCATCATCGGCGTATTCGGCGGCGCAACGCTGCTGCTGCAGGACGAAACCTTCATCAAATGGAAACCCAGCGTGCTGTACTGGCTGTTTTCCGTGGTCCTGCTGGGATCGAATTTGCTGTTCAGCAAAAACCTGATACGCGCCTTGCTGAATGAAAAAATGGCTCTACCCGTGCGCGTATGGAACCGCCTGAATCTGAGCTGGAGTCTGTTTTTTGCGGTACTCGGATTTATCAACCTGTACGTTGCCTTCAACTATTCCACCGACACCTGGGTCAATTTCAAACTGTTCGGCTTCACCGGTCTGATGCTGGTGTTCATCCTGGCGCAAAGCGCGTGGCTGGCGAAATATGTGGATGAGAAAAAGGAGAACAACTGATGTGGTATGCCATCACAGGACAGGATGTTCCGGATAGCCTGAGCAGGCGTCTGGCCTCCCGTCCCGCACACGTCGCGCGCCTGCAACTGTTACAAGCGCAGGGACGCCTGCTGCTGGCCGGCCCCTTCCCTGCCGTGGATGCCGAAGATCCGGGTGCGGCGGGTTACACGGGCAGCCTGATTGTGGCCGAATTCCCCTCACTGTCCGCCGCACAGGACTGGGCAAATACTGATCCTTATCTGAGCAGCGGCGTATATGACCAGGTCAGCGTACAACCCTTTAAAAAGGCATTCCCGGCATGAACCGCATAGAAAAAATGCGCGCTCATCTGGCTGCGCTCAACCCTGTTTCTCTGGAAATAATTGACGAAAGCCATAAGCACGCCGGACATGCTGGCGCACGCGATGGCGGCGGTCATTACCTGTTACAAATTGTCACATCTCAGTTCACCGGGAAGAGTACGATGGCGCGCCACCGTATGATATATTCCGCGCTGGAGGAGATGATGAAACACGAAATACACGCACTCAACATACAGGCGAACACGCCGGACGAGATTTAAATTTTCCATTTTTTTACTTTTGAAGAGGATGCACATGTTGAAAACCCGTAAATTTACAGCGCTGGCTATTTTGATCGCACTGGCGATCAACCCCGCTTTTGCCGAAGAAAAATCCGCCGCTATCGTCAATGGTGTGGCTATTTCTCAGGAACGCATCGAAATGAACGTGGCCGCCGCACTGGCTCAGGGCCAGACAGACGGCCCGGAATTACGCAAAGCCATTCGTGACGACCTGATCAGCCGCGAATTGATGGTGCAGTCAGCAATCAAAGACAGCCTGGACAAGACAGCAGATGTCGTTCAACAAATTGAAATTGCCAAACAAACTGTACTGGTCAACGCCTACGTACAAAACCAGCTGAAGAAAAATCCGGTCAGCGAAACGCAACTCCAGCAAGCCTACGAAACCCTCAAAGC
Organism: Gallionella sp.; assembly: GCA_030652475.1. Classification (GTDB taxonomy): domain Bacteria; phylum Pseudomonadota; class Gammaproteobacteria; order Burkholderiales; family Gallionellaceae; genus Gallionella. The sequence goes on along the minus strand of JAUSAO010000137.1, from coordinate 767 downwards.
CAAGCTGGGTGACAAGGAATACGATGCGCGCCACATCCTGCTGGCCAGCGAAGCCGAAGCCAAGGCTATCATCGCAAAACTGGGCAAGAAGGAAAAGTTCGACAAGCTCGCTGCGAAATCCCTGGATACCGGCTCGGCTGAACGCGGCGGCTCACTGGGCTGGACCGTACCGAAGAACTTTGTTGAACCCTTCGCCAACGCCTTGCTGAACCTGAAAAAGGGCGAATACACCAAGGAACCTGTACAGTCGCAATTCGGCTGGCACGTCATCAAACTGGATGATGTGCGCGCGCTCAAAGTGCCTGCATTTGACGAACTGAAGCCTCAGTTGCAACAACGTCTGCAACAGCAGGCGATACAGAAAGCAATCACCGACTTGCGTGCTGCCGCCAAGGTCGAATAAGTTCTGCTGTTGAGCAACACATTAACCAAAATTATCCATTGGGAAATCCCCCCCTCCAACTCCCCCCTTGAAGGGGGGAGAGTATGCCACTGTGCCTGCCTTTCCCCCTCCCCTTCAAGGGGAGGGTTGGGGTGGCGCGTCACTTGCGGACTGGCTGGCAATAAACTTTCCCCCTCCCCTTCAAGGGGAGGGTTGGGGTGGGGATGGGTTAAATTCAGCTAATGAAGCGCTGATTTATTCGGTTTTGTCGTTGATGAAACTACTAGCCATTCCACTAAGCCACCATACAACGGTGGCAAGTGGCTGGTTATCCCGCGTATAAGTAGTGACTTTGCAATCGTTTTTTTGATTGCTTAGTCAATAC
>JAUSAO010000136.1 GCA_030652475.1 Gallionella sp. | reverse complement strand
ATAATCTTCCCCATAAATACACAGATTAATTGTCTGGCCGGTACTGTCGGGCCAGTGCGTGAATGCAATAAAGTTATAAATAAACGCTGCTTTGACTTGGTATTCAATCATGCTGTCGGCCATCGCTACCGAGTAAGAAACTGGCAGGCAGAAACCCAGATACCAAGCGAATAGAAAGTGGTAGAAACTTCGTTTCACGAATTTATTTGAGTGCCTGGACAGTCGATTAAATAAGTGCATGCCCATGTATTTTCACTAGAAGCGCCACTGCGCGCCTGCGTAAATCCCACGCGGAATAAACACGGGTACTATGGGAAGAAATTCTGAGGCATACTCTCGGTGATTTTGACTAAACATATTTTGACCGACAACGAACAATTCCGTATGTTTTGTTGGTCTGTATGCCAGCTTTGCATCCATCGTGACATAGCTTGGGATATGGTAAAGCGAGATGGCACTGGTATAGCGTAACCAAAGATTGAGCTGCAATCTGTCAGAAAAATCGTAGTTTGAACGAACCGACAATTGCTGTTGCGGGTTTGCCTTGTTTGCGGCGCCTGTGCTTGGGTCATTTTTTCCAAGAGGACTAATAGAGGAAAAATCTATGTTGAGAAAACTATAACTCCCTTGCAGACGCCAGTTATCTCTTGGTTTCCAATCAACCGATGTTTCAACGCCGTAAGTTAGTGCAGACCCTTGATTATTAGCAATAATAGGAAACAAAAATTGTCTCGGTAATCCTGTGCTGAGCGACAATGCACCCAAGCTTGTATCGCGCATTTGACTGTAGTCATTGACAAAACCCGCTACATCAATGGAAGCTTGCGGAGAGAACTGATGCCGGTATCCCAGTTCGTAAGCGATCAGTTTTTCTGAATTGAAGTGATTGCCGCCTTGTAATGACGCCGCGATAGGAAATGGTAAGGCAGATAATCCAGGAAAAGATTGAAATTGTGGTGTGAGATTAATCATGCCATCAATTTCACCGCGAGAAGGTGTTCTCACTGCACGGGATACGGCCATCCAGACTGAATTCTCAGTATTCGGTGTCCACATCAGGCGTGCATTGGGTTGTATTTCCATTCCAGTGAAATCGTTATGTTCGAATCGACTGCCTATTGAAAGCAACAAGCGATCCGGTATCAATGTGATGTCATCGCGGATGAAAGTGCTGCCCAAATGATTCGTGCGCTCACGAGGGGAAAATGTGACTAAATTGGTATCGAAAACTTTGTTGTGATAGAGCCGATAATTGGCTCCCCAAGTGATATTGTGCCGATCGAATAATGGAAAACGGTATTGCATATCGACATCAAAGCTTTCGGCATCAGATTTTCCCAATGGTTGTATGACTTGCCGACTGCGATCGTAATAAATCTGCAGCATGAATGAAGAATTTTCGGAGAAAGTCCGGTCCCAGCGAAAGCGTATATTTCCCCCTTCGTTATGTCCACGCATCGCGCTTGTTAAGGTGGGCGATAGACTGAGGCCGTTTTTATCGAGGGTACTGCCATCAAAATTGGAAAAAATATCGCTCTGCAAAGTAAATTGATCAATGCCACGGTTATGGTCTACGCGGAATCCCCCTCTGGCCGAGTGCCATTGATCGTTAGCATTTCCGCCGGATAATGATTGCGTGTGATCTCGTGAAAATCCTTTGGCGTAAACACGGAAAGGGGTTTCTTCATTGATCTTTCCGCCATAGCGCGCGCCCACAAAGCCCTGCTCAAAACTACCTCCTCCGGCTGTGAGGAGGGTGCCTTGAGTATCGGCAGCTTTCTTGGTGATAATATTAATGACGCCATTGACTGCATTGGAT
>JAUSAO010000135.1 GCA_030652475.1 Gallionella sp. | reverse complement strand
CGCAGGCTGCAACATCTGGGAAAAGCTGCTGGAATTCCGGCAGAGAGTGCGGGAACGGCAGGTCGTCACGTTGATGGATGTCCATTATCATGGGTGAAAATCATAGCACCAACCCGCGAGGGAGACAACCGGATAGGCAAGGAAACAACGTCTGGAAGAAGATGCGCAGCATAATGTGTTGAAGGACGGCACGCCCATCTATAAGGGCAAGACCAAGCCGGGCACGATCAATCGTGAACTGGCGGCACTCTCGCACCTGTTCACCAAGGCCGTGGAATGGGGCTGGGTGGTTCACAAGCCCGCAGTAATCAAACGATTGAAAGAGGATGTCGGGCGAATTACTTATTTGACGGTGGATCAGATTGAGCGATTGCTGAAAGCCGCGCAGGAAGACCAGAACATTCAGATTTACCCTTTCATCCTCATCGGCCTCGAAACCTCCATGCGCCGCAGCGAGATATTTTCAATTCGCCGTGAGCACATCAACTTGGAGCAGTTGACCATATCCATTCCGAAGGCCAAAGCAGGCGCACGCGAGCAGCCTATCACCACGCACCTTGCCGATTTTCTGGTTGAGTATGTGGCAACCTTGCCGCCCGGTACACCGTGGCTATTCCCATCAGCAGCCGCAAAAGAAGGGCACACGATCAACCTCGACAAACCATTCCGCCGCGTAGTCGGCAATGCCGGATTAGACACAACCCTCGTTGTGCGTCATACCTTGCGCCACACCGCAATTACGCACCTCGTGCAAGCAGGCGTGGACTTGCCGACGGTGAAGCGTATTTCAGGTCACAAAAATTTAAGTATGGTGGAGCGGTACAGTCACCAGAACGGTGCGCATATCGAATCGGCGATGGATAAACTTGCTGCGCGTTATCGCAAAGCTGGCTGACACGATTACACAGGAATTACACAAAGCTCAGAAAAGTAAAAAGCCACTTCTTTGCAGAAGTGGCTTGAATACTGGCTCCCCGACCTGGATTCGAACCAGGGACCTGCGGATTAACAGTCCGTCGCTCTACCGGCTGAGCTATCAGGGAATGAAGAGGTGCGCATCATATAGATGATGCCTAATTCGGTCAACCTCAAATTAACTTTTTTATCTGAATATCATTTCAAATAGAGCATTTTTTCATCAGAGCGACACACTGCATACGCATCATTTCGCCCTTTCATTGCATTCAATGAAATACAAAATCAAAATTGCCGGCATCCATACACTGACGCCTCTGCCGTTCTGCGGCATAATGCGCACCTCGTTTCTTGAAAGTTTCCCGCAATGAAAATCACTGTGATTGGTTCCGGATATGTCGGTTTGGTGTCGGGCGCATGTCTGGCGGATTTAGGTAATGACGTGATGTGTCTGGATATTGACCCACGCAAGATCGAGCTTCTCAACAACGGCGGCGTACCCATCTACGAACCCGGGTTGGACGATGTCATCAAGCGCAATATCGCGGCGGGCCGTTTGCGCTTCACCACCGATATTGCTGAAAGCGTTACCCATGGCCTGGTGCAGATGATCGCAGTAGGCACCCCTTCCGACGAGGACGGCTCGGCCGACCTGCAATACGTGATCGCCGCCGCCCGCAGCATTGCCCGCCACATGAGCGAGTATAAGGTGATCGTGGATAAGTCGACCGTCCCTGTCGGCACGGCTGACAAGGTCAAACAGGCCATGCAGGAAGAACTGGATCAGCGCGGCATCAATCCCGGATTTTCCATGGTTTCTAACCCTGAATTTCTCAAGGAGGGTGCGGCGATCGACGACTTCAACCGCCCGGATCGCATCGTAATCGGCGCCGAAGATGAGGCCGCCATCAAGATCATGCGCGAGATGTATGCGCCCTTTCAGCGTAATCACGAACGTCTGATGGTGATGGATATCCGTTCCGCCGAACTGACCAAATATGCGGCCAACGCGATGCTGGCCACGCGCATCTCGTTTATGAACGAACTGGCCAATCTGGCTGAACGCGTCGGCGCGGACATCGAGCATGTGCGCAAAGGCATCGGTTCCGACCTGCGCATCGGCTACAGCTTCCTGTATGCAGGCTGTGGCTATGGCGGATCATGCTTCCCCAAGGACGTGCGCGCCCTGCAACGCACCAGCGCAGAATATGGCTTGCCTTCCAAAGTGCTGGAAGCGGTGGAGCAAGTCAATAATGCACAAAAATATGTACTGCTGCAAAAAATCACCCGGCGCTTTGGCACTGACCTCAAGGGCAAGCACTTCGCCCTGTGGGGCCTGGCCTTCAAGCCCGGCACGGATGACATGCGCGAAGCCAGCAGCCGCGTGATTATGGAAGGTTTATGGGCATTGGGTGCAAGCGTCACTGCCTTTGATCCGGCAGCCATGAAAGAAACGCAACATCTATACGGCGAGCGTGCCGATTTGCGCTATGCAGTCAACGCCAAGGATGCTTTGCATGGGGCCGATGCGCTAATCATCGTGACCGAATGGAAAGCCTTCAAAAGCCCGGATTTCAGCATCATCAAAGCACGCCTGAAGCATCCGGTCATCTTTGACGGGCGCAATCTGTTTGAGCCTGCCGACATGAAAACACTGGGATTCGAGTATTACGGCATCGGGCGCGAAGGCTGATTCCAATGCTGGGCGGTCGCGACCTGATACGTCCGCCCCGTTTTCGGAATCAACGCCTCAGTATTTCGCCTCGTCCTTCCACATCTCCTGACGGAAACGCACTACGCGGTTGCGCCCTGATTCCTTGGCGTGATACATGGCTACATCCGCATATTTGACCGCCTGCCAAAAGGTATCACTGTCCAGCGGGAATTCGGCGATACCGATGGATATCGTTTTTTGCAACACCGCACCGGGCAGCTGCACTTTCATATTTTCAACATCGGCACGAATCTTCTCGGCGACTCGCTCAGCCGCTTCACCGCCGGTATCCTGCATGATAATGAGAAATTCTTCGCCGCCATAACGTATCACCAGATCAGAGGCGCGCACCGACCCCTGCATGGACTTGGCCAGTGCCTTGAGCACCAGATCCCCCGCATCATGCCCATACGTATCATTCACCATCTTGAAGTAATCGAGATCGAGCATCAGGATGGATAATTCGCTCTTGCGACGCTGATTGGATGACACCAGAGTCTCGGCATACTCTTCCAGAAAGCGCCGGTTGTGCAGGCCGGTCATCGCATCGGTGAGAGTGGAGGCACGCAATGTATCCATCAGGCGTTTTGCCTCGATTACCGGCGCGGCCTCGCGCAGGTAAACATTCAGATAGGGCAGGAAATCGTTGACCCGTTCGGCTTCTTCCTTGTCCACCACCAATTGCAACACGCTACCCACCGCGCCCGACTGAATGATGGGTATGCAGACATGCAAACGATCTGGCGCATCGCTCGCAGGACGAAAGGCATAGCAGATGCTAGGCGAGTCTATCGAACTGATGGCATGGCCGGTACGGCGCGCGCGACAGCTTCCCGAATGCAACAGAATTTGCGGATCACACCAGCGACAAGGCGCACCGGCCTCACCGTCCACTACCAATGTGGTCATGGTGTCGGTGTTAGGCACCACTTCATAGATGGAAAAACTGTCAACGCCAAAACGCTCCCGTATAACCGATGACAGTCGCCGGTAAATTTCCAGCTTGGACTCATCTTCCTCGATCGCCTGCTTGAAATGCGCCGCATCGATCAGCCCGGCCACGCGACTGATGGTGGAATTGAGCAGGTTCTCATGTTCATGGACGGGGGTTTGTTGCAGTAACTGCGCGACATCCTGACTGATGGTGGACAAGCCATTCTGGATAAACTTGAGCAGACTGTTCAAATCCACCGCCACCTGCCCGATCTCATCATCGGTACGGCGTTCAATATTGGCATGAAAATCGCCTTGAATGGCACGTTCCACCGTTTCCTGCACATCCTGCGCCGTAGTAATCACCGGCTTGACCAGGCGGCGGAAGAACCACAACATCACCAGCATGAAAAATACGATCGCCAGCACCATGACAGCCGACGTCACATAAGCGCTACGCAACATCTCGCTCATGGACATCGAAATCGTGATCGTACCCAGCACCGTCCCTTCAGTCACATTGTGACATTGCAGGCAATTAATATGCCCCGAACGGGTGGCCACATAGGGCAGCGTGCCGCGAAAAACCAGGCCGTCGTTTTCTTCCATCAATTCATAATAAGGCTGGCCATCGCGCATCACCCGCGCATCGATAGCGTCGCTGAACTGCTCAATCTTCAGCCCCTTGCCAAACTGTTTTGAGACGCTGTCGGCGCGAACCACCCTTGCCGTACGCAAGCCCTCAACCGTAGCGAGATGACCGAGAAAGTCGTCGCGATTCTCTACCGAATTATGCAGCATCGATTCACTCAGACTGATGCCGACAATATCGGCAATCGAGGCGATATGCTCACGCTCGGACGAGATTGTGAACTGACGGAACGACAGGAAGCTGACGACCACGATGATAACGATCATGGACACGGTCATCACGATGGAAAAGGCGGTTACCTTGGTGCCGAGTTTCATTTGTGCTGCCCTCCGATACATGGCGTGGACATTTAACCTGTCTGACCGAAACAGAATGAATCAGCGCGACTCATAACCGGCATCATGCTCAGTCATGATACAGACTCCGGAAACGCACATTTATTAAAATGCCAAAAAAATCATAGTCCGTAGCGCACAAACAAACCATTCAGGCGGCACGCGGAACGCTCAAGACGCGGCAGCGCCCTGAGCGACGATCAGAAAATCAGTGAGGCCGACTCAGGTCGCAGACTTGATCCGCATCCGCGACTACCATCATCATCGCCTGATCGGTCGGAAGATGCAGCAATTCGCCCAGTTCCTTGTAGTCATCCGGCAATGCTGCATCATCCCAGCCATTGGCGGAATGGCGCGCCAGATTGATCGCCAGATTGACAATGCGCACACGCGGGTGTTTGCCACCGTGCTCATCTGCCAGGGTATGCAACAATTCCGGCAACGCCCACTGGAAAACCAGCGCCTTTTGCAGCGCCGTCAGGGAGAAGCCCAGCACTTGCTCCTGGACAGCATGACTGCGCAATGCCTTGTCATGCTTCTGGATATCACGGATTTTAAGCATGGCATCCGGTGCAAAGCACCACATCAGTATCTCAGCGAGATTGTGCAGCAAGGCGGCCACGCGCAGCTCTTCGAAATGCAGGTCGTGCAGATACACCGCCCAGTCATAGGCATATTCTGAGGCGCGATGCGCGCGATGTATCATGCGCAGCAACGGCGGAAGGGCCGCAGCATGGCCCTTGAGCAGCTCTTCAATCAACGGTTGCGGCGCAACATGATTGAAGAACGGCTCAATACCAAGCATCAGCAAGGCCTGCTCAACCTGGATCACATCGGTAGTTTGCGCACGGTGTTTATGGCTCTGCAAATAACGCAGCAACTTGAGCGTCATGAGCGGATCGTGCTTGATGGCGTGCGCAATGGAATGCGCCGTCAGCTTTTCATCGTCTGCGCGCAGCGCCGCCAGATCACGCGCGGTATGCTTGAGTACAGGCAATTCGCTCTTGCTGAGCTTGTACACCCATTCATTCAACGCCTTGTTATCTTGCATTGGTTCCCCTCGCTTTCAAACTGTTATCGGCATACCACACAAAGTCTTTACCGCTATGAATCAGCTCTTTTCACCCTGTACCGCCAAGCTGCCGATACGCCCGTCGAGTTCACGCCATACCACTTCGTGACGTGGCAGGGTTTCAAATCCTTGCAAATAGTGCTGCAAGGATACCAGTTCATAACCTTGCGCCTGCCAGCCTTGCAACAACTGTTCGAAAACCGGCATCCACTTGCCGCCTTCCAGTTCGGCATGCAAGGTATAAACATGCCCTGACGCCGGTGCGCTGGCCGTCAACTGCAGCACATGTTCAGCGATATTATCCAGCGTAATGCCCTCACGATTGATCAGCTCATCCAGCGTCGGCAGCGTAGTCGGCAATTGCGGACAGGCGATGATCTCGGCCTGCCAGGTAGGGATAAAGGGATGCGTGCCGCGCGTATCCGAACTGTAGTCGAAACCCGAGCGTTGCATCAGGCGCAGCGCGTGGCGATTCATCTGCCAACCGGCGGCGGCATGTGCATGGGGTGCCTCACCGAATATTTCGGTGTAACGATCCACAGCACGTTGCAGTTCACGCTCGGTCCATTTGGCATCCTTGTCGGCCACATGATCCTGCCAGCGGATATGATCAAAGCAATGTATGCCAACCTCAAAGCCCGCATCGCGCACGCCCCGCATGATGTCGGCGCATCGCTTACCGATATCGGGCGCGGGCAGCAAGGTGCCATACAGCAGGGTCTTGATGCCGTAGTGTTCAACCACCGACATACGCGATACTTTTTTCAGATAGCCGGGACGAAACACACGCTTGATGGCGCGCCCCATGTGATCCGGGCCCAGGGTAAAAAAGAAAGTTGCCTGCGCGTTGTAACGTTGCAAGATTTCAACCAGACGCGGCACACCTTCACGTGTACCGCGATAGGTATCCACATCGACCTTGAGGGCAATCTGTTTTTTGACGCCAGGCTTGAGGCTGCGCGATTCGATATCCTTAAAGAGGCGGCTCAGCGTTTTTTCGCCCTCACCGCCCGCTTCGTTCGCCCCGCCCCGTTGACGGCCTTTCTTTACCGACCCCTGCATTTAGTCCATCAACTTGCGTGCTTCGCCAACCTGGCCGCGATACGCATCGAAGATGTTACGCAAGGTATCCGCCATGTTGATGGTCGGTTTCCAGTCCAGTTCTTCGCAAGTATTGGTGATTTTGGGCACACGGTTCTGCACGTCCTGATAACCCTTACCATAGTAGGCCGCAGCGGTGGTTTCGATAATTTTCACCTTTTGTGCTGATTCGCGGTATTCCGGATATTCGTTCGCCAGCGCCAGCATCATTTCGGCGAGATCACGGATCGCGAAATTGTTGACTGGATTACCAATATTGTAAATCTTGCCCGTCGCAATACCGTCCTTGTTGGCTATGATTTTCATCAGCGCGGCAATGCCGTCATCCACATAGGTAAAGGCACGTTTCTGATGACCGCCATCCACCAGACTGATGTTCTCACCGCGCACAATATGGCCGAGAAATTGCGTCACCACGCGGGAACTGCCTTCCTTGGGTGTATGGATGGAATCCAGACCTGCACCGATCCAGTTGAACGGACGGAACAGCGTGAAATTCAGGCCTTCCATGCCGTAGCCCCAGATCACGCGATCCATCAGCTGCTTGGAACAGGAATAAATCCAGCGAGGCTTGTTGATCGGACCGCAAACCAGTTCTGATTCTTCAGGATCGAATTCCTCGTCGTGGCACATACCGTACACCTCGGAGGTGGAAGGAAACACCAGATGCTTGCCGTACTTCACAGCGGCACGCACGATAGGCAGATTGGCTTCGAAATCCAGCTCGAATACACGCAACGGCTGTTTGACGTAAGTCGAAGGTGTCGCAATCGCCACCAGCGGCAGGATCACATCACACTTTTTGACATGATACTCAACCCATTCCTTGTTGATCGTAATGTCACCCTCAAAGAAGTGAAAACGCTCATGACCGATCAAGTCGCTGATACGTTCCGAACTCATATCCATTCCATAGACTTCCCAATCAGTCGTCGCCAGAATACGGTTGGACAAATGATGACCGATGAAGCCGTTCACGCCGAGGATCAATACTTTTTTCATTTCACTTCCTTAACAATTAAATTCAAACGTCGTTCCGGGCTTGACCCGGAATCCAGCAGGTATTTTTAACTGGATTCCCGCATTCGCGGGAATGACAAAACCTTAAAATACTCAAATAGAAAACTCAAATCGCTCAGTGCCGTACTGCCCGGCGAATTCTTCCGCGCTCATTGCCGCGCCATCAAGCTCAAAACGCACAATCCGCAACACGCCTTGCCCGCAAATCGCATAAACCTTGCCTTCTTTTACATAAAAAGCAGGTCGTTCGCCGGAAACAGTGCAGCCAGTTACTAAAGTTTGCAGGATGCGCACAGGCTTGCCCAGCAAACGGGTTGCAGCCCCCGGATAAGGCGGCGCGACGGCTCGCACCAGATTATGTATCTCCTGCGCGCTTTGCTGCCAGTTGATCACGCCATCAGTTGCATTGCGTCCGCCGAAATAGGCACCCTTGCTCAAATCCTGCTTCACCGCCTGTACTCTGCCCGCCAGCAATTCAGGGAGTACCGAGTGTAACGCCATCTCCGCCGCCACGGTTACCTTCTGGAACACCTGCAGGGCCGTGTCGTTCGGCAAAATAGGCACGGACTGTTGCGCGACAATGTCGCCATTATCCGGTTTCTCGGTCATGTAATGCAGCGTAGAGCCGGTTTCTGTCTCGCCGCGGATTATCGCCCAATTCACCGGCACACGACCACGATATTTCGGCAACAGTGAGCCGTGCATATTCAATGCACCGTGTTTTGGAATCGCCAGCAACGGCGCTTTGAGCATTTCACGGTAATAGAAGGAGAAGAAAAAGTCCGGCTGCAAGGCGCGGATTTGTTCGACCACTGCCACGTCATTGGGATTATCCGGCGTAATCACCGCGATACCGTGCAACGCCGCCAGCGCGGCCACACTCTCGAACCAGATGTTTTCATTGGGATTATCGCGATGCGTGACCACCAGTTGCACATCCACACCCTGTGCCAGCAATACGGAGAGACAGCGCACGCCTACGTTGTGATAGGCGAAGACAACAGCAGTCGTTAGTCGTAAGTCCTTAGTCGTAAGTTGAAAACCGGCTGCACCGTTATTAAGATCCTCGTTCCTCAATCCTCACTCCTGCTTTCCAATACTGCCTCAACCAGATAACGCGGCCGGTGGCGCACTTGTTGATAGATGCGCCCGACATATTCGCCCAGCAGGCCGATACCGAACAGCGTGATGCCTATCATGAAGAATACCAGCGCGAACAGCGTGAACAACCCTTCCGCTTCCGGTCCGATAATCAGACGGCGCACCACGAGGAACACGAAAAAAACACCCGAAAACAGCGACACCGCCATGCCTGCCATCGAAAATATCTGCAACGGCACGATAGAGAAACCTGTCATCAGATCGAAGTTCAGACGTATCAGGCTGTACAGCGAATATTTGGACTCCCCGGCCAGCCGCTCGTCATGCCCCACCACCACCTCGGTCGGATTGCGCGCAAAACTATAGGCCAGCGCCGGAATGAAGGTATTCACTTCATGGCAGCTGTTGATTGCGTCTATGATGCCCCGGTCATAGGCCCGAAACATGCAGCCCTGATCGGTCATCTTGATGCGGGTGATGCGTTCGCGCAGATGGTTCATGGCACGGGAGGCGACATGCCGCCACCAACTGTCGTTGCGCTGACGGCGTATCGAACCGACATAATCGTAGCCCTCGTCCATCTTTGCCAGCAACACACCGATATCTTCCGGCGGATTCTGCAAGTCCGCATCCAGCGTCACCACGCGCTGCCCGCGCGACTGCTCGAAACCCGCCATGATCGCCATGTGCTGACCGAAATTACCGTTGAACAGGATTACTCGCGTCTCATCGGGGCGTTTCTGGAACTGTTCGCGCAATATCGCCGCCGAACGGTCACGGCTGCCATCGTTGATAAAAACGACCTCATAACTGACGTTAAGTTTGTCCAGCGCCGGATACAAACGATCAAACAGGGTCTGCAAACCTTGCTCCTCGTTATAAACCGGAATAATGACGGAAAGTTGTAGGGTATTCATGGGTCGGCATTCTACCGTACAGTGCAAAATTAGCGAAATCGGGACGTGCCCGGTTTGCGGATCGTCATGGCTGTCGGGCAGGTTTAATTTTCTCTGCCCGTGCGCGCAGCTGCCCGCACGCACCTTCGATCTCCTGCCCTGCCGAATCGCGTATCTTGACGAGGATGCCATGCCGCTGCAAGGTATGCGCCATCGCCGCCGTTCGTTCGCCTGAAGGACGGCGATAATCCAATCCTTCCACTTCGTTGAAGGGGATGAAATTCATCACCGCATACTTCCCGGCAAGCAGCCTTGCGATCCCATCGAGTTCCGCATCGCTGTCGTTGACGCCCTCGATCAACGTCCACTGATACTGAACCGGATAATTCGTTGCGCGCGCATAGTTTTCTGCGCGTTCCACCAGTTCTTCGATGGCGATAGCCGGCGCATGCGGCAGCAATCTGGCGCGCAACGCAGCATCTGTAGTATGCAGGGATAGCGCCAGCGCAGGTTTGACTTTACCCAGAGGCAGGCGCTCGAACACACGCAAATCACCTACGGTAGATAACACCAGATTCTTGTGGCCGATGTTGCCCATCGTGCCGAGCAACTCGATCGCATCCAGCACGTTGTCCAGATTGTGCGCCGGCTCACCCATACCCATGAACACCACCTTGCTCACGACGCGGCGTTTACGCGCGAGCACCACCTGGGCGACAATCTCGGCGCTGCCCAACTGGCGCACCAGACCGTTACGACCGCTCATGCAGAATACGCAGCCGACCGCACACCCCACCTGCGTCGAAACGCATAACCCCCCGCGCGGCAGCAGCACGCTCTCCACCAACTGCCCGTCATTCAGTTCCACCAGCAATCTTGCCACGCCCTCACCAGCCGGATATTCACCCTGCAATTTAGCCAGCCCATCCAGCACCGTCTCGATGGCGGGCAGCTCATCACGCAACGCTGCCGGAAAAAAATTATCTGCCGGGCTATTTTTTCTGTCGTACGAACAGACCTGCGACCACCCGCGCAGCAATCGGTCCTCGTGACACGGCTTCGCACCCAGCTCGCGCAGGCGCTGAACAAGATGGGTGAGACGCATCGGTGAGTGAGAATCGGAAATCAAAGTGGGTTCACAAATACCAGGTGCATGGATTTTAACTCGGCTCCGGCTTGGAAAGCGGCATGCACTGAAAAGGCAAACGTGCATTATGGCAACGGCGATCCTGGCATGGCGGTCATCACAAGGTTAGTTCTGGTGTAAAGAAACCCTGCTCTGGAGCAAGCAAATGATTAGGATGATGTATAGACGCCTCCCTAGAAAGTATCCGAATACGATCAGCCCAGCACTTCCCGCATCGCCGCACAGCTGCGCTCGACATCGTCCTCGGTCATCGCGTAGAACATCGGCAAGGAGACGATCTGTTTTCCGACATGCTCGGCAATCGGGAACATGCCCTCATGGAAGCCACGTTCGCGATAAAGTTTGAACAAATGTATGGGCGCGTAATGAAAACCCACGCCGATGTTGAACGCCTTCATCCGCTCCATGAATTCGGGTCGGGTGATACGCTCCGGCAACACGATCTGGAACAGGTGCCAGTTGGTGCACCCGCAAGGGGTAGGCCGGTGTGTACCCGGCATCTCCGATGCCACCCCTCCGCTCTCGAAATCTGCCGGTGGCAGTTGCGCACCGGTCTTCGCCTCAAAGTCCGCGCCCAGTATTTTGAAATAATGCTGCGCCAATTTGCGGCGGTGCGCGGTAATGTCGGACAGTTTGGCGAACTGCCCCAAGCCGATCGCGGCGGCGATGTCGGTCATGTTGTATTTGCCGCCCAGCACATCCACATCGATACCGTCCCAACCGCTGCGCGACACACCCTGCAGGCGGTATTTCTCCGCAAGCGCAGCTTCTTCGGCGTTGTTCAGCACCAGGCAGCCACCTTCGGAGGTAGTAATGTTTTTGTTGGCCTGAAAACTGAATGAGACGAAATCACCGAAGCTGCCGATAGGCTTGCCCTGCCAGGTCGAACCGATGGCCTGCGCGGCATCTTCGATCACGCGCAAGCGGTATTTGGCGGCGATTGCGTACAGCCTGTCCATGTCCAGCGGCTTGCCCGCCAGATACACCGGAATGATGGCGCGCGTGGCCGGCGTGATCGCTGCCTCCAGTTTATCCAGATCGATGTTGCGCGTAACCGGGTCGATGTCGGCGAACACCGGGGTCGCGCCGACTTCGAGGATTACATTGGCCGTCGCCACCCACGAGATCGGCGTGGTAATGACCTCATCTCCTGCCCCGATACCGGCAATGCGCAGCGCGATCTCCATGGTGCAGGTGCCGGAATTAAAGGTGCGCACAATGCGCCCGCCGAAATAGCCGGAAAGTTGTTTCTCGAACTCGGCCACCTTGGGCCCGCTGGTAATCCAGCCGGAACGCAGCGTATCGGCCACGGAGGCGATGGTCGCTTCATCTATGGTAGGTTTGGAAAAAGGCAGAAAGTCAGTCATGTTAAACACCTTTAATAACGCTACAAATCCGTCATTCCGGCGCAGGCCGGAATCCAGTCAATTGAAAAAGCACCGCATAGCGGTTCAACAAAGTATTGTCCACTATACGGAATGATTGTTTTGCTGGATTCCGGCCTGCGCCGGAATGACAGTCAAAATCATGCGCGCGAAATAATGACCACACCCAGAATGATCACGCCCATGCCGATCACTTTGGATGGATTGAAAGACTCGTTGAATAGATACCAGGCCGCCACCGCGTTCACCACATAGCCCAGCGAGAGCAGCGGATAGGCGATGCTGACCTGCACGCGCGACAGCGCGAGTATCCAGATCACCACACCAAATACGTAGCAGACCATCGCGCCGATGATGTGCGGCTCGGTCGCCAGTTTCCAGCCTATAGGCACGATATTTTCGAGACTGAAATCGAAATAGCCGATCGAATTGGTGCCGGTCTTCATCAAAATCTGCGCAGCGGCATTGAGCATCACGCCAGCCAATATCATACTGAAACTGACCAGATTCATGGCTTCTTCACCACGATATGCTGGGTATCTTCGAAGATGATTTTCATGGGCAATTCCAGTTGTTGAAGCATGGGATAAACATGAACCGGCATGATAGCCAGCGCTTCGGGCTGCGATGCCCATACACCGGCAAATTCTGTCAGCGTTGGAATCCAGCGCTCCGGCTCCTGCCGGATACCAAAACCCATTTCGTCCTGATACTGCACCAGTGTGAAAGTGCGCTGCAGATAGAACGGCAGAGTCTGCTCATAAGTCAGCACCGAATAAAACGGAATCGCCGGCTTGACTTCGGCGCGTATCGCCTCGGCGATGTGTTTGGCAGAGCGTTCACGCGCCACGGTGTTATAGCCGGACAGCCCGACCTGAGCGGACAGCAATGCGCTCAGCGAGAGCACCAGCACGGCCAGTAGTTTGTGTTTGCGCCACAGCAACCCCATTCCCGACAGCAATCCGAACAGCATCAGCAGCGATGCCACCACCAGCCAGATGCTGTAATTCGGATACAGCGCAATTTGATTTGGCGTGTCAGCCAGGCGGCCCACATTCATTGCCAGCACCAGCCACAGCAACGCGACGGGCACGACGGGTGCGATTTGCCAGAACAGGACACGCTCGCGCATCTCGGCGATGCGTTTGCCCATCAGCAACACCAGTGCGGGGAACATCGGCAACAAGTACGAAGGCAGCTTGGAGCCAGAGAGGGTGAAAAACAGGTAGATAAACACGGCCCATACCAACAGAAAACGTTCCGCATTGAACGGCTTGCCGGTACCCGCACTGCGAGGCGAGCCCTTGCCGAATGCGCTGCGTAACATGGCATCGAACATCAGCACCGTCCAGGGCAGCGCTCCCGCCAGCAGAATCGGAACGAAGTAATACCAGGGCTGATAGCGTCCCAAATCCTTGGTGGTGAAGCGCGTGTAATGCTCGTAGATGAAGAAGCGGTCGAAAAACTCGGGGTTGGCTTGCATCACCAGATAAAACCACGGTGCCGTAATCAGCAGGAAAATTGCCATGCCGGACAGCCAGTGCATGCGCTTGAGCACACTGAAATCGCGCTGCACCAGACAATACACAAACACGGCGGCTCCGGGCAGAATGATGCCCATCAATCCCTTGGAGAGCACCGCCAGCGCCATCCCGGCCCATGCCAGCCACATCCAGTTACGCTGTTTTTTTACATTCGTCTCGCTTTGCCCCAGCAACAATGCGAACAGCCCCAGCGAAATAAAAAAGGTCACCCCCATATCCAGCGTGTTGATATGGCTCATCAGCACATACAACAGGCTGCTGCTCAGCAACAGCGCGGCATAGCCCGCCGCTTCCCGCCCGAACAAGCGCAAACCGACCAGCCACACCAGTATCAGACCCGCAAAGCCTGTCAGCCCGACCCACAGCCGCGTCGTCCATTGATGCTCGCCGAACACCGTATAGGCGGTCGCGGTCGCCCAGTATTGCAGCGGCGGCTTCTCGAAATACTTGAGATCATTCAGACGCGGCGTGACCCAATCGCCGCTGACCACCATTTCGCGCGGGATCTCGGCATAACGCCCTTCGTCCGGTTTGATCAGGGTGCGATATTCGAGATTGGCGAACCAGATTGCCGCCACGACGATGAGCAACCACCAAAATTGTTTGTTGGAAACAGGACTCATCATACTATCTTCCTTGCTACCAGCAATAACGACCCCCCCAAGGGGAAAGAAATACCGCGTGCAATCAACCAGCGTTCCACTTTCATCACCCCGCCCAGTACACTATTGGCCAGGCGCCCTATCTTGAATCCTGCATCCATCTGATCGGAGGCATCAGCGGATTTCTGCAACAGACGCGAAGCCAGCATCACCGGCAGCAGCAGCGAGACAAAAGAGCCTACATATTCGATCCTGAATCCGGCGCGTTCAACCTTGTCCCGTAATTCGGCGCGTGTATAACGGCGTTTATGATGCGCATAGTCGTCGGTACTGCTCCACAACCAGCGATGTTGCGGCACGGTGATGACCAGTCCGCCGCCCGGCTGACAGGCTTGATACATCTGTCCCAGCGCGCCCCTGTCGTCGTCGATGTGTTCCAGCACATCGAAACTGCCGATCAGGTCGAACTCGTCCTGATAGGGAATATGGCAGGCATCCATCTGAAACAGGAAGGCGCCCGGCACACGCTGCTTGGCGTAACTCAGTCCCTCGGTAAAAATATCGCTGCCGGAGAGTTGTGCAACAGGAAAGGTCAGTCGCGTGCCGGCCAGCACGAAGCCGGTTCCACAGCCGATTTCGAGGATATTTTTTGCATTCGCAAAATACCGCAACAGACAATCGCGCAAGATGGCATTGCGCCCGACGAACCAGAAATGCCCGGCCTCCACCGCCGCATAGCGCTCAAACAATTCGGGATTGAAGCCGTCGTTCTGCGCCGCCAGCGCGGGTGCAAATGCCATGAAACCGCCACGTTCAAGGGGAATATTGCCGCAAGCGGGGCATTCCCACGCATTCCCGGCAAAAGGGTTTTGACAAGCCAGACAAAATTTCATGAAATCATTCCTGGCATAAAGCCGAAGAAATTAGGGTGTGCGGGCGCGGATTTTAACGTGTCCTGCACATATGCTCCAAATTTCTGCTAAAAAAACAAACCGTCCGCACAGGGACAACTGTTTTTCTGGTTAATTGCAGACCGCCCTGATCTGGAAAATATTGGCCTGTCCTTGCAGAACTAGCTCGATCCCAGCCTGTTTCAGCGTGCGCATACCCTGAAGTATGGCAGCCGATTGCAGCTCTTCAACCGTCGCCTGATGCTGTATCATTTTCTTGATCGGCAGCGTCGCTTCCAGGAATTCATATAACCCTACCCTGCCTTTGTAGCCCAGCCCGCCGCATTGAGTACAGCCAACGGCGGTATAAAGTGAAAACTCACCCGATTCATTGGCATAGGTTTTTTGCCAGCGCTTAAATACCTCGGCAGGCTCGAGGGGGGTACCTGAGCAATATTCCTCAAGCAATTCCTGCATTTCTTCATTTGTCGCCGTGTAAACTTCCTTGCAGGAAGAACAGTAGCGTCTGGCCAGACGCTGCGCCAGAATACCGACTAACGCGTCAGAAAAGTTGAATGGGTCCATACCCAGATCCAGCAGTCTGACCATGCTTTCCGCCGCGCTGTTGGTATGCAACGTTGAAAACACCATGTGTCCGGTCAGCGAGGCCTGAATGGCAATTTTGGTCGTCTCAACATCGCGCATCTCACCCACCATGATGACATCCGGATCAGCGCGCAAGAAACTGCGCATGGCCGTTGCAAACGTCCAGCCTATCTGCGGATTGACCTGTACCTGACGCAGCCCTTCCTGAGTGATTTCGATAGGATCCTCGGCCGTCCATATTTTGCAGTCCGGTTTATTGATAAATCCAAGCACCGAGTGCAATGTCGTCGTTTTACCCGAACCGGTCGGCCCGCAAATCAGGAAAAGCCCGTAAGGCTTCTCCGCCAGCACCTTGATACGCTCCAGCACATCCTCCGGCAAACCTATATTTGCCAGCGGCATAGGCTTCGCGCCCGCCAGCACGCGCATCACAATGTCTTCCAGGCCATTGGCCGTCGGAACCGTCGCAACACGCAGCTCCAGCTGATCGTCGACGCTGAGTTTGAGTGATATTTTTCCGTCCTGCGGCCTGCGCCTCTCAGAAATATCCAGTTTAGCCATGATCTTTATTCTGGAAACCAGCGCACTCTTGAAGCTGGGTGGAAATTCAAAATATTTGCTGATTACGCCATCCTTGCGAAAGCGGACTATCGTATTGCGCTTCCCCGGATACGTCTCGATATGAATATCCGATGCACCCTGATGGTGAGCATCAAGTATCATCTTGTTGACCAGACCGACCAGCGTGTTGTCAGTCTCGGCGATGCCTTCTTCTCTCGGCTCCTCATCGGTATTGATATCGATAGTCATGCCTATGGCAAGCTCATCAATTTTCAGCCTTTTTTCATCAGTCTGCTGCCACTCTTTGATGGCGGCAAGAATATCTTCACGCGCGGCCAGAACGGGCACGACGGTGAGATTGGTGATCACACGCAATTCGTTCAATGGCTTCCAGATCAGTGGATTTTCCATCGCGACCACCAGCGTGTGATCCGTGTGATAGAGGGGCAATATCGTATATTTATTGATGAATCTGATAGGCACCAGATGGAAGGTCTTGGGATCGATGTAGAATTTTCTGACGTTCACAAAGGGAATGCCCAGCTTCTTGGCCAGCATGCTCTGGACGACTTCCGCATTAACCACGCCCATGTTGATCAGAATTTCCCCGAGCGCCAGTTTTTTATCCGTCTGCTGCTTATCCAGTGCCTGTTGCAGAATTTCCGGTGTAATCAACTTCTCATGCACCAGCACATCCCCTAGCCTCATGACCGTCCCGTGCTGGCGATCAAGCGCCTTCACCAGTTGCTCCGAGGTGACGATCTGCTCACTGGTCAGGTATTCGCCCAGTTTCTGATTGCGCAATTGTTCCTGCTTCTCTAGACCGGAAGTGATTTCCTGATGGGTGGCGATTTTTTCATCGACCAGCATCTGGCCGATCTTTTTACCGATCTGGTACTGTTTGATTGATTGCGCGGGAATAAAACAGCGAATAACCGAGTCGGCGGTATGAACCAGATATAGATAGAGTCCGGTTTTATCAATCGCGAAACCGACCGTTTCTCCATCCAGTCGTTTGTCGTTACTAAACAGAATGGAACAGCTCTGCTTCTCGGAAGGGCTAAAAAGTTCTTCGGTAGGCTGATTAAGAAATTCGGTTTTTTTGACCAGATGCACCGGGTGCAATAGGCGCAAATAAGTAATCGACTCGGCTGTCGGCCTGGCAACCACGCCCTTGAAGGGCAAAATTTCAAAGATGCCTTCCTCGGGAGAGAAACGAGTCAAATCCCCGAACACCTCTTGATTATCATTGGAGATAACCAGACAAGGTTCGCTGTCGAACGCTTCCAGATCTTCCGCAAATGCATAATAAAAAGGGGTGGGCCATAAACTCAGTTTCATTCGAACTCCTTACCGCTAAATGTGTGTGGCGCTTACAGATGCCCGCAGCGACGCAAATCATCCGTCCAGCCAATCAGAATATTGCTTCGTACTGTACCCGATAATATTATCCATGTAACTCTGATATTGAAAGCAGCGTTGCCAGCCCGTCACACGCCCTCATCACCGCCCTGCTGTTTAACTTCAGTCCGCGCCCAGCCATGCGCAAAAGTGATACGCAGTTCTTCTCCAGCCAGCAATTCGCGCGCATCCGATACCAGATTACCCTTCTCATCCTGCACCAGACTGTAACCACGCGCCAACACCTGTTGCGGGTCGAGTAAAACCAGCTGCTGCGCGACATTATCCAGACGCGACAAACGCCGCATCTGCAAGCTGCGCATCGCATTTGCCAACCGTTCCGACAGGTGAGCCTGCTTATCCAGCAAGCGCTCAAAGTCACTGCCCGCGCCGCGCAGGCGTAGTGCCAATGACTGACAGCGCCACTGCTGCTGTTGCCGGGAATGGGCATGGCTGCGCTGCAAGCGTTGTTGCAACTGCCCCAGCAGCACACTCTGGCGTTGCAACTGTTGTGCGGGATGAATCAGACGACGCTGCAAATAATCCAGCGCCTGCATGGAGTTTTGCAAGCGGTTGCGCTGCGCGCGCAGCAGATGCTGCGCCGTGTCACGCAAACCTTGTAACAAGGCACGCCTGTCCGGCACGACACGCTGCGCGGCGGCAGTAGGGGTGGGGGCACGTTCATCGGCGACAAAATCGGCAATGGTAAAATCCGTCTCATGGCCCACACCGCTGATGATCGGTATCAGGCTGGCTGCTATGGCGCGCGCCACCGCTTCCTCATTAAAAGCCCACAGATCTTCAATACTGCCGCCACCGCGACAGACTATCAGCACTTCGCATTCGGCACGCTGGTTGGCAGTGCGGATGGCTGCCGCAATCTTCTCCGCGCTTCCCGCCCCCTGTACCGGCACGGGATACACCACCACCGGCACACCGGGCAGGCGCGCCCTCAGGGTAACCAGTACATCGCGCAAAGCGGCCGCCTGGGGGGAAGTAATGATGCCGATACGCCTGGGAAAGACAGGCAAGGCACGCTTGCGCTCGGCAGCAAACAGGCCCTCCTGTTCCAGCTTTTGTTTAAGCTGAGCGAATTGTTCATACAGCACGCCCAATCCCGCCGGGCGCATCTGCTCGACTGTCAGCTGAAAATCACCACGCGCTTCGTACAGGCTGGCTACGGCCAGCACTTCGACCTGTAAGCCGTTACTAATGACTTCATCCAGCAGCTGATTCTTGTGCCGAAACATCACACAACGTACTTGTGCCTGCTCATCCTTGAGTGCGAAATACCAGTGACCCGAAGCCGCCTTCACCAGGTTGCAAATTTCACCGCGCACCCACAGCAAGGGGACATTGCTTTCCAGTAACTGATTGATTGCACGCGCGAGTTCTGCCACGCGCAGTACGCGCTGCTTATCTTCAATAAATAGTGCAGAAAACATATTGACAATCCAAGATTATTCACAAAGCCAGACAACATGCCGCTTTGCGGCACACTAACCGTAACAAAATCATCACACTTACGATAACCTATTGTTTTAAATAGATATTTATTCATGACAAAAAACAGGCAACACAAGAAAAACCCTTTTACTTCACCGCACTAAAGGCTTGCTACACGACTTTACCCACAAAGTTATCCACAGATTTTGTGGGTAAATAAAAATACTCTTTTATAACGAGGGATTAGCCCAATGTTGTTGAAGAAGAATATGAGAAATCTTGCTCAACTCAACGTGACGCGCTACAGTTGCGAACTCGAAACTTTCAAACAAATCACTCGCCGTAAACAAATCAGGCGTAATGATTTAAGGTTTCATTATTTAAGCATATTTGGAGAATCCGCGTGTTTGCAATCGTAGAAGCGGCTGGCTGGCCGATTTGGTTTTTGATTTTTGCGTCCATCATCGCCGTTGGCCTGATTACAGAAAGACTCTTGTATCTGCGTGGCAGTCGGATTTCACCGCCCTCTTTGCTGGATGAAGTCATAAAGGAACTCAAGCAACGCGGAGTCAGTGAGGGCATGTTGAGCAAACTGACCAAACATTCTCCCTTGGGCTGCATCTTCGCCGCCGGTCTGAAAAATATCAAAAGCCCCCCGGAAATCATGAAGGAGTCCATCGAAGAGGCCGGGCGCGCGACTACCCATGACCTGGAACGCTTTCTCACCACGCTGGGCACGATTGCCTCCATCAGCCCCCTGCTGGGTCTGTTTGGCACACTCGTCGGCATGATAGAAATTTTCGGCGCACAGGCCGGGGCGGGCAGCAGCCCGGCCATCCTGGCTCACGGGATTTCCGTGGCCTTGTACAACACCGCTTTTGGCCTGATTGTAGCGATTCCCAGCATGATTTTTTACCGCCATTTCCGCGCAAAAGTGGATAGCCTGACGATAGAAATGGAGCAACAGGCGATCAAACTGGTTGAAATCGTGCATGGTCAACGCAAGGGTTAAGCAGCGATGAACTTTCAGCGCGGACGCATACGTGAAGAACCGGAAATCAACCTGATTGCGATGATAGATGTGCTGCTGGTCATCCTGATTTTCCTGATGGTCACCACCAGCTATGCAAAATTTTCCGAATTACAGATCAATTTGCCGCAAGCGGGCGGAGCAGCCAGCACCGAACAAGTACAGCCCATCAATGTTGCCGTAGATGCCTCCGAACACTATGCCATCAACAATGCAACGGTGAATTTTACCGGCATAGCCGCTTTGGCTGACTCATTAAAATCTGCGGCCGGCAAGCAAGCTGACCCGACCATCGTCATCAATGCCGATGCCAAGACACCACATCAAGCCGTCATCAACGTGATGGAAGCCGCCCGACAGGCGGGCTACGGACGCATCACTTTTACCACGCAGAACGAAGCGAACTGAACACCTCCTTATCTGCGGACAACGGTTTTTAGGGATTTTCATGGCCGGACTTGAAGCTTACTGGTACCGCAACAGCCCTCTGCACCTGATCCTGCTGCCGGCAAGCTGGCTGTTTGGCGCGCTGGCTGCCTTGCGCCGCGCGCTGTACCGCATGCATATCCTGAGCAGTTACCAATTACCGGTTCCTGTCATCGTAATCGGCAACATCAGCGTAGGCGGCACCGGCAAGACCCCCCTCACCCTCGCGCTTGCCCAGCAACTGGTCAAGCACGGCCATCATCCCGTCATTGTCAGTCGCGGTTACGGTGGTCATTCGCAGCAGCAAGCCGTAAGCCTGAACAGTAGCGCGCAACAGGTCGGCGACGAACCCCTGCTCATGGCGCGTCGCGCCCTGTGTCCGGTGTGGGTAGGCAGAGATCGCGTCGCCACGGCCAGGCTGGCGCTGCAGGCGCATCCGCAATGCGATGTCGTGCTGTGTGATGACGGCTTGCAGCATTACCGCTTGCAACGCGATATGGAAATCGCCGTCATTGACGGCGTGCGCCGCGTCGGCAATGGTCATCTGCTTCCCGCCGGCCCCCTGCGCGAACCGCTGTCGCGCCTGAAAACAGTGGATGCGGTAGTGGTAAATGGCGGCCATGCCGATTCCGGTGAACACGCAATGCAGTTATCCGGGGCCGTTTTCCACAATCTGCTAGACCCCGGAAAACTTGCCCGGGCCGGTGATTTTCATGGATTGCGTCTGCATGCAGTGGCTGGCATCGGTCATCCGCAGCGCTTTTTCAATCATCTCAAGTCGCTGGGGCTGACGGTGAGCACGCATGCATTTCCCGATCATCACCCCTACTCTGCTGAAGATTTGCTGTTCAACGATTGCGATGCACTACTCCTTACCGAAAAAGATGCGGTAAAATGCGCCGCCTATGCTGATGAAAAATTCTGGGTTCTGCGCGTAGATGCTCAAATTGACCCGGCCCTGATTACCCACCTACTGCGAAAGATTGCCACTCATGGATGCAAAACTGCTTGATATTCTCGTTTGCCCATTATGCAAATCCCCGCTGATTTATCACAAAGCCGAGCAGGAATTGATCTGCCGTGCAGACCGTCTGGCCTTTAAAATTGCCGATGACATCCCGGTGATGCTGGCCGACGAGGCGCGCAAACTGACCGCCGAGGAAGCCGAAAAACTCTGATGGTCGCGTTTAACGTCGTCATCCCGGCACGGCACGCTTCCACCCGCTTACCCGGAAAACCCCTGCTGCACATCGCAGGCAAGCCCATGGTTGTCCGTGTTGCCGAACAGGCGGCCAGCAGCGGCGCACAGCAAATCTGGATTGCCACCGATCATCATGCGATTGCCAACGTCGTCCATGAGCATGGTTTCAAAGCCTGCCTGACACGCGACAGCCATGTCAGTGGCACCGATCGTATCGCCGAGGTGGTGGAACGGCAAGAATGGCCGGATGACACCATCGTGGTCAACGTGCAGGGAGACGAACCGCTGATACCGCCGGCACTGATCCGCGCCGTGGCTCAGCATCTGCACGATCATCCCGAATGTGCGATTGCCACTGCCTGCCACGCGATTCACGATGAAGCGTCGATGCGCAATCCCAATATCGTCAAAACCGTGCTGGACAAGCAAGGCCATGCGCTGTATTTCAGCCGCGCCCCGATTCCCTACCCGCGCGATGCCTACGCTGCGAATGAAAATTTCCCGGCCGGACTGCCGGTACTGCGCCACATTGGCATTTATGCCTATCGTGCCAGCTTCCTGCGCGCTTACGGGCAACTGTCGCCAGCGGCCATTGAGCAATTTGAGGCGCTGGAACAATTGCGCGCGTTGTATCATGGCTACAAAATCGGTGTGGTCATTGCCGACAGCGCACCGCCTGGCGGCGTAGACACCGAGCAGGATTTACAAACAGCAAGAGCAGTATTTGAAAATCTGTTAGTGGTGCGTCGTAAATTGTAAGTCGCACTGACCACTTTCCATTCACCACGCACTACTTACCTAAAAAGGATTAATCATGAAAATCATATTACTGGGCGGACCGGGCGCAGGCAAAGGAACGCAAGCCAATTACATCCACGAAAAATTCAACATTCCGCAAATCTCCACCGGCGACATGCTGCGCGCAGCAATCAAGGCGGGCACCCCGCTGGGTCTGGCAGCCAAATCGGTAATTGATGCGGGCAACCTGATATCCGACGACATCATCATCAACCTGGTAAAAGAGCGCATCAAAGACGCAGACTGTGCCGGCGGTTTCCTGTTTGATGGTTTTCCCCGCACCATTCCACAAGCACAGGCAATGAAGGACGCAGGCATCGCTATCGATTACGTGCTGGAAATTGACGTTGCAGATAGCGAAATCATCAAACGCATGAGCGGTCGACGCGTACATCCGGCTTCCGGCCGGACCTATCACACCGTATTCAATCCACCCAAGGTGGCAGGCAAGGACGACGTGACGGGCGAGGACCTGATACAGCGCCCCGACGATGTGGAAGAAACCGTTATCAAGCGCCTCAGCGTTTATCACGAACAAACCCAGCCGCTGGTCGAATACTACAAGGACTGGGCTAAATCGGCAGACGCCAACGCGCCCAAGTCCGTGAAAATTTCTGGCGTAGGCAGTGTGAACGAGATAGGTGACCGGGTCTTGGCAGCACTGACGGCATGAACAGCAAACCGGTTCTCACCCTGATTGACGCTAAACGCATCGCAGCAGCGGCAGAAACCGAGGCGCAGCGCAATGGCTGGCGTGTGGTCATCGCGGTCGTGGACGATGGCGGGCACCTGCTTTATCTTCAACGCAGCCACGACACTCAGTTTGGCAGCGTGGAAACGGCCATCGCTAAGGCTTATGCGGCCATCGCCTTCCAGCGTGCCACCAAGACTTCCGAGGATGCCGTATTGAGCGGGCGACTGATACATCTGGCCTTGCCCAGCGTTATTCCCGCCGAAGGTGGCGTACCGCTCCGCCTGGACGGCGTCGTCGTCGGCGGTCTGGGTATCAGTGGCGTGCGCTCATTTGAAGACGGACTCGTCGCCGCAGCCGGGTTGGCCGTGTTAACCGGGTAGCAACTGTTCACGGTCACGTTGCACTCCTGAGAAAATCCACCTGAGCTACACGACGAACAAAGCTGATCCGCTTAAATAAACAGTTCCCGGCCGACTCAACCGACCTGTTATTTCTGCTGACAATTTCTCCGGAACAACGGGGATCAGATGTTAGGGCGGCATGACTGATGTGAATCAAAAGTGAGTTTTACTTCATCGCGTTATCGTCATGCGTAATTCAGACCCGGATGCTGCTATTATCACCTCAGTCAGAAAATACTGGCCGGGCAGAAGCTGTTATTAGCAGTTCAACTCAGGGAGAGAAAATCATGTCAGATGGTCTAGTCTTTGCACTGTTGTGCGCCGTAGTTGCAATCTTGTATGGCGTATTCTCAATTAAATGGATATTGGCCAAACCGACCGGCAGCGAGCAAATGCGCAGCATCGCCGCTGCCATACAGGAAGGCGCTTCCGCCTACCTGAGCCGACAATACCTCACCATTTCCGTCGTAGGCGTCATCCTGTTTGTCATCATCTTCGCAGCCCTGGGCTGGCAGACTGCCGTCGGATTCGCGATAGGGGCACTGCTCTCCGGCGCGGCAGGGTTCATCGGCATGAATGTGTCGGTACGCGCCAATATCCGCACCGCCGAAGCCGCCAAGGAAAGTTTGAATGCAGCACTGGATGTCTCCTTCAAGGGGGGGGCCATCACCGGCATGCTGGTCGTGGGCCTGGGACTGCTGGGTGTGGCGGGCTATTACGCCTTCCTGATCAATTCCGGCTCAACCCAGTCTGAAGCGACCCACGCGCTGGTAGGCTTGGGCTTTGGTGGGTCGCTGATTTCCATCTTCGCCCGGTTGGGCGGCGGTATTTTTACCAAGGGCGCGGATGTCGGCGCGGATCTGGTCGGCAAAGTCGAAGCGGGCATACCTGAAGATGATCCACGCAATCCTGCGGTGATTGCCGACAACGTCGGGGATAATGTCGGCGACTGTGCCGGCATGGCGGCGGACTTGTTTGAGACCTATGCCGTCACCATCATTGCCACCATGATGCTGGGCGGTTTGCTGATGGCCAATGCCGGTGAAAACGCCGTGATTTATCCGCTGGTACTGGGCGGCTTCTCCATCATCGCGTCCATTATCGGCACCTACTTCGTCAAGGCCAGGGCAGGCGGCAAGATCATGAACGCACTGTATCGCGGCCTGACGGTTTCCGCCGTGCTGGCACTGATCGCCTTTTACCCGCTCACTTCCTGGATCATGGGCGATAACGGCGTATATTCTGTTGCCGCGCTGTACGGCTCCACGGTCATCGGCCTGTTGCTAACCGCCGCACTGGTGTGGATCACCGAATACTACACCGCCACTGAATATGCGCCGGTGCGCCACATCGCCCAGGCATCCACCACCGGACACGGCACCAACATCATTGCCGGACTGGGCGTATCGATGCGTTCCACCGCCGCCCCGGTGCTCGCAGTCTGTCTAGCCATCATGGGTGCGTATTCCATGGCCGGCCTGTATGGCATCGCCATCGCCGCCACCGCGATGCTGTCGATGACCGGCATCATCGTGGCACTGGACGCCTACGGTCCGATTACCGACAACGCGGGCGGCATCGCCGAGATGTCCAAATTACCGGATGACGTGCGTGTCATCACCGATGCGCTGGATGCCGTGGGCAATACCACCAAGGCCGTCACCAAGGGCTATGCCATCGGCTCAGCGGGCCTGGCCGCGCTGGTGTTGTTCGCCGACTACACCCACGCGCTGGAAGCGCACCTGAATGCGCCTGTACTGTTCGATTTGTCCAATCACATGGTGATCGTCGGCCTGTTCATTGGTGGCATGGTTCCCTATCTGTTCGCCGCGATGGGCATGGAAGCGGTCGGACGCGCGGCAGGTTCCGTCGTCGTGGAAGTGCGCCGTCAGTTCAAGGAAATTCCCGGCATCATGGAAGGCACCGGCAAACCGGAATACGGCACTTGTGTGGACATGCTGACTAAAGCCGCCATCAAGGAAATGATCGTCCCCTCCCTGTTACCCGTTGCCATTCCGGTGATCGTCGGCCTGACGCTGGGTGCACAGGCGCTGGGCGGTGTGCTGGTCGGCACCATCATCACCGGCATCTTCGTGGCCATTTCCATGACGACAGGCGGCGGCGCGTGGGATAACGCCAAGAAATACATAGAGGAAGGCAACTACGGCGGCAAAGGCTCTGAAGCGCACAAAGCCGCCGTAACCGGCGACACGGTAGGCGATCCTTACAAAGACACTGCGGGGCCAGCGATCAACCCGTTGATTAAAATCATCAATATTGTTGCACTGATGATCGTTCCGCTGCTTTAAGCGAGCAGCGGCCCTGTTACAGCGGCATTTACCGTCGGGGAAAATACCCGTAAAAATGCACACAGGCCATTCCCGCGGGGAATGGCCTGTTCTGTCTGATGAGTTGACCCGCTTACTGCGCGTGCATCAGATTGAGCTGCTTGGCAATGATGTCATGGTTCAGCCAGAGCACGGGTCCCGCCGGGCTGGAGGTTTCCAGGAACATCAGCGGCCCGGTTCCTTCCAGTACCAGCGTACTCAGATGACCGACAACCAGTTCCTTGCGGTCATGGTGCATCTGGGTAATTTCTTCCGAAGTGCCTATCATCCGGTCAGCCAGTGCTTCCGAATTATCCATAGGCCAGGCGGAAAAATCGCGGAAGCCTGCCATCACCTCGCTGGTGTTATAAGTTTCTATCTTCTGCAACAGTGCTTCGAGCGTGACACCTTCCTGCAACAAGGGACGACAGGCTTGCCATTGCGCTTCGGCCCAGTCGCCGCCCTGCTCCTTTCTGAGCGCCGTGAGCAGTGGAAACAGCGAAAGCTCGACGCCGACAAAGATGTCTGACGAATTGGTGCGTATCTCCGGACAGTTGTAAACCATGGCCTTGATACCCTGAGCCCAGGCGGCTTCGGCCACCTGTTCCAGGCGCATCTTGGCTTTTCCTTGCGTATAGTTGGTATAGGTTTGCCACTGGTAACGGCCGTCGATCAGAATTTCTGTGCCGTGGTAACCGTAAGCGGTGTAGCGTACCTGGCCGCCGGATTTTTCCAGCCTTGCGCGAATCGCCGCGCTGCCTTCAATCAGATACTGGAAGGTATTGGCGGTGACTTCGTCGAAATTCATCAGGATCAATTTGCCCAGATCGCTGTCCAGCAGTGCGCGCGAGGACATAAACCGCTCGCCACGCCCCTTGTAGATGCGATTGGCGATAGCCAGAAACACTTTTACCTTGGGTATCCCGCCCGCCATGGTGTGGGCGAAGAAGGCGTTGGCGCCATCCGGGATCAGACCATCCAGTTCACTCATTACCCTTGCGACTGAATTTCTGAAGCGCGCGACGCCCACCTCGCGGCATTTTTCGATGTGCGCCCAGTCCAGCTTGTCTTCCTGCCAGCTTTTCAGTGTCATGCCGCCCAGCAAATCGGTCGGGGTAGGCTCGCCGACAGGCGCATCCAGGTCGAATCCGGCCATCAGCGGTACATTGATGATGCGCCCGCCGAGGTTTTCTTCGGCTATCGCCAGCTCCTCGTCGGTCAGCGCGCGTAGCGCATTATTATCGTCGCGTCGGCCCACGGTGATGCCGATGATGGTCATGCCTGCCTTGCGCGCCTCGTTGATCAGGCCGTTGGCGTAACCGCGTCCAAACAATTCACCGAACAGCACGAAGACATCGCCTTTGCGGAAAATATGGGTCTGGGGAAGGTCTCTCAGGGGAACGGGTGCAATCATGGAAATCTACTCCGAAATAATGAATTTATAAAAACAAATGCTTGGTTAAGCTGTTCCGCCCACCGTCAGGCCGTCTATTCTGACCGTAGGCTGGCCGACGCCTACCGGCACGCTCTGGCCTTCCTTGCCACAGGTGCCGACGCCTGAATCGAGCGCCATGTCGTTGCCTATCATAGAGATGCGCGTCAGCACATCCGGGCCGTTGCCGATCAGCGTCGCACCCTTCACCGGGTAGGTGATTTTGCCGTCTTCTATCATGTAGGCCTCAGCGGTGGAGAACACGAATTTGCCGCTGGTGATATCCACCTGACCGCCGGCGAAATTCACCGCGTATAAACCATGCTTTACCGAAGCGATGATCTCCGCAGGATCCTTGTCACCACCCAGCATATAGGTGTTGGTCATACGCGGCAGCGGGATGTGTGCGTAAGACTCGCGCCTGGCATTGCCGGTCACCGGCATCCCCATCAGTCTGGCATTGAGCGTGTCCTGCAAATAACCCTTGAGAATGCCGTTTTCGATCAGCGTAGTGCACTGCGTGTGGTTACCCTCATCGTCCATCTGCAACGAACCGCGCCGGTCAGCCAGCGTGCCGTCATCCACCACCGTCACGCCCTCAGAAGCGACACGTTCGCCGATGCGACCGGAGAATGCCGAACTGCCCTTGCGGTTGAAATCGCCTTCCAGTCCGTGTCCGATGGCTTCATGCAACAAAATGCCCGGCCAGCCGTTGCCCAGCACGACAGTCATGTTGCCCGCCGGTGCAGGTTTCGCATCCAGATTGACCACCGCCTGATGCACCGCTTGTGCCGCATAGCGACGCAGCATCGCATCGTCGAAGTAAGCGTAATCGAAACGCCCACCCCCGCCCGCAGAACCCTGCTCGCGTTTCCCGTTGCTTTCGATGATGACCGTGAGCGACAGCCGCACCAGCGGACGGATATCGGCGTTCATCAGGCCGTCATTGCGTGCCACCATCACCACTTCGTATTCGCCGGCGAGTCCCGCCATGACCTGCACCACACGCGGATCCAGCGCGCGCGCATAACCTTCGATGCGTTCCAGCATGGCGACCTTGTCGGCATCCTTCAGGCTGGCAATCGGATCATCCGGCAGATAAATATCGCGCCGCGAACCGTGATGCAGCATCGGTACGGTCTGCGTGCCCCCGGCACTGGCAATGGCACGGGTGGCGCTGGCCGCGCTTTGCAGTGCGTTCAGACTGATATCGTCGGAATAGGCAAACGCGGTCTTCTCGCCACTGACCGCGCGCACGCCGACCCCCTGATCGATACTGAAGCTGCCGGATTTGACGATACCTTCTTCCAGCGACCAACTCTCGGCACGACTGTACTGAAAATACAAATCGGCATAATCGAGGCGATGTGCCAGCATGCTGTTGAACACCTGCTCGATCTGGCGCGTTTCGATCAGATTGGGCCCCAGCAGGATTTTTTGTGCCGTGGTAAATAGCGAGTCAGAAGAGGTGATTGGGGTCATGTTTGAATTCAGTTATGAGTCGTTAGACGTAAGTTTATAGTTAAAGCAAAAACAGATAATTAGCCGCTAGTCACCAGTCATTAATTGCTTCCGCAAGGGAATTCCCGCAAAACATGTTGTGAAGCACTCGTGTTCTTGAATGAAAATCGCGCAGCGACAAGACCAACTGGCAACTAACTACTAGCGTCTAGCAACTGACTTCTAGCAACTGATTTTACGATGTTCCAGCGCGGGCAGGCCTGCGCGCAGGCTTGCCTGATAGGACGGATTTATCTCAGCCATCACCACGCCTGAGCCGCGTGGCAGTCTGTCCAGTATGCGTCCCCAAGGGCCGATGATCATGCTGTTGCCGTGCGTCTCGCGGCCATTGACGTGATATCCGCCCTGGGCAGAGGCGATAACATAGGCCAGATTTTCAATCGCGCGTGCCCGCACCAGAATTTCCCAGTGCATTTTGCCCGTGGTTTCAGTAAAGGCCGCAGGCAGTACAATAATATCCACGTTTTTCATGGCGCGAAACAGCTCCGGGAAGCGCAGGTCGTAACACACGGCCAGACCGATGCGGCCAAACGGACTATCCACGACGACCACCTGATTACCCGGCTCTATGGTCATGGCTTCATCATAGCTTTCATTGCCCAGCGACAAATTGAATAAATGTATCTTGTCGTAACGCGCCACTTGCGCGCCCTGCTCGTCGAACACCAGACAACTGTTGAGTACCTTGTCCGGTGTGCTGGCCGCCAGCGGAATCGATCCTCCGACCAGCCACACCTTGAACTGGCGTGCAGTTTCGCTGAGAAAGGTTTGAATCGGGCCGGAACCCGGCTGTTCGCGCACCGCGATTTTATCCTGTTCGGTCATGCCCATAATCGCAAAAAATTCCGGCAACACCACCAGACGCGCGCCCTGCCCGGCGGCATTGGCAATCAGGCGACGTGCCTCGCTCAGGTTGCCCGCCACATTCGGGCCTGAAGCCATTTGAATGGCGGCCACCTTGAATGTGCTGATTTGAGTGTTGCTGACCGCTGGCATAGTACTCCCATCCGACATAGTATTTTTCTGAATAATTATGCTGTTAATTAGGGCTGTTCCGTGACATCTCTGAGCTTGACGGGCTTTTCGCCCACCTTGATGACGTTAGGATCGCTCCATGTTCCGCTGACATTGTATTCAAATGACATCAACTTATCGAGCGGATTACCCAATACCTTGCTGACAATGAGCGTACCCAAACCGACCACGGGCCCCGCTGCGAACGCGCTCAACATGGAGACACTGGAACCCAGGGTCGGTAAAATCACCACGCGCAGATTCTGCGTTTCATCGTTCAAATTGACCATTCCCTTCATGGTCACTTTGGCTGAAGAGCCGTCCAAATGCAAATCCTGGGTCTGCATCACCCCGCGTCTGATCGTGGCATTGCCGTTGATATTATCGAATTCGAAACCCGCGCTGAATACATCAGTAAAATCCAGCGTAATGCGTTTAGGCAAGGCTTGCAGACTCAGAATACCGAGCAATTTACCGATACCGGGATCCATCTTGAGGAATTGTCCCTTGCCGGTATCCAGCTTGAGCGTGCCATCGAGCGAAGCATAGTTGAATTCGTCCGGTTGTCCGGCCCAAGTCAGTGCAGCAAGCAGTTTTCCGCTGCCATTCTTGACAGTATTCGGGTAGCCGGAACGCGCCAGAATTTTTCCGGCATTACTGATTTCCAGCAGCAGATTAACCTGAGTCTGCATGCTGGTATCCGCGCCATGCCAGACGCCGTCCCCCGTCACGCTGCCATCGGGATTCGTGATGCGCAGGCGACGCAAACGCCAGTCTTGCCCATCCGGATAGCCCACCAATTCAAACCGGCCGATTTGCTTACCCTTGAACAGCAAATCCTCGATGGCAATCTCCATCGCAGGCAGTTCGCGCGGATG
This sequence comes from Gallionella sp., assembly GCA_030652475.1. Taxonomy (GTDB): domain Bacteria; phylum Pseudomonadota; class Gammaproteobacteria; order Burkholderiales; family Gallionellaceae; genus Gallionella. The sequence continues at coordinate 27,236 of JAUSAO010000135.1, read as the reverse complement.
CGGCGCAGCAACGGGCTCGCCTGACCGTGGCTTGCTCGTTGGCGAAGACGCTTTGGTTTGATCTTCCTCAGGCCAGTGCAGATTGCGCAAATTGGCAGTAACTTTACCCCCTCCGGCATAGCCCTTAGGTTGCCACACCACCTCGCCGTTCAGCAGCGTGCTGGAGAGTTGTGCGGCCAGGCCATCGCCACGTTTTACGGCGTTAATTTGCAGATCCTTCAAGTTCAGCCCATAACCGCTCAGTTTGTCGATATGCAGGTTTGCACCGGCTATCGGCAGAGCCGTCTGCCCTGAACCGCTAAACACGCCATCCCAGCCTTGCAGCGAAAAAACAGGCAGATTTCCCGTCAGCCAGATACCGTCCCTGCCTGGCATGACTGTCGTGTCCTGCCCGCCGAAACTGATCACGCCGCGTTTAATTACGCTCACACCATTTTCTTCGTTGCGCAGCAAACGCGCGCTCACCAGCTTGTCGAGTTGCGCGGTAATCATGTCCTGTTGATCGTTCAGACTTTTCTTTTCCACGCGCAACGGCCAGATTTCATTAGCACGTTTACCAAAAGGCGCGGGCAGTGTCGAACTGATGCCTTGCAAGCTGGAATTGAGCACCACCTGCGCGGTTTTATTCACCACGCTGATATTGGCGTCCCATGCCGCCCCGCCGCGCAGAAATTCAAGCAACGGATGTGTTTCTGTCTTGCGCAAAGCCTCAAGATTGGTACGCCCGTGCAAGCTGGCACGCACCACACCCCCTTCGGCGCTCTGCGCGCTCAGGTACGCCGTTCCGCCAAGAATTTCTGCTGTAACGCCTGTGGTTTTCATGCCTGATTCGGTGAATGATAATTCACCACGCGTATTGCGCAACAAGGGTACCCCCTCTCCCAAATCCATATCGCTGGCCTGCACACGCAAAGCGCCCGACACCTTCACCGGCTTGTCACTCAGCAAGGGGATATATGCATACAGGTCCAGATGCCCGTCACCGCCGGCACTCATACCATCGGTAAAACCGTTTATATAACCGCGTACTGGACTTTTCTGAATAAATTGTAAAAAAGTATTGTTGGCCGCCTCCGCTTCACCTCTGATTTCCAGCGGCATATCGGCACTCATCATATCCGGCAGGGTGATGGTCAGTTTATGAATGCGCGCATCCAGTATGGTCGCGCTGGGTGACTTGACTTCCAGCTTATTGCCACGAATCAAAAAATCTCCGCTGATATTTTCGATGCGCGGCCAATCTTTAGCGAATTCCACGGAGACATCCTGCGCATGCGCGCCCATCTCAAATAACGCGTCCTTGCTGCCATCCAGCGGAAAGTCGCTCAGATTACCCTTGATGCGCAGATAAAGATCTTCAGTATGCCCAGACAGCAAGGCATCGTTGAGCCAGTCATTGTCCTCCTTGTCCAGTGCAACCAGCGGGGTATAACGGGCGGCACGCCGGATATCGCCGCGCGTCAGATTGACAGTCAAATCCAGTATGCCCAGCGTGCCCGCCTTGGAATTGAAACTGCCGTACAGATTACCCGCCAGGTCCTCATTGGCAATGGCCACGTTATCCGCCCTGACAGACAACTCGCCCTGCTTGCGCTGCCAGCTTACCTGCCCGGTCAGGGTATTGAACAGCAAGGGTTCGCGCAGCATGCCGGGCGCGTTCAGGGCGAGGTCATGCGTATTGATATTCAGCTTGCCGCTCTTCTCGCTACCCTCCACGACCACCGACAGGCCTGAGAACCCGGGCATGTCACCTACTTGCTGCAAGGCAAGATTATCGAACTGTCCTTTGATTTTGTAGCCCAACAGGTTTTCGGGCACGCCTTGCCATTGCATTTCAAGATTGGACACCTGCCCACGAGGAGCATAGGTATTCAACTGCTTCCTCAACTCCGTTTCCAGGGGGAAAAAATTGGCCAGGCTGACCAGACTTTCCAGCTGCAAGATGTTGGCGCGCAGTTCGCCGCTGGGAGGGTGTGACTTGCCGGCCGGAACAGTACGGAAATAAAAATCCGTAGGTTGCAACTTGACGCCATTCTTCAATTGCATGGACAGATTCCTGGTGTCCACTTCCCAGCCATTCATCACGGCTTGCCAGGCAACACGCCCGTGCAAATAATGCACATCCATCTCCGGCACATCTTCTGCCAGTCGGGTCGCCATATCACGCAAGGCCAAATCAGCCGTTAACTGTACAATTTCTCCGCCTGTCACCTTCAACCAGCCACGCACCGCGCCCCTGCCCCGACTCAACTGGGTCGGCAATTTCAACCAGGGGCGCCATGCCAACAGGTCGGTGTGATCGAGCCGGGCATACAGTTGTCCATCCCATTTTTTCAAATCATCAAAACTCTTGCCGTGAAAATCGCCGCGTATATCCAGCGGAGTGGCCAAGTCGGCCGGAGGAACGGCAAGCAAGGAAAACTGGTGACGTCTGAACAGATTTTTGATGTGCAGATTAACCTGACTCAGCACCAGCGGTGGGGCGCCGCGCTGCTCGTCCACCCAGACCAGGGTCGCATTGCGCACCACTATGCGTGACTGGTGCAGCAGCCAGTTGGACAAGTCATTGCCCGGCCCTTGGGTAGCCAGCGCCACGCTGCCGACATACATTTCTCCCTGCTGGTCGCGGCGAATCAGTAATTCGGGCCGGTCAATTTCCAGACTGGACAACCGCAATTCTGCGGCAAGCAGCGACAGCCACGACACCGTGGCATCTATGCGTGGCAAGACCAGCGCGGATTGCTGCTGTTTGTCCAGAATGCGCACATCGCTTAATCTCAGGTGTGGATGCAGACCCAGCCAATCCCCTTCGATCTTGCCTATGCTCACCGGATTGCCCATGGCGCTCGCCAATGAACCCGTAATTTTGCCGTGGAATTGCTCGATATCCGGCAGCAGCCAGTAGCGCAACGCGATGATAATGACTGCGCACAGCACAGCCGTCACCGCCGAGACAATGATCGTTATACGCGTCAACCAGTTTAAACTGTGCCAAAGCAGGCGTACGGGAAGTGAATTCAACATTGAATCGTAAGTCGTAAGTTGCAAGTCGAAAGTGGTGAGTCGCCAGTCGTAAGTAGTGTCATCACTTACCATTTGCCACTGGCTACTCACGGCTGGTAGAGTGCATTCTAACTTATCAGACCCGCTATCTGCCTGTGAATACTGAAAACGCGTTACCTATCTTCGCCGCCCTGTTACAAAAAACCCGGAATGGCAGCCGCTATGCCGGGCGCGTACTGGAAGCGGATGCCGCTTTGCTCGACTGGTTGCAGGAAAATTACACCACGCCCTGCAACCGCACCGAAATACTCTCCTTGTTACAACAGTCCGGCCTCAATCTGCAGGATGAAACGGCGCTGGCCCGCGCCGTGCGCCGGTTGCGCAAGCAAGTGATGGTCAAGCTGATTCTGCGCGATCTGAATGGCCTGGCGGACCTGGATGAAGTGATGCAGGCCATGACGGCACTGGCGGAGGTCGTGGTACAACATGCGCAAGTCTGCCTGATGCAAACGCTGGAGGCACAGTTTGGCACTCCGCTGGGCGCGTTCAGCAACACCGCGCAGCAATTGCTGATTATCGGCATGGGCAAGCTGGGGGGCGGTGAATTAAATGTCTCTTCCGATATCGATCTCATTTTTGTGTATGCGGAAGAAGGGGAGACAAATGGCGCACGCACCCTCAGCAATCATGAGTTTTTTACCCGGCTGGGCCGCCGCCTGATCAATATCATCAACGAAGCCACCGGCGACGGCTACGTGTTCCGCGTGGACATGCGCCTGCGTCCGTATGGCGACAGCGGTCCGCTGGTGATGAGTTTTGCCGCACTGGAAGAATATCTGATCAGCCAGGGGCGTGAATGGGAGCGCTATGCCTGGATCAAGGCGCGCGTCATTGCGCCCGCCACCCATGCCAGCATAGTCGAATTAAACCGTTTGTATCAGCCTTTCGTATTTCGCAAATACCTCGATTTCGGTGCGATTGATTCGATGCGCAAACTGCATGCGCAAATTCGTCAGGAAGTGCAACGGCGCGACCGTCTGGGCAATATCAAGCTGGGACCCGGCGGCATCCGTGAAATCGAATTCACCGCCCAGGTGTTTCAGCTGATACGCGGCGGACAGGATGCCCGACTGCGCATCCTGCCCACCCGGCAAGTGCTCAAACAACTGGCTGAAAACGGACAATTATCAGCCCGCGTCGTGGCTGATCTGGATGCAGCCTATGTCTTTTTGCGCAATCTGGAACATCGTTTGCAATATCTGGATGACCAGCAGACTCAGGAATTACCGGAAAAGCCCGAAGATCAGCAAATCATCGCCACAGCCATGGCTTATGCCGATTATGCCGCGCTGCTGCACGTGCTTGACCGTCATCGCGCACTGGTCAGCCAGCAATTCGAGCAAATTTTCGGCGAAACCACGCAAGAGCAAAATAATGCACAACTCTGGCGCGAAGATATCAGCGCCGATGAATTGACTCAGGGTCTGGAAAATCTGGCTTACCGCACCGCGCCGGACAGCGCGCAGCGCCTGTTGCAGATGCGCGTCAGTTCACGTTACCGGCAATTATCTAATCTGGGACGGCAACGCCTGGACCAGCTGATCCCGCAATTCATTACCCTGAGCGCGCAATACAGTGATCCCGATGCCACCCTGTCACGCATGCTGGCCTTGCTGGAGGCGATCAGTCGTCGCGCCTCCTATCTGGCCTTCCTTGCCGAATACCCGCAGGCGTTGCAGCGCCTGATCCGGCTGGTTTCATCCAGCAGCTGGGCGGCCGGCTACCTGGCGCACCATCCGGCACTGTTTGACGAGTTGCTGGATGCGCGCGAACTGTATCAGCCGCCGCAATGGCCGCAAATTGAACTTGATATGCAGGCGCGGCTTGGCGAGCACGCAAACGATGCCGAGCGGCAACTGGAAGTGCTGCATTATGTCCAGCAGGAACAGATTTTTCACTTGCTGGCGATGGATTTGCAAGGCCTGCTGCCACTGGAGAAACTCAGCGACCATTTAAGCGAATTGGCTGATCTGGTCCTGCGCCATGTGTTGATGTTAGCCTGGGCGGGAGCGCGCAAACGGCACTGCGATAAAGCCAGCTTTGCCATCATCAGCTATGGAAAACTGGGCGGCAAGGAAATGGGCTATGCCTCCGATATCGACATGATTTTCCTGTATGACGACGAGCATGCGGACGCGCAGGAAAACTATGCCAGGCTGGGAATGCGCATCAACTCCATGCTGGGCAGCTACACCGCATCGGGGCGTTTGTATGAAACCGATTTACGCCTGCGACCGAACGGCGCGAGCGGCCTGTTGGTGAGTTCCGTCGCGGCATTTGCCGAATATCAGCAAAGCCAGGCCTGGGTATGGGAACATCAGGCATTGACCCGCGCCCGTTTCAGTGCGGGCGACAGCCGGGTGGGCGCGGAATTTGAACGCATACGCCAGCATGTGCTCAGCCTGCCGCGTGACATCGAAAAATTACGCGCTGAAATTCTGTCCATGCGACAGAAAATGCACGATGGACATCCCAACCGCAGCGACTTATTCGACATCAAACATGACCGTGGCGGCATGGTGGACATCGAATTCATGGTGCAATACCTGGTGCTCGCCCACGCGCATGCCTATCCGCAACTTACCGTCAATGACGGCAATCTGGCCTTACTGAAAATAGCAGCTGAATACGGCCTGATTAACGAAAAGCTTGCCGAGCAGGTTCGCAATTTGTACCGCACGCTGCGCCAGACCCAGCATCGCATGCGGCTCAATGATGTTACCCCCTGTCGTGTCGCGCCGGGCGAGATTGACATCAGCGCCAGCCTGCGACTGTGGGCAGAATTATTCCCTGCCACATCGCAGCCATAGGCTTAATTACCTAGATAATCAGACATATATCATCCAATCAGGCACCGTGTTCTAATTTCTCCACGGACATTTTCCGGCTTTTGCCTCTGTCCGTTTTATTTATGTCATTTCCGAAACCGGAATACAAATTAATTCAGGAGATACGATCATGAAAAGAAAAGCATTGCTGATTGGAATCAATGACTATGCACCCGTCGGAGCAGGCGGGCCTGATTTGCGCGGCTGCGTAAATGATGTCCGCGACATGGCGAACACGCTAAGCGCCCTGGGCATCGTACCGGCCACACCCGCAACGATGCAGATACTCACTGACGGCAGGGCAACCCGGGCTGCGATCGTCACTGGCCTGAAATGGCTATGCAGCAAAGCGGCCAAGGGCGATGTCCTGGTGTTTTATTACTCGGGGCATGGCTCGCAAATGGTAGATACCAGCGGAGATGAGCCGGACGGCCGTGATGAGACCATCTGCCCGCACGACTATGCGACGGCAGGCATGATCAAGGATGACGATTTTCGCGCTGCGCTGAACGCGCTTCCTGCCGGAGTCAATCTGGACATCATCTTCGATTCCTGCCATTCCGGCAGTGCAACGCGGGGGAGCATAGATACCTTACCCGGTGTGCAGGCCAGCACCTCGCGTTACGTCGAGCCGCCGATAGACTGGGGTTTCTTTATCGACACCAATCCTTCACTGCCGACGCGCGGCATACTCAGACGCAGAGAAATTGGCGGGACAAAGGATGCTGTCGCCCTGCCCGTGCTGAATCATGTGCTGTGGAGCGGTTGCCGTGACAACCAGACTTCGGCAGAAACTTCGATCGGGGGTGCGGTACGGGGGGTATTCACCTACAACTTCTGCAAGGTACTGAGGGGAGCCGGGCCTACCATCACGCGGCGTAAACTCGACGCACAGGTGACGGTGAATATCCGGGCGATGGGGCAGGCTCAGATTCCCCAACTGGAAGGCACTGCGGCATCAATCGGCGAACGCGTTTTTACATAAACCTTGAAAAGTTTTTTATCCGGATATGGGCAACTGCGGTTTTCTGGATAAATTACTGTGGTGACCAGCCATGCCGGGCTGGCGTCTGTCTGACGAGGGCAGCCCGGTGTATACCGCCCTGTCTGTATGCCACCTTGAATTACGCCAGCAGACGTGTACGCAGTCGGCCAAGCAGGCGCGCAGGCAGCAAGGCGTGAAAATCCAGTGGAGGCAATTCCATGGCATCCAGCGTATTTTTCACCAGCAGGCCCAGTTCGGTGTCACCCTCCATGAGCAGGCGGCGACTGAAAAACAGGGTATCCGGGTCTTCCTTGCGCAAGGCCAGCAGAAAAAAATCCTGGGCGCTGGCACTGATGGTGAGATCGGGTCGGGCAACCGCATGGCGGGCGAGCATACCGCTCGCATCCAGCGTGAAGTGAAACGCGATACCGGCATCCTTGACGCGTATGCAGACCCGTTTGCCGTGCAGGGGCTGCCAGACTTCATCACGCAGCCTGTCGTTCAGCGCCAGATTGACGGCACGGGTAAAAATCAGCGTGTGAGGATATTGTGGCAGCAGTGACATAAGTGCACTGATGGGCTGCGGAATTAAAAACGGTTTCATACTGCGCACCTCCCTCGATAATTGCTAACGGTTTATGAATTCAAGGCCGGGTTTGTCGTGCCAATAGCCGTTGCAGGATGCCGCCGGCATCAATCCTTCAATTTGCGACAAGGCCTGTGCGGGTGTCAGGCGTTGCTCCATGCATTCCCGGAACAGGCGCAATATCTCTCCGCTGTGGTGAGCTTGCGGGCTGACGCGCACCACATCTACCCCTGCATCCTGCAGGGAGTCTAACTCACCAATCAGATTGTGTACCAGCGCCGACTGGGTCTGAATACCGTTCAACGTCAGAAAAGGCTGTCCTTCACGCGTTTTCAGGGCAAGTCCATCCTCATAATCGAGACACTTGAACTGGCAGTCGTCTTTCTGCAAATTATGGTGACGTGCGGTAAAGCAACGTGCCGAAAAAGCCAGTGGCAGGCGTCCGTAGGCAAACACTTCAGTTTCAGGGGTGGATTGGCGCTGCTGCAGTACGGAGGCGAGCGCAACGCGTGACATTTCCACTGGCATTACCCAGCGCGTCGCGCCCAGTCCGGCAAGCAAATCAAGCGTTTGTGAATTGAAAATATTCAGGGTCGAGCCCGCCACGAACGGGGTCTTGTTCGCCAGCAGACGCACCGCCCCCATATCATTGGCCTCAACGCGAAATTTTTCGTTGCCCGCAATCCTGCGCAGGGTCTTGACATCGTATTCAGACTCAATCAGTGTCTGCGTCGCAATCACCACCTCCTTGCCGGCGGCGACCAGGCGTTCCGCAACATCCAGATAATCCTGCAGGCGCAGCAAGTGACGGCGTGAACAGACGGTCTCGCCCAGGTAGATGATATCCACCGGCGCGTCAGCCATCTGATCGTAAAAATTGAGCAGGGTGTCGCGATCCCAATAGTAGAGAACCGGGCCGATGGCTAATTTCATATCTTATTTCCAGGGGCGATAGTAAGCGCCCAGAGTCTGTTGCTGCCCTTCGGAAACTTTGCCCAGTTCCGTCATCCACGCGGGCTTGACGGCAAAGGATTGCGTGTCTCGCCGGCAACTATCGATTGCCTGGCGCCAAACCCTGGTGACCTGCTCAACGTAGGCAGGACTGCGCTGACGCCCTTCAATCTTGATCGCGGCAATCCCCATGCTCATCAATTTTGGCAGCAGTTCCAGTGTGTTGAGGCTGGTAGGCTCCTCAATGGCATAATAGGTCTCGCCCTCCACATCAAAGCGGCCTTTGCACAGCGTGGGATAGCCCGCCTTTTCTTCAGGATCATAACGGTCAATCAGGATACCGTTAAGGCGCGATTCCAGCCCTTTGGGCGTTTCCTGCCAGCGCACTGATTTGGGTGGCGAGCACACGCCGCGGGTGTTGGGAGAATCACCGGTGGCGTAGGAAGACAGGGCGCAACGCCCTTCCACCATGACGCACAAGCCGCCGAAACCAAATAACTCTATTTCCACCGGCGTGCCGGCCATCAGTTGTTCAACCTGCGCCAGCGCCAGCACGCGTGGCACCACGGCGCGCCGGATACCGAACATCTCATGGTAAAAGTTGATGGCTTCATAGTTGGTGGCCGAGCCTTGCACCGAAAGGTGCAGGCGCAGATCGGGATGATTTTTTGCAGCATACTGCATCAATCCGGGGTCAGCCAGAATAACCGCATCCATGCCCAGTTCAGCAGCGTTATCAATTGCAGTCTTCCAGCGTTGCCAGCCATCGGCCTGGGGGTAAGTGTTCAGCGCCAGCAGCACTTTCCTGCCTTTTGCGTGGGCGTAACGCACGCCCTCTTTTGCGTTGTCAAAGCTGAAATTAAGGCCGGTAAAATTACGCGCGTTGGTGTCGTCGCGGAATCCCATATAGACGCAATCCGCACCGTGGTCTATGGCCGTTTTTAACGCCGGCAGACTGCCTGCCGGACACACCAGTTCGATCTTGTCAGACTGCATCCCGTTTCTCCTCCCTAACGATCAATACGCGTGTTTCACGTTAACTCAGGATCCGACTCTGGAACCCTGACGGTGGCCGCGTCGCTTCAGTTCAAACTCGATGCCGTTGAGTATATTCCATTTCTCTGAACACCATTCCGGTGCCAACAATATGTCTTTGGCGGCGGTGCCGGTCACACGGTGATACACGATGTGTTGCGGCGTGCGTTCAATCAAATCACAGGCATGCCGGATATACGCCTCGCGCTCCAGTGGCTGGTATTCGCCGCGGCGCCACTGGTTGGCAAGCACGGTTTGTTTCACCACATGCAAGGCATGCAGCTTGAGTCCGTCCACGCCGATGTCCAGTACAGTATCGAGACTGGCACGATAATGCGATTCATCTTCCCCCGGCAGACCGAGAATCAGGTGGGTGCATAGCGGTATGCCACGTCGTCGCGCTTCAACCGCGACAGTGCGGTACTCCTGCAAACCGTGGCCGCGGTTGACACGCCTCAGTGTCTCGTCGAAGGCCGATTGCAGGCCGAGTTCCAGCCACACGATGCGACCTTCGTCGAGGTAGCCTGCAAGCAGATCAAGCACCTCTCCGGACACACAGTCTGGTCGCGTACCCACACAAAGACCAACGATGTCTTGTTGCGTCATGGCCTGGCGATACAGGGCATCGAGCTCCGCCACATCAGCATAGGTATTGGTATAGGCCTGAAAATAGGCAAGATATTTTTTTGCCCGGGTACGTTTGGTGATGGCACGCCGCCCGCTGTCGAGCTGTTCTTCCAGCTCACGCTGTTTCTGTCCGTTAGGGCTGAATGAATTGTTGTTGCAGAACGTACACCCGCCAATTCCCTTGCTGCCATCCCGATTGGGGCAGGTAAACCCGGCATCCAGGGCGATCTTGTGTACCCGTTCGCCGTGTCGCTTGAGCAGGTATTGACCAAAGGTGTGGACGTAATCAGAGAGCGCCATGATTCAGGCCGCAAAGGTCAAAATGCCGAAATGAGGTACTCAAATGAAGCTCCCTGGACACTAAAGTCATTGCAACTATACACCCCCGTGGCTAAATCTCATCCGCCTATAACCCTCACGCTGTTATTGTCGATTTCAGCGTGAGCGCGGCTGCAAAAACAAGCTGTGCGCCACGCTCCGCAACGCCTAGTCATGCAGTTACTCAGTGCAACAACCATGCCAATATATTTATATATTAAAATCAAAGAACTAAAATTATTCCTGTTTTAAATTCTGGTTGACACTGTTAACTGTGAACATTAACATCGCTTTCACAGTTAACGTTTTAGCCTGCACACACACCCATATGATTACTTTACGAGGCCTGGGACAGTTTCTTGACAACCTGGAAGAAGGCATTCTTTTTCTTGACCAGCAACGCCATGTCGTGACCATCAATGAGGCGGCAAGCCGCATGCTGGGACAAAACCACGAAACCATCATGAATACACTGTGCCCCAGCCTTTTTCGGGGAACAGCTTGCGCACGGGACTGTGAAAAAGCGGGATATTGCACGCTCATGGCAGATGCGCAACATGAGAAAAAGGTTCAGGACCTGGTCGTGCAACGCGCTGACGGCAGGCTGATCCCGTTACGTATGTGGGCCATGTTGCTACCCGCCGATGAACCCCTGGCCTACTGCGCAGTTGTCTTGCGTGATCGCAGCCATGAATTACAGCTGGAAGAAGAAGCCAGCAACAAGATGAAATTGGGCGGTCTGATCGGAAACAGCCCAGTCATGCAGGACCTGTTCCGCCAGATACTGCGAGCAGCGGCAAGCGAGGCCGGCATTCTTATCACCGGCGAAAGCGGCACCGGCAAAGAACTGGTCGGACGGGCGCTACACGATAACTCCAGTCGAGCCAAAGGGCCTTATATACGCGTACACTGCGCGGCTTTTCCCGAGCACCTGCTCGAAGGCGAATTATTCGGCCATGCGCGCGGCGCTTTCACCGGTGCGACCGCGGCCCGCGAAGGCCGCTTTGAGGCAGCACATGGCGGAACACTGTTGCTGGACGAAATCGGTGAAGTACCGCTGAGTGTTCAGGTAAAACTGCTGCGCGTCCTGCAGGAGCATGAAATCGAAAGACTGGGAGAAAACCAGACTCGAAAAGTGGATGTAAGGATCATTGCGGCAACCCACCGCGATCTGCCCGGCATGGTGAGCCGGGGCGAATTCCGTGCCGATCTTTATTACCGGCTACGCGTACTCCCCTTGCATCTCCCCGCCCTGCATGATCGCCTTGAGGATATTCCGCTCCTGGCCAATACCATGCTTGCCAATATACTCAGCCGTCATCAGGGTCGTGATCTGCAAATTTCCAGCGAGGCACTTGACGCGCTGAGCGCCTATAACTGGCCCGGCAATGTCCGTGAACTGGGGAACGCCCTGGAATACGCCGTAGTACAAACCGACGGCACGACCATTCTGGTACGCCATCTGCCGCCTGAAATTCGCGACAGCTACCCGATATTTTCGAGAGCGCGAACGGACACCGATCCTCCCCACACCACAGGCATCATGCAACGCTACTATCGAGCGCCTGCGCAGCAAAAAGGACAGGAAAAAGAAATTCTTCTTCAGGCGCTCAAGGAAACCGGCGGCAACAAGGCGGCAGCAGCCGAAAACCTGGGGATGTCGCGCACCACGCTGTGGAAAAAATTGAAACAATACGGTATCGACACGGTTGTGAAATAGGCTGTCACCAGCCGCAACACCCTGCTATTTCCGTTGTGCATTTTCCGTGGCGACAATAAAAAGAGGCATCCTGTCCGGATGCCTAAAGGGGGAGATTACGTGGATCAGCGCAGAGATTGAGCGTAATTACCCACACTCATGCGGAACTGGCCGCAACCTGAGCGACACCCAGGTTGCGATCAGTACAATTAGCAGCCGCGACGATAGCCAGCTGTAACGGTGGCTTGCATTACCGACGGATTGCTCTGCAGGGCGACATTGACCGCACGCGTCAACGGATCGGCTTCGCTGGCCAACAGCACGGCTGGTGTTGCACTCGGCGTACGGTACAAATCCCGCTCAAAACTGGCCAATACGGGATCGCCGGCGCCGTTCAGCGCCGCATTGATCGCGTTCACCAGTGGATCGACTGCCCCTGCTCTGGCAAGCACCACGGATTCAATGGCAGCACCACGTTGCAGATCACGCTCAAAGCTGGCAACAACCGTGTCCACACCCGCATGGGCAAAACTTGGCAGCAAAGCCGCGACAGTTAATGTTAAAGCAAATTTATTCAGTTTCATGATTGTCACTCCTTAATATTAATTTATGGCGATACAGAATGTCCGCCTGTGCAATAACATTAGCAACAACCATGCCAGAAATTATAGTCCTTTTTAATCAATTAACTAGCATTATCGCATTCCTGCGCCATAGGCCGCCATGTTAACAATGAACGTTGACTTTACGTTCATTGTTAACATCAATACTGCATAATGACAAGTTCAGCACTTGAATAACCTCCAAGCCAGACCATACACAGTGAACTCAGCTGCGCTTTTCCAACTCTTCCCAGCGTGCCATAGTCGCCAGCACTTCCGCCTCGATTTCCTCATTGCGGGCCTGTAGCTGCTTGGCGCGTTTGGCATCATTACGAAATATCGTGCCATCCGCCAGATGCGCGGCAATGTCGATCTGCTCCTGCTCCAGAACTTCAATGCGCCTGGGCAACTCTTCCAGTTCACGCGCTTCCTTGTAATTGAGCCTGCTGGCGGCCTTCAGTTTTTCAGTCGGGGCCATCGCGCGGGGCGGCGTGGAAACAGCAGGCTTGGCAAGGGCTACGGTTTCCTGGTATTTCTTCACGCGTACCCAGTCCTCATAGCCGCCGACATATTCCACCAGCTTGCCATCGCCTTCGAACGCAATCACCTGAGTAACGACATTGTCGAGGAAGGTACGGTCATGGCTGACCAGAAACAGCGTGCCGTCGTATTGTGCCAGCAGCTCTTCGAGCAGCTCCAGCGTCTCGATATCGAGATCGTTGGTCGGCTCATCCAGCACCAGCACGTTGGCAGGCTGGGTGAACAGCCTGGCCAGCAGCAGGCGATTGCGCTCGCCGCCTGAACAGCTCTTTACCGGCGAACGGGCCCGTTCCGGCGGGAACAGGAAGTCGCCCAGATAGCTGATGACATGTTTTTGCTGGCCGCCGATTTCGACAAAGTCAGAGCCCTGACTGATGGTGTCGGCCAGCGTCATATTTTCATCGAGCTGTTCGCGCAACTGGTCGAAATAAGCGACCGACATTTTAGTGCCGAGCTTTACTTCGCCCGAATCCGGTTCAATGTCACCCAGAATGAGCTTGAGCAGCGTACTCTTGCCCGCACCGTTAGGCCCCAGCAAACCGATTTTATCGCCGCGCTGGATGCGGCATGAAAAGTCGTTAATCAGCCTACGTCCACCATAGCCCTTGCTGACATTGGACAGTTCGGCGACCAGCTTGCCGGAACGCTCACCGGTATCCACGGTCATCTCGACACGACCAACCTTTTCGCGACGCGCCGAACGATCGCGACGCAGTTGCTCCAGACGCAGCACGCGGCCTTCGTTGCGGCAACGGCGCGCCTTGACGCCCTGACGTATCCACACTTCTTCCTGAGCCAGCACCTTATCGAACTTGGCATTCACCACCGCCTCGTCGCTCAGCATGCGTTCCTTGATGTCCAGATAGGCGGTGAAATTACCGGGGAATCCGGCCAGTTTGCCGCGATCCAGTTCGACGATGCGGGTAGCAACGTTATCCAGAAAGCGCCGGTCATGGGTAACGAACAATACGCTGCCGACAAAATTATTCAGCAGCCCTTCCAGCCATTCAATCGAGGCAAAATCCAGATGATTGGTCGGCTCGTCCAGAATCAGCACATCCGGCTCGGCCACCAGTGCCTGCGCCAGCGCAACGCGTTTGCGTTGCCCGCCGGACAGATCACCGACGCGCTTGTCGGCATCCAGATCCAGCTTGGCGATGGCAGTCTCGATGCGCGCCTGCACTGACCAGCCATTTTCGGCTTCGAGTTGCGTTTGCAAATGCTGCATTTCTTCCAGCAGGGTGTCGAAATCCGCGTCCGGCTCACCGAGTTGATGCGAAACATGGTGATAATCGTGCAGCAGTTTTTGCAACTTGCCCAACCCCTTGGCCACCGCATCGAATACGCTGTCCTCTGCATCCAGCACTGGTTCCTGACTGACGTAACAGATCCGCGCGGAAGGCTGACGCCACAACAGACCATCATCCAGCGTTCCCTGGCCGGCGAGCACGCGCATCATGCTGGATTTGCCGCCACCGTTACGCCCGATGAGACCGACACGTTCGCCCTCATCGAGCTGAAAATCGGCATGATCGAGCAGTGCTACGTGACCGAAGGCGAGGCTGGCTTTGTCTAGTGTGATGAATGGCATGAGTTACTTTTTAGGAAGTGCTGATTGATAAATAAAAGAGAATCCCACTACCCAGAGGGCCATGGTCCAGACGCCGAATGCGTTGGTAAAACCATCCAACACAAGGAACAGATCGCGATTATCAATCAGCAGATGTGTGAACTGAAAAATAATAAACAGGGCTGCCAGCAGATTGGCCGCGAGCAGCAAACGGTGGCCGAACCGGAATCCCTTGCCTTCCGGCTTGCCTTCCGGAGGCAAAGAACCGCGGAAATGCAGCACCAGATACACCGCGGCAAACAGCAACAAAGCGCCGACCATGCGACCCGGAATATCCCCTTCGTAGGTATTGACTCCGAGCAATTCCAAAACAATACGCCCGATCGCCGCCACCCACCCCATAGTGAGTGTCTGCGGAATCAGAAACCATGCCAAAAATATATTGATACGTGCCAACATTAAAACTTTCCTCCAGCAGTTAAATCTGCAAATCTTTGATGATTTCTCTCAAGTAGCGCGCAGTTTCGGTAATACTTTGCCAAACAGGTCAATCGACAGGCTGTAGCGACACGGCTATTTCGCGGCTCATCTCTTCATCAGTGCGCCATAACTCGCGGCGACAAGGACCAGTCATTCCCTCATACAGCCTTCTTCAGGCGGCAGGCGCGCATGATACCAGCGTGAGGGTTTAGATTACAGCGTATTTCCGGTAGAATGCGCGCCGCTGTCCTCGTAGTTAAATGGATATAACCGCCCCCTCCTAAGGGGCAATTAGTGGTTCGATTCCACTCGAGGACACCAGCTTAGGCCGCTTGCCGACAGACTGACAGGGCCGCCGAACACCACCACACCCCTTATTTTCAGCTGATTGTTGTGCGCCATCGGGCTTATCTGTTCGATTTTCACCAGAAAATTTCCGCAGCACTATCCCCCGCATATCGTGTGGAGTAATATCCACGCTACGATAGTGACAGGCGCGCATCGCATCAATCATGCCAACAAACGAAAATAGTAAGGCGTCAAGAGTGCAGGCTTCCGTTCCCTTGCCTGCCGACTATCCTTTCAAGCGAAATATCCTCAGCCTGTTTGCGACAGTTCTGGTCATTTTACTGGCCACTTTTACGTTAAGCGCCTATTGGTGGGAACAGCATAATTTTTCTGATTCGCTCACCCGTTTAAGGCAGGCAGTCGGGATAAACTACAAAACTGCGGTTAACCGGGAAGCAGATATGTTATCGGCAACGCTGGTTGCCATTCAACAGAATGACCGTATCAAACACGCTTTTTCTTCCGGAAAACGTGAAGCGCTGCTCATGGAAACGCAATCGCTATTTGATATTCTCAAACGTGATCACAACATCACACATTTTTACTTTATCACGCCGGATCGCATCAATTTATTGCGCGTACATCAACCCAACCGGCACGGTGATTTAATCAATCGTCACACCTTGCTGACAGCACAAAGGGAACACAAGCTTGCCTATGGCGTCGAGATCGGCCCGATAGGCACGCTGACACTGCGGGCGGTGCTACCCTGGTTTGATGGAGATCGCCTGCTGGGTTATATCGAACTGGGCAAGGAAATTGAGAACGTCGTCACGGACATCAAACCCGTCCTGCACGCCGACATCTCGGTCCTGCTCGACAAATCCTTGCTGAAACGCAAAGACTGGGAAGAAGGTATGCGCATGCTGGGGCGCAAGCCAGACTGGGAACAGTTTCCACACGATGTACTCATCATGTCCACATTGGAGCGCCTGCCCGATGTCGCGACAGCTTATGTCCCCGTATGGCGCGACATTGCCGACGACAAGGCGCAGCAAGAGGTCGCCAGTGAAAACGGCCGCCGACTGGGTATCACCATTACGCCCATTATGGATGCGTCATCCAAACGTGTCGGCGCTCTGCTGGTCACCGAGGATGTCACCGAGTCCTCGCAATTGATGCGCGGGAACCTGCTGATGGTCGTCGGAGCCTGTTTGCTTTTCGGTTCAGTCTTGTTCGGAATTTTCCGCGCCATTCTGGTGCGAGTGGAAAAACGCCTGCTGGAGGCGGAATCAGTCAGACAAAATGCCTTGCAATACCAGCACACCATGCATCACCTTGCATCAGTGGTAAATTGCATGGGTGACGGTCTGCTGGTGATCGACAGTCACGGCACGATCACCCACGTTAACCGATCTTTTTTGGATATGTTCGGTCTGGATGATTCCATCATGGGGCATGACTGCCGCCAACTACTGGGCGAGGATCTGGTTGCGCTTGTCGGGCGGACATTGCAAGGCGCAAACGTTGAGCACTTCCCGATCAGTGACCAGATATCCCTGCCCGGCAAACGCACGGCTAATGCGACGGCCTCGTTACTTGACGCAGCCGAATCAGGCCACCAATCCGAGCAGGGCGTAGTATTTACGTTTCGTGACATAACGCGGGAACTGGAAATATCCAGAATGAAGACTGATTTCATCGCCAATGTTTCCCACGAATTACGCACACCGCTCACCTCGGTACTCGGCTTTGCGAAGCTGATCCGCAAGCAATTCAACCAGACTATCCTGCCCGCACTGGGCGAGCCTGACGACAAAACGGCCAAGGCTGCGGCACGCATCGACAGCAATCTCGATATCATCATTCTGGAAGGCGAGCGCCTGAGCAATCTGATCAATGATGTACTCGACCTGACCAAAATTGAGGCGGGCAAGGTCGAGTGGCGCTCCGACCCGATTACGGTTGCCGACCTTATTCAGCGCGCTGCGGCAGCAGCATCCTCGCTATTCGAGCAAAAAGGACTGCATCTGCACACCGAAATACCGGATACATTGCCCAAACTGGTCGGCGATGCCGACCGCCTGCTACAGGTAATCATCAACCTGCTATCGAATGCCGTAAAATTCACTGCGCAAGGCGAGGTGATTTGCGGAGCGCGACTGGTCGATCAGGGGCTGGCCATTTATGTGCAGGACAACGGCATCGGCATTTCACAGGCGGACCAGCTGAAGCTATTTGAGCGATTCAGTCAGGTCGGCGACACACTGACCGACAAGCCAAAAGGCACAGGCCTGGGACTGGCAATTTGCAAACAAATTGCCAAACATCACGGTGGCACTATCACTATCGATAGTACGCCGGGTACAGGCAGCACATTCACGTTAATTTTGCCACTGCCGGAAGGAAGCGTTAAACCGGCGCAGGAGGGTGTCGTGCGGCTCAGGGATTATTTCTTTCCTGAAGAACAGGGTTCAACAGCCGGATATACGGTGCTGGTTGTCGACGACGAAGCCAATATTCGCGATCTGCTGCGTCAGGAACTGGAAGAGGCTGGCTACCATGTCCGTGAGGCGGTGGATGGCTATGACGCAATTCGTCAGGCCAGAACCGCCCCGCCCGACCTGATCGTTCTCGATGTCATGATGCCCGGCATCAGCGGTTTTGATGTTGTTTCGGTGCTACGCGGCGCGCCCGAAACCAGCTCCATTCCGCTCATCATTCTTTCCATTATTGAAGATCGCCAGCGCGGCAAGCAGCTCGGCGTTGACCGCTACCTGACCAAGCCGGTACGTATTGACGAGCTCATCGGGAGCATAGACAGCCTGCTCAAACAGCGTGAAACGCACAAGAAGCTCATCGTGGTCGATAACGACGAAACCTCGATCTCTTCTCTGCGCGATGTGCTGCTTGCACGTGGCTACGTTATAGACCCGTCAGCCGACCGGGTCACCAGCGTTGAGCAGGCCCGTGCCGAAGGCTCAAACACCGCCATCGTAACCGGTCAGCACAGCCTTTCCGGCAATGTTGTGTCATCCCTGCAAATGGTACGCGGCCAGGAACGTGTGCTGCTGCTGATCACTGAGGGTACTAACACATGACCCTTTTGAATCCACGTAGCCTCAGGCAGATATTGCGGCATGAAATCGTACAGCGCTGCCTGGGTCAACTTGCCGAACGGCTAGCCACCCCTTTCCGCATCGTTGACGAGCAGGATGTGACGCTGGCCGGCGATGCCGCTCTGAATGATAAAAATCGCGTACCGGTGTTGTTCTCCGGCACCACGGTGGCCTGGATGATTGCGCCACGGCACACAGAGGCGCTGGCTGCCACCCTGGAAGGATTGATCGCTCTTGAGATGGAAAAAAAAGCCGTGGCTGCCGATGCGCTCGAAATGTATCGGGAAATCAACCTGCTATTTCATTTGCACGAAGTGGTCGGCACCAACTTGAATCTGGTGGAGGCGTGCAACAGCCTGACCGGCGAGGTGCAACGACTGGTTAAATGTGATGCCAGCATGATTTTCCTTGTGGAAGAAGATAAATTGCGGGTGGCGGCTGGCAACACGCCCCGCCACAGCGAGTCACTACCGAGCGGTTCAGGCATTGTCGGGCATGTCTACGCCCACGGACAGGCCGATATTTTCAACCACGTCGAAGATGCGCCCCATTTTGCCGGAGAGACAGATTATCCCGCAATGATGTGCGCGCCGCTGGAAACGGACGACACCCGTCTGGGCATCCTGGTTGCGGCGGGCAACGGCCCGTTTTCGGCCAATGACCTCAAGTTGCTGATCACGCTGGCTTCACATGGTGCCATTGTGCTGCGCCATGCACAGCTTTACACAGAATTGCATGAATTATTTCAATCGACTGTGTCGGTTCTGGCTGAAACCATTGAGAAGCGCGACCCCTATACAGCCGGGCACACACAACGCGTCACCGATTATTCGGTGATGACCGCAGAATTTCTGAGATTGCCGGAAAAAGACCTCAATGATTTGCGCCTGTCTGCCATCTTGCATGACGTCGGAAAAATCGGCGTTCGCGACCACATTTTGCTTAAACCAAGCAGGCTTGATCAGAGTGAAATGGAACAAATGAAGCGTCACACCGAGCACGGCGCCGACATTCTCAATCACAGCCGGCTTCTGCATGCCATCGTGGATGGAGTACGCTTTCACCATGAACGCTACGATGGCAAGGGTTACAATCACGGACTACAGGGACTGGCTATTCCACTGCACGCCAGAATCATCGCCGTCGCCGACGCTTTTGATGCCATGACAACCGACAGGCCGTACCGCAAGGGCATGGATACCGCAACCGCAACGCTTGAAATCAGCAAAGGAGCGGGCACTCAGTTCGATCCCGTCATAGTTAATGCCTTTCTCACCACACTTGCCGCCCGAACCCAGCCTATATTAAAGGCCGCCAGCCCAACAGGAATTCCAGAATGAATAACGCCATTGTAATTGTCGATGATGAAACACATATCCGCATCCTGCTGGAGGAAACGCTTGAGGAACTTGAAGATCAGGGCGTAGAAATTTATCTGGCCAGCAATGGCGCGGAGGCACTGGAGGTGATACGACGCCATTACCCGCGACTGGTTTTTCTCGATGTGATGATGCCGATTCTTAATGGCTATGATGTCTGCGAGCAGATTCGTGCCGACCCGGCGTTACAGGGAATTGAAATTATCATGCTCACCGCCAAGGGTCAGGATTCAGATCGCCAGCGGGGTTATTCTGTCGGCGCCAATGATTACATCACCAAACCCTTTGACCCGGATGCCGTGCTGGCGCGCGCACGCGCTGTTTTCGGCCTGAAGTAAGCAACGTTGTGCATAGAAAATGGAACTCTTTTTCATAATGCCTCTCTGATTCATGCCTGTCGTTACATCGCGCAGTAATAACGATGCAATGAAACAGGTGTGTAATTCCAATTTTTGATGAGGTGTAATAATGAAAAAAGCTTACTCTACTGTTGCCAGGTTTGTGCGTTGGGTTGTGGCAAGCGTCATTTCGTTCATCGTCGCAATTCCGACTTACGTTTCTTTCAGCGCCTCTCTGTAGTTGTCCAAAAGGCCGCGCCGGTTTTGACCTCCCTGACCGGCGCGGACTGTTTCTTCCCCCCCACCTCTGGTTTATTATTCGGCAGAATACTTTTTATCTGGCGGATTTAATCTACGCCCGTACAATGCGCGGCTAGCCATGAACATCAAAACTTTCCCCGATAGCCCTTACCGCCTGCATCAGCCTTTTGAACCGGCGGGCGACCAGCCCGCGGCAATTGCGCAACTGGTCGAAGGTATACGCGACGGCCTGTCATTCCAGACGCTGCTGGGTGTCACCGGCTCTGGCAAGACCTACACCATGGCCAATGTCATCGCGCAAATCGGTCGTCCGGCGATGGTAATGGCGCCAAACAAGACACTGGCGGCGCAGTTATATTCGGAGATGCGTGAATTCTTCCCCGAGAACGCGGTGGAATATTTCGTCTCCTACTACGACTACTATCAGCCTGAGGCCTATGTGCCGTCGCGCGATGTGTTCATCGAGAAGGATTCTTCGATCAACGAACAAATCGAGCAGATGCGCCTGTCTGCCACCAAAGCACTGCTGGAACGCGAAGACTGCATCATCGTCGCGACCGTCTCGGCGATTTACGGCATCGGTGATCCGGTGGATTACCACGGCATGATTCTGCATCTGCGCCACAACGAAAAAATGGCGCAGCGTGATGTGATCAAGCGTCTGGTTGAAATGCAGTACGAGCGCAACGACGTGGATTTTACGCGCGGCCGATTCCGCGTACGCGGTGATGTCATTGATGTCTTCCCGGCGGAAAGCAGCGAACTGGCCTTGCGCATCACGCTGTTTGACGACGAGGTGGAAACGCTGTCGCTGTTCGACCCCTTAACCGGACACATACAGCAGAAAGTGCCGCGCTACACCGTTTATCCGTCCAGCCATTACGTCACACCGCGCAGCACCGTGCTGACGGCGATCGAAACCATCAAGCTGGAACTGGCTGAGCGCATCGCGTTCTATGTGCGTGAAAACAAGCTGGTGGAGGCACAACGCATAGAGCAGCGCACCCGCCATGATCTGGAAATGCTCGTCGAGATCGGCTTCACCAAAGGTATTGAAAATTATTCACGCCATCTGTCGGGGCGCAATCCCGGCGATCCGCCGCCCACGCTGCTGGATTACCTGCCGCCCAATGCGCTGATGTTCCTGGACGAGAGCCATGTAATGGTTCCGCAGGTGGGTGCGATGTACAAGGGCGACCGCGCGCGCAAAGAGAATCTGGTCAATTACGGTTTTCGCCTGCCGTCTGCGATGGACAACCGGCCGCTGCGTTTCGATGAATTCGAGCACATCATGCGCCAGAGCGTGTTTGTGTCCGCCACCCCATCCGTGTACGAGGCCGAGCACGCGGGTCAAGTAGTCGAACAAGTGGTACGCCCCACCGGGCTGATTGATCCGGTTATCGAAGTGCGCCCGGCTATCAATCAGGTAGACGATCTGATGTCTGCCATCCATCAGCGCATCAAGGTGGGCGAGCGCGTACTGGTCACCACGCTGACCAAACGCATGTCGGAAGATTTGACAGAATATCTGTCAGAGCACGGCATCAAGGTGCGCTATCTGCATTCGGATATCGAAACCGTCGAGCGCGTCGAGATCATCCGTGATCTGCGTCTGGGCATGTTTGACGTATTGATAGGCATCAACCTGCTGCGTGAAGGACTGGACATACCGGAAGTATCGCTGGTCGCGATACTGGATGCGGACAAAGAGGGATTTCTGCGTTCCGAGCGCTCGCTGATCCAGACCATAGGCCGCGCTGCGCGCCACTTACACGGCACGGCGATTTTATATGCCGACAAAATCACCAACTCAATGAAACGCGCGATGGATGAAACCGAGCGTCGCCGCACCAAACAGGTCGCGCATAATCTCGCGCACGGCATCACACCGCAAGGCGTTCAGAAGCGTATCAAGGACATCATCGAAGGCATGTACGAGATGGATGATGCGCGCAGCAACCAGAAAGTTGCTCAGGAACAAGCCAAATACCTGGCGATGAGCCAGAAGCAGATAGCCAAGGAAATTAACAGACTGGAAAAAGAAATGCTGCAGGCCGCAAAAAACCTGGAATTCGAAAAAGCCACCGGATTGCGTGACCAGTTGAAGAAGCTACGCGTGAGCGTACTACTTTCACCGTTGTAATTAACCCCCTCTTTCAAGCCGTTACGATTTTATGCTGCTGCCAAAAGACTTTCATATGGGATTCGCAGCCCGTCATGCAACCGCTTAACCATTTGCAGACTTAAACGACGTTTGTGATTCATCACCTCTGAGACGCGACCACTACTGCCAATAAATGGCTCCAGATCCTTTTGCGTAAGACCCTGTTGTTCCATTCTGAACTTGATAGCCTCAACGGGATCGGCCATGCCCATCGGGAAATACTTGTTCTCATACGCCTCAATCAATGTCACAAGGATTTCCATTTCATCTGATTCCGATGTCCCTTCTTGCGCCTGATATACAACCTCCAGGCGTTTAAAAGCAGCTTGCAAATCAGCATCGTTTCGGATTGGCTTAATATTCATTAACATTCTCCACATTGATTTGATCATACTGCGCATGGGTTCCAATAAATTTGACCCATACAATTCCAGCACGATATTGCATTTCCACGACCAGTCGATATTTGTTGCCAGAAATATTGAACACTACTCGATTGTTACCACAAATACTGGCGCTTCTATACTGACTTTTAATATCTTGCGGTGTTAGCCAGTTCGCTTTACTTGCTTCATCAAACCAGCTTTGCAATGCACCTTTCGAATCTGCATACTCAGGGCGTATCCAAAATTTAACCAAGGTACTCTTTGCTACTACCCGCATATCAATACCTCCCGTTTTGGGAGATTGTATATCAACCCAAGTTAGATCACAAATAAATCATGGATAAGTTCACGTATATTTCACTGCTCTAAACCGGATACTCACGACGGACTGTTCCCGAGACATTGCGGTCATTTTAATTTCATAAAAGTAGAAGGTCAACGTTGTCAAACAGCGTGGACTCATCCAGATCAGGCTAAAGCGGGCAAACCCATCCCTGTACCGCTTTCTGATAACGCTGTTGCGATTCTCCAGCGGTGGGAAGGTAGAAACGAGAAATACGTATTTGTTTTTGAAGGTAAGCCGGTTGTACAGACGGCAACCAAAACATGGCGCACTGCATGTGCATCGGTTGGATTAAAAAATTTCCGCTGGCATGATTTGCGTCATACATGGGCAAGCTGGCATGCGCAGGATGGTACACCTCTTAATGTGCTGCAAGAACTGGGTGGTTGGGAGAGTGCACAAGTTGGGAAATACGATGCCAATGGTCACTATACTTTGGAAGTCCCCTACGCCGACCCCACAGAGTTGATTATGGACATACTGCGGCAGTGGCATCATGTGGAAGTACTGGAACCGGCGGAGCTTCGGCTTGAAATTCGGAAAGAGGCCGAACTAATGGCGAATGCTTACAAATAATCCGATAATTTCCAAAATGCAGTATCTGCATGATGACATGCTGTGCCACGAACGTCAGATTTCTGGCGGTAATTTTTCAACCTTGACGGACTGTAACTGGCACGTTCCAGCAATACGCTTTGATAAATTTTCCGTCAAATTGCGGATACACGGAACGACCTATCGACTAGACATAATGAAAACGACAAGCCACTATTACCAACTCTGAATCAGTGGCGCGATAGACCAAACGATTCGCATCGTCTATACGACGGGACCAGTAACCAGATAAATCACCACGAAGGGGTTCCGGTTTGCCTATGCCGGTGAATGGATCGCGCGCAGCAGCGGTAATCAGTGTATTAACCCTCTTAAGCGTTTTCTTGTCCTGCCCATGCCAATACAGGTAAGCCTCCCATGCGTCCGGCACAAA
This sequence comes from Gallionella sp., assembly GCA_030652475.1. Classification (GTDB taxonomy): domain Bacteria; phylum Pseudomonadota; class Gammaproteobacteria; order Burkholderiales; family Gallionellaceae; genus Gallionella. The sequence goes on along the minus strand of JAUSAO010000135.1, from coordinate 2,686 downwards.
CTGGATGGCGCGCATGACTATTCAACCGCTAGCAATTGACGTTTCTGAGCCTGGCCTGCTTTGTCTTGCGCTATTGCCTTGGCCAATGCGGCAGAATTTGCTGGGTTGCTTGTCAGGTGCAATGTTTCCATGATGCTGTTGTAGCTGTCTAGAGACATGACGACAGCATCACCCTCTGCATCCCGCCGGCTGATTATAGTCACGTCTGCATCCTGAACAACATTATCCAAAACGGATTTGAGCGAATTTCGCGCATGCGAATAAGTAACAACTTTCATGGTCGCCTCACTTGAGCAATAAGTTGAACAACTATAAATTAGATTTTTGCTTATCGCAAGGAAAAAATGCTGTAAACAGGTTTCAGACTGAAAGCCAAGTTCTGGTCATGCGCCTTGTTGCTGACCATGAAGGGCAGGTTTATGGCGGCGAATTATCAATCTCGACGGACTGGTATTGGCACTCACCTGCCCATCGACCTTCATTATTGCACGACAAATAGCCGACGCCGGGCTTTATCGGATAATTTCTCGGGTTGCCGTATCCGGCATCCTTCAGGCTAACTGAATAATCTGGTTGAGACGCTCGCACACCTGCATGAAGAAGACATCGTCCAGTCTGACCAGCGGATGGGGAGTCGCTGCGCGCAGACGCCAGTCGAACGACTTGGGCTGGTGGCACAGCACATAACTGGGTTTTCCGGCTTTACGCCCCGTGGCATTCCCAGCCACAACAGCAAACGGATTGTCCGCATTGTATTCGGCAGTCGTCATAGGCAGACCGATGGCCAGCGAGGTTTTATCGTTAAAGGCTCGCGGGGACAGCACCAGGAAGGGATGAACGTCGCGCATTTCGCGCCCGACCTGCGGGTTGCAATCGATCCAGATAATTTGCTGACGATCAGGCACCCAGGCGGCTTTTACCATCTCTCTGCTCCCACGCTTAGCGAGGATTGCATCGTTTCGCCACCGTGCCGTCCCGGATTAAAAGCGGCTAACCGTTGTTCCAGCGTCAGCGGCATTTCTTGCACGGGCGCAATGGTGATCAGACCTTCCGCAACCGAGATGCGGACGCGCTGATGAACGTGCAGATGAGCTTCGCGTGCAATCGCGGCGGGAAGACGTACGCCCAGATTGTTTCCCCATTGTTTTAAATCCAGCATTACTTCAGTCATGTTCATTCTCCTGCACCACGTTTAGACGCAAGTATAAACATTGGCATTCATTTAAGCAATGGCCGCTTTCCTTTTACAAACAGAGCAACTAAAAATGCCTTACAGCGCAAAAAAAACATGCCGGCCATGTAAATGGCGCATTGTTACGATTCATATTGCAATATATGTACGCATGCAAGCCGTCACTCAAGTTTGCCGGCACTGTGGTTTTTTAGCGGGCTAGAAACTTCTCCTTGCCGAATTCGATCCGCTTGAATCCATCACTATGCATGGGAATGCCTTCTGTCATAAGTTCAACAGCAATACGATTTGTCATAGCTGGCTCGTACTGCGGATCTATTTCAATTGCACGATCTAATGCGGCCAATGCCTGTGCCTTATAGCCCATTTTAGCGAGGCATAATCCCATGTTTCCGTAAATCGGTGCATTGCTGTTATTTCTTGCAGCACTGGCACGAAAACCAGCCAACGCACCAGACCAGTCTTCCTGCTCCATTAACGTAAAGGCGCGATCAAATTCTGACTGTGACTCAATATAACTATCCAGATCAACGCCTTCGGTTTGACGGATGGAAGCTGCCATATCTTCTAGGAATGATCGAGCTTCTTTTGCGGGAATATCATTTGAGTCTCCCAGCTCCACAACTTTGCGATAAGCACGGATAGCATTCCCGAGATCAAATAGATTCTGATATGACACAGCCAAATTGAAATAAGCCTCGACGAAGTAAGGAAAAATGGAAATGGCTTTATCAAACCACTTGACCGATTCCTTATACTCACCCTTAATGGCGTGCACTGTACCCATTCCATAGCATACGGAATGATTCATCGGGTACTCATTGGACAAATCAGTCATCGCCGTCCATGCAGCATCAGTTTTGCCTCGTTCGGCAAGACCCAGCGCATTGTCAACTGCATCTTCCACCTCAGGGTCAAACTCAGCTATAAAATGACGCTCCTGAATTTGACGGTCTGCGTGATAACGCTTGGCAACGGTGTAGTGCGAGCAGTCGCCGCATGTTTCATTACGCATTTCCGCACAACAGAGACTGCAAATTTCTGAGTTATTCTGACGCAAACAACGTCTCTGAGCTTTTCGTTTCACGCAGAGTGGGCATGGAGTTTTCATTGAATATAGTGATCCATAAATATCAGCTTAGTCATTCGAAGACTGATGGTGTAATCGGTTTCGCACACTTGCCACCAACGTCGTCGGTTTTCGCGACGACTATATGATCAAGCGATACGAATTGCACACAAGATCGTACTTAGTATCTGATCGCCTCGTTTATTGTCAAAGCAGGATATCTATTGACTGGTCGCGAGTGTCAGCTTTCTTGCTGCAAATTTCAAACCTCGACGGACTGCTGATGGCACCTATGCACAGAAGTGAACTATGTACAGTTACTGTTTTTAAAATTCCAAGACTCCCTATTCCATTGGGCTACAAGCAAGGCGCTGGCCCATCAGCTTGACATAGTTTCACCCGTATTCTGAAGTGGAAATCCACCC
>JAUSAO010000132.1 GCA_030652475.1 Gallionella sp. | reverse complement strand
TAAATAAAGGCACTGGATCCCCGCCTTCGCGGGGATGACGAATAAATCAGTATCTCCTTAGCTTGGAAGACATCATCTATTTTAAATAATTACGGGAGCATAACGCTCCCGTAATTATCAACACCTTTCGCCAACGGCTAGTGGAAACAGTTCTTTTTTTATTTTCTGAATTTGCCGCGCGGCAAGGTAAAATGCGGCTCGTTTATTGGCGAGTCATCGGTTCCAGTCATGCAAAATTTTTCAAATTCAGATGCGCAAATTGATCAGATCAAATTGCCGCCTCATTCGGTAGAAGCCGAACAGTCGGTGTTGGGTGGGTTGATGCTGGAATCCAGTGCGCTGGATAAAATCGCCGACTTGATTTCCGAGGACGATTTCTATCGTCGTGAACATAGGCTGATTTACCGTCATATCGTGCGCATGAGCGAGCAAGCCAAGCCGGTGGATGTGATTACCGTGGCGGAAGCGCTGGAGAACAGCGATGAGCTGGACAAGGCAGGTGGCTTGTCCTATCTGGGGAGTCTGGTGCAGAACGTACCCTCCGCTGCCAATATTCGTCGTTATGGTGAGATCGTGCGCGAGCGTTCCATCATGCGCAAGCTGGTGGAAGTGGGTACGGATATCGCCAGCAGTGCTTATAATCCTACCGGTCGCGATGCCGCGCAATTGCTGGACGAAGCCGAAAGCAAGGTGTTCGAGATTGCCGAAGCGGGATCAAAGGGCAAACAAGGTTTTATGTCCATGCCGCCGTTGCTCACGCAGGTGGTCGAGCGTATCGAGACGCTGTATGGACGCGACAATGCCAGCGACGTGACCGGCACGCCGACCGGTTTTGCCGATCTGGATAAAATGACTTCGGGATTGCAGGCGGGTGATCTGGTGATTGTGGCGGGGCGTCCGAGTATGGGCAAGACGGCTTTCTCGATCAATATCGCGGAAAATATCGCACTGGACAGCAAGTTGCCGGTGGCCATTTTCAGTATGGAAATGGGCGCGGCGCAACTGGCGATGCGTATGCTGGGCTCGGTGGGTAAGCTCAATCAGCACGATTTGCGCTCTGGGCGTTTGCAGGACGACGATTGGGGACGGCTGACTCACGCGCTGGGCAGGCTCAACGATGCGCCGATGTTTATCGACGAATCAGCCGCCTTGTCGTCACTGGATTTGCGCGCGCGGGCGCGCCGCCTGCATCGCCAGCACGGGAAGTTGGGGTTGATCGTGGTGGATTATTTGCAACTGATGAGTTCCAATGCGGGTAAAGCCAGCGAAAACCGCGCTACCGAAATCTCGGAAATTTCGCGAGGCTTGAAGAGTCTGGCAAAGGAATTGCAGTGCCCGGTGATGGCGCTCTCGCAGCTTAACCGTTCGCTGGAACAACGTCCCAACAAACGCCCGGTGATGTCCGACTTGCGCGAATCGGGCGCGATCGAACAGGATGCCGACCTGATATTATTTATTTACCGCGATGAAGTTTACAACTCCGACTCGGCAGACAAGGGCAAGGCCGAAATTATCATCGGTAAACAGCGTAACGGCCCGATTGGCACAGTGGCGCTGGCTTTCCGCGGTGAATACACGCGCTTTGACAATCTGGCCTCGAGCGGCTATTAACATCTTTATCCTCGGATGACATGAATAACTGGCTAAAGAAACTGCATCCCGGACACAGTCTGCGTGCACAAATCAGTTTGGCGACGGGCGCCATGGTCATGCTGCTCTCTGTTGCTATCGGCTATTATGCGGCGGATATCAGCAGGAGCCAGATCGAGCACACCGAGGGGGAGGCGTTTGCGCTGCGCGCGAAAAATGCACTGGATGTGCTGGATCGCGGCATGTTCGAGCGCAGTCGCGAGATTCAGAATGCGGCTATTCTCGATGAGATACGCGACCCGCTGGTCTCGCTGGCGCACAAGCGCGAGATTCTGGAACGGCTGCAAACCACCTTTAATGCCTACGCGTGGATCGGTATCTGTGATGCACAAGGCAAAGGCATGGTCGGCACGGGTCATTATCTCGAAGGTAAAGACCTGAGCAAACGCCCCTGGTGTACTCAGGGGCGTGAGGGCGTCTATTTTGGTGACGTGCATGACGCGTTGCTGCTGGCCAAATTGTTACCCAACCCCAGCGGCGAGTCTTTCTATCTGGTGGATGTGGCCGCACCGCTTAAGGATAGCCAGGGTGTGTTGCAGGGCGTGTTGTGCGGACACATCTACTGGCGCTGGGCGGAAGAGGTGCTCGATAGCAAGCAGACGCCCGGCAAGGATATCTTTCTGGTGAGTAAAGGCGGTTTGATGCTGTCCGGCCCGGCTACGCCGCAGAGCAAATTGTCGGAGCTGTCGCCTGAGGCCACGCAGGCTATCAGCGATAACCCGAATAGCAGCGGCTATCAACTGGTCAGGTGGAATGATGGCAAGACCTATCTGGTCGGTTTTGCCAAGTCTTCCGGTTATCGTGAGTATCCGGGGATGGGCTGGGTGAGTCTGGTCCGTCAGGAAGTGGGCGCGGCCTTTGCGCCTGCGCGTCATCTGCAGCAGCATATACTGCAGGTGGGTGCTGCGCTGGGATTGTTGTTCGCCTGGATGGGTTGGCTGATGGCGGGGCGTATCGCCCGTCCTATTTCACGTATCAGCATTGCCGCCGACAGGATAGCCGCAGGTGATCTTGTTTGTGACGTGCCGGTTCATCAGGGTGAGGGCGAAGTGGCGCACCTGTCTGCGGCGATACATCACATGGTGACGAACCTGACCCGCGAAATCATGCAGCGCAAACAGGCGGAACAGGGGCTGCGTTTGTCTGCGAAGGTATTCGAGAGCAACACCGAAGCCATCATGATTACCGATGCAGATCAGAAGATTGTGATGATCAATCAGGCGTTTACCGAAATTACCGGTTATCAGGCCGATGAGGTGTTGGGCCGAAGTCCGAAAATGCTCGCATCCGGCAGGCATAGTCAGGAGTTCTACAGCGATTTCTGGCAATCGCTAAACACCAAGGATATGTGGCGGGGGGAAATTTGGAACAGGCGCGAGAATGGTGTCGTGTTTCCAGAATGGGTCACCATCACTGTACTGCGGGATGAACAATCAAAGGCAATCACCCACTATGTCGCGGTCTATCTCGACATTACCGAGCGCAAGCAGGAAGAGGAGCGCATCAACTATCTGGCCAATTACGATGTGCTGACCGGTTTGCCCAATCGTTACCTGCTGTCAGACCGTCTTGAACAGGCACTTTCATCCGCCCAGCGCAATCAGGGCAAGATTGCGGTGATGTTCATCGATCTGGATCACTTCAAGAATATCAACGATTCCCTGGGGCATGATGTCGGCGATGCCTTGCTCAAGCAGGTTGCCGAGCGTTTCAAAGTCTGTTTGCGTCGCAGTGACACTATCGCTCGTCAGGGAGGCGATGAATTCGTGGCGGTGTTGACGGAATTCAATTCGGCAGATGAAGTGATTTTTGTCGCGGAGAAGATGATCGCGTCGCTGCAGGAAAAATTCACGCTGGGTGAATATCAGCTATCCATTACGCCCAGTATCGGAGTAGGCATCTACCCTGAGGATGGTACAACCACAGTCGAGTTGTTGCGCAATGCGGATTTGGCGATGTACCGTGCCAAGGAGAGTGGCCGCAACTGCTTTCAGTTTTATGCGCCTGAAATGAATGTCAAGGCAGTGGAGCGGCTCAAATTGGAGACGGGTTTGCGCGTAGCCATTGCACAGCAGCAACTGATGGTTTATTACCAGCCCAAGGTTAATTTGCTGAGCGGGGAAATGATAGGCATGGAAGCCTTGTTGCGCTGGCAACATCCTGAGATGGGCTTTATTTCTCCGGCGCTATTCATTCCTGTCGCGGAAGAAAGCGGCCTGATCAACGAGATAGGCGACTGGGTGCTGCGTCAAACGTGCTTGCAGGCACGTCTGTGGCAGGCGCAGGGATTTGATATTGTGCCGATTGCGGTCAATCTTTCTGCGCGCCAACTTAAACAGGTTAATTTCCCGGAGCGCGTCTTGATGATATTGCGTGATGCGGGTCTGGAAGCGTGTTATCTGGAACTGGAAATCACCGAAAGCATGCTGATGGATATGGGTAAAGCGGGCCTGGGGGTGATGGAGCAGCTGCACAAGGCGGGCATCACTCTGGCGCTGGATGATTTCGGTACGGGCTATTCATCGTTGAGTCGCCTGAAAAACTTGCCTCTGGACAGGTTGAAAATAGACCAATCCTTTGTGCGCGACATTGTGAGCGATCCCGATGACGCGAGTATAGTCAGTGCCACGGTCGTGTTGGCACATGCGTTAGATCTTCGGGTGACGGCGGAGGGGGTGGAAACGCAAGAACAGCTGGATTTCATCAAATCCTTGCAGTGCGAAGAGTATCAAGGCTATTTGTTCAGCCGCCCCGTGCCAGCTAATGAGGTATCGAGATTTTTTCGGCGCGATAAAGTTTGAAGCAGGGCAAGGTTTCGGCTACAATGCGCGCTCTTCAAAAGGAGCGTAGCTCAGTTGGTTAGAGCACTTGGTCGACATCCAAGGGGTCAGCAGTTCGAGTCTGCTCGTTCCTACCAAACAAATCAACGGGTTAGAGCAGAAATGTTCTAGCCCGTTTTTAGTTTTATGGCGACTTTTCGGGGACTATTTCCCCCAGCCTGTTCCCGTCGAATCATTGCAAATTGCAGTAAAACTGAATTTTTATGCATACGCAAGGCGCCATCAACAGTCGTTCGATGTAGAAAGTTAGCAGCCAGAAACCTGCACGTCGCGGGCAGGTTGCAATCAGGGGGCGACATCAGATAGTTGTTCGTCACCATGACTATCTTTCTTGCGTTAATTAAGTTGCATCAAATTTTGTGAGGATCATCGGCAAATCAGTGCCAGCAAGAGTCAGACAGGGTTGAAAACTCGATACCATAAAGCTGACCATTCGCTACGAATGGCATCAGTACCAAGAGTAGGTAATTAAATCAGGTAAACCCCCGGCCATGCCGGGGGACTTAGCAAGGTTTGACCGTGTGATACGGTCGCACAGTATTATTCCCTCCCCCTTGTACCCGCAAGGGGCATCCCCGCCGAGTGCGGCAGCAAGCTGCTCGCACTGGCGTGAAAGGGGAGGGTTAGGGTGAAAAACTCAGCCGCTTGGGCTGCTCACGATTTATCAGCGCCTTTGAGGTGCTAACCCAATAAGCCTCCGGCTTTGCCGGAGGTAATTTAATTACACTTTCAAAAACAGGCCATGACAGATATTACGCAACGTGCCATTCAGGCAGAAACCACACTCAGACAACGCGATCTCGCCAGGATGAAATGGATCGCAGCAGGATTGCTGGGCGCGGCAGCCTGTTTGTATGTCATCGGCAAGCTGTTTGAGGGGCAGAATTCGGCATGGGGCTATTTGGTTGCCTTTGCCGAGGCTGCGATGATAGGTGCAATGGCTGACTGGTTTGCGGTCGTGGCGCTGTTTCGTCACCCGCTGGGCGTGCCCATTCCCCATACGGCCATCATCCCCAGAAACAAACGCGCTATCGGAAACAGTCTGGCGGATTTCGTGGTGGGACAATTCCTGAGTGCAGCGGTCATCGAACAACGGCTCAGGCGTTATGACGCCGCCCGGCACTTTTCGCAATGGCTGAGCCTGCCGGAGAACAGGAATAAAGTCGCATACTATCTCAATCAGGCCATCAGCTATGGCGTCAAGGTGCTGGATGACAGGCGTATCCACGACTTTCTGGCCGAAGCCGCCCGCAAAAAACTGCAAGCTATCGACCTGTCTGAATTCATATCCAATGGATTAGCGTTGGTCAATCGCAACAATAGCCACCGCAAAATATTGCATGGCGGGCTGCATCGTTTCGCTGATTATGTGGAAAGCCCTGATAACACCGAAAAAATTTCCGCCTTCATCAAGGGCTGGAGCGAAAATTCTTTTGTGCAAAGCATGATAGAACCGTTCGTTCCGACGATACGCACGGCTGTTGTCAGCAAGTTGCGCGCCGCAGCCGAAGATGAAACCAGCGGCCTGTATCTGGAATTTGACGAGCAAGTGCGCACCTATCTGCTTCGTCTGCAACAGGATCCCGAATTGCGGGCATGGGTCAATCAGCAGAAAGATGCTGTGCTCAATCGTCCGGAATTCGGTAATCAGATCGAATCGCTGTGGAGCCAGTTCCGCGACTGGGTGGTACTCGACCTGTCGCATCCCGATTCCGTCATCGCCGACAAGCTGGCCAAACTGCTTGAGGAGCTCGAACAGCACTTGGTCAGCCACGAGGAAATACGTTCCTGGCTCAACGATCAGATTCGCGCGTCGCTGACCAGTGCCGCCCATGCCAACAAGGGTGTGATCGGAGACTTGATTCGTGAAGAGGTTGTTCGGTGGGACGACAAATACATGGTCAACCGGCTTGAACTGTTTCTGGGCAAAGACCTGCAGTTTATCCGTATCAACGGCACGCTGGTCGGCGGACTGTTCGGACTGCTGATTTATGGGGTGACGATGCTTGTTTCGGGTGGTGGTCAATAAAGAAGTGCGACCCGAAAGTCGCACCAAGCCCCCCGCCTGTGCCGTTGACCCAGCATCTCGAACCGATAGGTTCAAGAGGGTCACTTCCCTGCCGCATCAGGATCGTCCGCAAGGGACGTTCACAACAGCGGCGTGTGAGTCGCGACCTGTAAAGTTACTTGGTTCAAAGAATATATGGGTCTGACGAACACCGCAGGGGACAATGCTGAATTTTTACAGGCTTGCCGAGACTAAAACAGATTGTCTTGTTCGGCCAGCGCCTGATCTATTGCCGACTGCATGGATTTCATTCTACGCGTTAAGTCGGAGAGGTCAACACCCTTTCCGACTTTCATGGAAAGTAATTCATGGGCAATATTAAGTGCGGCCATGATGGCAATACGTTCGACATTGGCGATTTTTCCAGCATCGCGAATCTCAACCATTTTTCTGTTCAAATAGGCGACGGCATCCTGTAAATCTTCGCGTTCCTCGTCCGGACAGGCGACACGCAGTTCGCGGTCGAGAATTTTGACATCCAGCGTTTTGGTACTCATGATTGCTCTTCGGGTAAGGTGGGCAGCAATTTTTCCAGGCGTGTTTTCGCGCTGCTTATCTTGTCGTTACACAGCCGGTTGCTGCTGAGAGCCTGTGCCAGTTCCTGGCGTAGCTGGTGATTTTCTGTACGCAATTTGCCGCTGACCTGTATCAGCTGGGCGAGTTTGCCTTCCAGTGCGCTTAATTCATTTTCCATGTGGCTAATATAGTTTGAAAAGTGCTGGAAAGTCAAACGCTAAGAGGGGCTTGTGCAAGCAATTTGTAAATCATGGTTTTATGACGTTTAGCGCGCTTGTGTTAAAGTGTGCACTGCTTTGAGGTGCCAGGCTGCATTGCAGTCTGGTTAAACGGGAAGCAGGTGCGTTGTCAGCGGCTGGAATCAGATGGATACGCTTTGCGGATTTGTCCGGTTCTGAGTCGCTCAACCAAGCCTGCGCTGCCCCCGCAACGGTAAGCGAGTGTGGATTTTTCAACAGGCCACTGTGAGCAATCATGGGAAGGCGGAAAATCAAGACTTGCGAGCCCGGATACCGGCCTGATTGCATACGAACAGAAGAAGGCGCGGGTGGCGGCTTCGTGGCAACATTCTCACCACGCTTTGGATTTCAAAGTGCTGCCCGCATTTCTTCTGATTTTTAACGTTCCAGCGGGGTCGCTGGAACTAATCGGGAGTGCTTCAATGAAATACAAACTATCTGCCGCGCTAATCAGTGCGGTTTGTGTCAATACTTACGCAATCGCTAACGAAATTTTGCCGGATATCGTGGTGACTGCCACGCGCACCGCGCAATCCGCCGATGCCACACTGGCCTCGGTTTCCGTCATCACGCGTCAGGATATTGACCGTCTTCAGGCGCAGTCCTTGACGGACGTGTTGCGCGGTGTGGTTGGCCTGACGATCAGCAATAACGGCGGAGCGGGCAAGGCTACTTCGGTATTTCTGCGCGGCACCAATGCTGATCACGTACTGGTTCTGGTGGATGGCATCAAGATCGGTTCAGCGACAACCGGCACAGCGGCGTTTCAGGATATTCCGGTGGCGCAAATCGAACGCATCGAAATCGTGCGCGGGCCGCGTGCCAGTCTGTACGGTTCGGAAGCCATCGGCGGCGTGATCCAGATTTTCACCCGCAAGGGGGGCGGCGCGCTTACGCCGTCGGCCAGTTTCACTGCGGGCAGCTACGGTACTTACAACACGGCGCTGGGTTTGAGCGGGGGCGGCGAGCAAGGTTGGTTCAGTGCCCGCGCCAATCAACAAAATACCGGGGGATTTAATGCCTGTCGCGGCAGTCTGGTGGCTGGATGTTATGTAATTGAACCGGACAAGGATGGCTATCACAATACCTCGCTGGGGCTGAATGGCGGCTATCGTTTCGACAACGGCGTGACGGCAGACTTCAACGCGCTACAGGCGGATAGCAAAACCAGAACAGATGGCAGTATCTTTGCAGGAAATCAGGCCAGATCCAGCCAGCAAGTGTTAGGCGGCGCGCTCAAGTTTGCACCGGCGCAGGCATGGAATGTCACCTTGCGCGGCGGACGCAGTCAGGATTATTCCGATATTTTCTTTAATGGTTTGTATATTGATCGCTACAACACCCAACGCGACAGCCTGACCTGGCAAAACGATTTCACTTTGAGTGGCAATCAGTTGCTTACCGCAGGCCTGGATTATCAGCAGGATGCGATTCAAAGCAGTCGTGCCTACACTCAAACTGCCCGCAGCAACAATGCGTTGTTCGGGCAATATCAGGGCAGCGTCGGTGCGCATAGTCTGCAAGTCGGCGCGCGGCGCGACAACAACCAGCAGTTCGGCGGACATAACACCGGCGGCCTGGGTTACGGTTATGCGTTTGACGACGAGACGCGGTTGACCGCTTCGTATGGCACGGCATTCAAGGCGCCGACCTTCAATCAGTTGTATTACCCCGGTTTCGGCTCGGCTACCCTGCGTCCCGAATTGTCGCGCAGTCTGGAAGCTGGTGTGGCGGGGCGGGCGGCGTTGGGCGCGTGGTCAGTGAGCGTTTATCAGACAGACATCACCGACTTGATTGGTTTCGATGCCTTATTCAATCCGGTCAATATCAACACGGCGCGCTTAACGGGGCTGGAAGGTCAGCTCAAAGCACGATGGTCTGACTGGGACATTAACACCACGCTCACCTTGCAGGACCCGCGTCAAACTTCAGGGGCAAATCAGGGTAAATTGCTGAATCGCCGGGCGACCGAAGCGATGCGTGTCGAAGTGGCGCATGATTTCGGTGTATATCGTCTGGCTAGTTCGCTTTATGCGGAAGGTCGCCGCTTCGATAATCTTGCCAACACCAGTACCAAACGTTTGGGCGGCTACGGTTTGCTGGATCTGCGTGCCGAATATCGCGTTGCAGCGGATTGGCAGGTGCAGGGGCGAATTGATAATCTGTTGGACAAACAATACGAGACCGCACAATTCTTCAATCAGCCACGGCGCGGGTTATACTTGACGCTGAATTATCAGCCCAAACTTTAACTATTAGCCTTATACATTAACGAACACCATCGTCATGCCGCTGCCCGGTTGGCATGACGTTTTTTCAAGGAGAGAAGCATGAAACAGTTATCGCAACGTAACACATTGATTATATTGTCTTTGATGGTTTTGATGGCCGCCACGCGCATGCACCACTTCGGCAGCAGCCTGCACTTGCCCGATGCTTCGCTGGCGGTGTTCTTGCTGGCGGGCTTTCTGGTTGCCAGCCCTCTGTTGTTCGGCGCATTGCTGATTGAGGCTGCCGCGCTGGATTATGTGGCGATCACTCACTTGGGTGTCAGCGACTATTGCGTGACACCCGCCTATGGCTTCCTTATTCCGACCTACGCGGTGCTGTGGTTCGCGGGTCGCTACTATGCGCGCAGCCATCAAAACAACCTGCGCAGCCTAGGGCTGTTCTCGGTCATCTCGTTTGCGGCGGCCAACGTGGCATTCGTCGTTTCCAATGGCGCGTTCTATGTATTTTCGGGGCGCTATCCTGATGCGAGTGTCGCCGAATACACAGCGCGTATGGTGCAATACTACGTGCCCTATGTTTCCGGTACGGTGGTCTATCTGGTTCCGGCTGTGATGCTGTACGTGCTGTTCACCCGCCGTGCCGTTCCCGCGAACCATGCCGGATAACAGCGGACAACACGGTCGTCGCATGGCTCGTAAGAAGGCCGTGGTCGATGCGGCGATTGCGCGCGCCGATCAGGACAAGGGCTTGTTGCTGATTCTGACCGGCAACGGCAAGGGCAAGTCCAGCTCCGCGTTTGGTATGGTCGCGCGTACCCTGGGTTACGGGCTTAAAGTCGGCGTTGCGCAATTTCTCAAGAGCCGTCGCGACACCGGAGAAGAAAAATTTTTGGGCGATCAGCCGGGCGTGCAATGGCATGTGCTGGGAGACGGTTTTACCTGGGATACGCAGAATCGCGATGCGGATATCGCTAGCGCACAACGCGGCTGGGCTGTCGCGCAAGGCCTGCTGACGGACGCGTCCTTGCATCTGGTGGTGCTGGACGAACTGACTTATCTGCTGAACTACGGTTATCTGGATGCACAACAAGTTTATGTTGATCTGGCCGCCCGTCCGCCTATGCAGCATGTGGTAATTACCGGACGCGCCGCACCCCAGTGCCTGCTTGATCTGGCCGATACCGTCAGCGAAATTCAGGACATCAAACATGCCTTCCGGGCGGGTGTGCGCGCCCAGTCCGGCATAGACCTTTAGTCCTTCTCATGAATCTTCCGCATCGCTATTCGGACATTGAGCGCGCCGCCGTCTATCGCGTGATTGCCGAACGGCGCGATATGCGCCATTTTAATCGTGACCCTGTCCCTACTGAAATTTTGCAGCGCGTGCTGCATGCCGCGCATCAAGCGCCCAGCGTCGGGCTGATGCAGCCGTGGCGATTTATCCGCATCAGCGATGAAACATTGCGTGAGCAGATTCATGCGCTGGTGGAGACCGAGCGGCAGCTGACGGCAGCAGCATTAGGCGAACGCGATGCGCAGTTTCTGCGGCTGAAAGTGGAAGGGGTGAAGGAGTGCGCCGAACTGTGGGTGGCGGCGTTGATGGACAACCGGGAATCGCATGTTTTTGGGCGTCGCACTTTGCCGGAAATGGATATGGCCTCGGTCGCCTGTGCGATCCAGAATATGTGGCTGGCGGCGCGTGCCGAAGGACTGGGCATGGGCTGGGTGTCGCTGTTCGATCCGGTGGCGCTGGCAAAATTGCTGAACATCCCGGCAGGCGGCAAACCCGTCGCGATCCTGTGTCTGGGGCAGGTCGAGGAATTCTATTCTGCTCCGATGTTGCAGTTGGAGGGCTGGCGCACGCCGCAGCCGCTGGGCGAGATGCTGTTCGAGAATAGTTGGGGCTGCACGGATGCCGGCGCTTGAACTGATTGTGCCCATGCTGGCAGCGGTATCGCTCGATCGTCTGCTCGGCGAGCCGCGCCGTTTTCATCCGCTGGCAGGATTCGGCCAACTGACCAAGTTCGTTGAAAAGCACTGCTACCGCGCAAATTATATAAGCGGCGTATTGTCTGTTTGTATATTATTGATTACATTGTGTTTTTTCGCATTCTGGTTGCAACAAATACAAGTTTACGGTTTACTGTTTGCGGTTATTGGCTTGTATTTTGCGATTGCGCCGCGCAGTCTGGCCGAGCATGCAATGCGCGTGACAGCGGCGTTTGCTGCGGATGATCTGTCGGCGGCCAGAGCTGCGGTGAGCAGGATGGTCAGCCGCGACACTACGCAGCTGGACGAGGCGGGCGTGTCACGCGCCACGGTGGAATCGGTGCTGGAAAACGGCAACGATGCGATCTTCGCCGCGCTGTTCTGGTTTGTTGTAGCAGGTTTGCCGGGCGTGGTGCTGTACCGGCTCGCCAATACGCTGGATGCGATGTGGGGCTACCGCAATCAACGCTATAACGAATTCGGCTGGGCGGCGGCGCGGCTCGACGACGTGTTGAATTACTTTCCGGCCCGACTGACCGCATTGAGTTACACCCTGCTCGGAAATACGCGCAGTGCGTGGCATTGCTGGCGGCGACAGGCGCCGGTCTGGGACAGCCCGAATGCAGGGCCGGTGATGGCGGCGGGGGCAGGCGCGTTGCAGGTGAAACTGGGCGGCGCGGCGATTTATCATGGACAACTTGAACAGCGCCCCGAACTGGGTTGCGGATCAGTTGCAAATCGCGCCGACATCGTGCGCGCCGTGCGTCTGGTGCGGCACACGCTTTATCTCTGGCTGGCCGTCATCAGTCTGGGCGCGCTGTTGATCGAAGGGTTTCAGTATGGCGCTTGAACACGGCGGACGCGTGCGCGCGGCGGCGCAGCGTTACGGCATCCCGGAAAACCGCTGGCTGGATTTATCTACCGGCATCAATCCCGACGGATGGCCGGTGCCTGCAATACCCGCTGAGATTTGGCAAGGCTTGCCGCAGGACGAGGACGGGCTGGCGGATGCCGCGCGCAATTATTACGGCACGTCCCGACTACTTGCCGTGGCAGGTTCACAGGCGGCCATTCAGGCCTTGCCCCGATTGCGCCCGCCCGGCAGCGTGGCGCTAGTTGCAACGAGCTATGCGGAACATGAACACGCATGGCGGCAGCACGGTCATGAGGTGCGCCGCGTTGATGACATATTGCAAAGTGACACGGACGTGGTGATCATCGTCAACCCGAACAATCCCACCGGCAAACTTTTCAGTGTCGATGAATTGCTGAACTTGCACGCACAGCTGGCTGAAAGAGGCGGCTGGCTGGTGGTGGACGAGGCGTTCATGGATGCCATACCCGAGCACAGTCTCGCTCCCGTTTGTCCGCGTCCGGGTCTGATCGTGCTGCGTTCGCTGGGCAAGTTTTTCGGTCTGGCCGGTGCGCGGGTCGGCTTCGTGCTGGCGGAGGAAAACATATTGCAGCCGCTCGCTGAAGCGCTCGGCCCCTGGCCGATTGCCGCGCCGTCGCGCCATGTCGCGACACTGGCGTTGCGCGACACAGCCTGGCAACGCGCGACACGCGACGCGTTGCTGCCGACAGCGCAGCGCCTTGCGGAGTTGCTGCGCGCGCATGGCTTTCCTCCGTCTGGCGGCTGCACCCTGTTTCAATGGGTATGCCGCGCGGACGCTGCGAACGCGCATCAGCAACTGGCGCAACAAGGCATCCTGACACGCTTGTTCGATGCGCCGTCCAGCCTGCGTTTCGGTTTGCCGCGCGATGAGGCGCAGTGGGTGCGGTTGGCTGCAGCCCTCGAAAACATAAGAGACTGTAGGTCGGGTTTTAACCCGACATGCCGGGCAAAGCCCGGCCTACGCGCAATGGATTATCAAATATGAAATCTATGACGGTGATGGTTCAAGGCACAACCTCGGACGCGGGCAAAAGCACGCTGGTTGCCGCACTGTGCCGCTGGTTGGTCAGGCAGGGTGTTTCGGTCGTGCCGTTCAAGCCGCAGAACATGGCGCTGAACAGCGCAGTCACGAGCGATGGCGGTGAGATCGGCCGTGCGCAGGCGGTACAGGCGCAAGCCGCGCGACTCAAACCGCACACCGACATGAATCCGGTGCTGCTCAAACCGAACAGCGACACCGGCGCGCAGGTCATCATACACGGGCGTGCCATCGGCAACATGGAAGCGCTGGAATATCACGCCTACAAGCAAACGGCGCGTGCGGCAGTGCTGGCATCCCATCAGCGCCTGTGTGAACAATATCCTGTCATCGTGGTGGAAGGCGCAGGCAGTCCCGCCGAAATCAATCTGCGCGAGGGGGATATCGCCAACATGGGCTTTGCCGAGGCGGTGGATTGTCCGGTTATTCTGATTGCCGACATCGACAAAGGCGGCGTGTTCGCGCATCTGGTCGGCACGCTGGCGCTGCTCTCCGAGAGTGAACAGGCGCGGGTCGCAGGCTTTGTCATCAACCGCTTTCGCGGCGACATCGCGTTGTTGCAACCCGGTCTGGACTGGCTGGAACAGCGCACCGGCAAGCCGGTAATCGGCGTGTTGCCTTATCTGCACGGGCTGCATCTGGAAGCGGAAGATGCTGTGCCGCCCTCTCCCCAACCCTCCCCCATAAGTGTGGGAGGGAGCATAAACAGGCTGCGCGTCATCGTGCCCGTCTTGCCGCACATCAGCAATCACACCGACTTCGATCCGCTGCGTTTGCATCCGCAAATCGAGTTCAGCTTTGTCGCGATGGGTGAGCCCATTCCTGATGCGGACCTGATCATTCTGCCGGGCAGTAAATCGGTGCGCAGCGACCTCGACAGTCTGCGCCGTGCCGATTGGGAGGTCACGATTCAACGCCATCTGCGCTATGGTGGAAAACTCATCGGCATTTGCGGCGGGCTGCAAATGTTGGGGCAGACGATACACGACCCGCTGGGCCTTGAAGGCGAACCCGGCAGCAGCGCGGGCCTGGGTTTGCTGGAACTCGCCACCACGCTGGATGCTGAAAAGCAGTTGCGCAATGTGTGCGGCACGCTGAATCTGGAAGGCGCAGCGGTTGCCGGTTACGAGATTCACGCCGGGATTACCTTAGGTGCGGCACTAAATAATCCTGCGTTGCACCTCGAACGTGATGGCGAAATTTTTCCTGATGGTGCGATTTCAGAGGATGGTCAAATCCTCGCCACTTATCTGCACGGCCTGTTTGAATCAACGTCCGCGACCGATGCGCTGCTGCGCTGGGCAGGATTGAAAAATGTGCAAACGCCCGATTATCAGGCGCGCCGCGAGGCCGACATCGACAGGCTGGCCGATGCGGTAGAACAACATCTGGATACGGCGCAATTGCGACGCCTGTTTGGTTTATGGCAAACAGAATGACAATTATTCAATATCGTCATTCCCGCGCAGGCGGGAATCCAGCTAAAAGCAAACTCCACTGCGCAGCAGTGACAAACACTTGTCGAATCAAGCGACTGGATTCCCGCCTGCGCGGGAATGACGCTGCTTTTATGGGAGATATATGCGGGAACTTATTTTAGGCGGCGTGCGTTCCGGCAAGAGCCGTCTGGCCGAACAGCATGCGCTGGAATCAGGCATGAAGGTGGTGTACGTGGCGACCGCCGAAGTGCGCGACGAGGAAATGCGCGAGCGTATTGCGCATCATCAGGCGCGCCGACCGGCGTCCTGGTCGTTAGTCGAAGCGGGGCCGGATTTAGCGGCGGTGTTGCAGCGCGAGGCAGCCGAGGGCCGCTGTGTGCTGGTGGATTGCCTGACGCTGTGGCTGACGCAGTTGCTGTGCGATAGCGACGAGGCGCGCCTGAAAATGGAAGTGTCTGAATTGATTCGTGTTTTGCCGGGTTTGCCGGGCGAAATTATTCTGGTCTCGAATGAAACCAATATGGGCGTCGTGCCGATGGGCGAGTTGTCGCGGCGCTATTGCGATGAAACCGGGCGGCTGCATCAACAGCTTGGGGCTATTTGCGAGCGCGTAATTTTAACCGTGGCAGGATTGCCGCTGGTGGTGAAAGGCAGCTTGTAGCGGGTAGCAAGCTTGTAGGGGCGAATTCATTCGCCCGAACAATTATTAAATTTCAGGAATTGTTATGGAAAAAAATTGGTTCGCACAGCCTTGTGCAGCATTGAATGAAACGTCCGGTTTGCAGGCGTTGGAGCGACAAGGGCAATTGACCAAACCGCTGGGCGCCCTGGGTCAACTGGAATCGGTCGCGGTGATACTTGCGGCGATGCAGGGCGTGGAAAAGCCGCAAGTTGATCGCGTGCAGATCAGCATTTTTGCCGCCGATCATGGCATCGCAGCAGAAGGCGTGTCGGCTTTCCCGCAGGCAGTGACCGGCGAAATGGTAAAGAATTTTGCGCGTGGCGGAGCGGCGATCTGTGTGTTGGCGAAGTCGCTGGATGCCAGTTTGGAAGTGGTGAATTTGGGTACGGTCAATGATCCGGGCGACTTGCCGAATGTGCTGCGCGTCGTGATTGCGCCTTCGACAGCGAATTTTTCAGTCGAACCCGCCATGACGAAAGCCCAATTAGCACTTGCCCTGCAAGCCGGACGTGACAGCGTATTACGCGCCCAACAGGCGTCAGTTCAGCTCTATATCGGCGGCGAAATGGGTATCGCCAACACCACCTCGGCTGCCGCGATTGCCTGCGCCTTGTTGCAGGAATCGCCGCAATTGTTAGCGGGTCCCGGCACTGGTTTGGATAGTCATGGCGTGGCGCACAAGGCGGAGGTTATCGGCCGGGCACTGGCGTTGCATGGCCTGTCCTGCGATGAACCGCTGGAGGTATTGCGTTGTCTCGGCGGCTTTGAAATTGCCGCGCTGGCCGGCGCGTATCTTGCCGCAGCGCAGCACGGCATACCCGTGCTGGTGGATGGATTTATCACCACGGTCGCGGCCCTGCTCGCCGTGCGCCTCAATCCCGGCGTGCGCGACTGGCTACTGTTCGCTCATACTTCCGCAGAACCGGGACATCAGCGCGTGCTGGCGGCGCTGGACTCGCAACCGTTATTGCAACTGGGCATGCGACTGGGCGAAGGCAGCGGTGCGGCGGTCGCCGTGCCGTTGTTGCGCCTGGCTTGCGCCTTGCATAACGGCATGGCGACGTTCGCCGAGGCAGCGGTGTCGGAGAAAATTTAGTCGGGAAAATTTAGACAATAAAAGCGTGATTGCAAGACCACTTCGTCGGGAACGGAAGGCGCGACCCTGCGCATCTATCTGGAAGCCTACGACCCGAATATCGCCAACCACCACCTGGACGCACAGGTCGCGCTGTCTGAACTGATAGAAATTGCAGGGCAGTTGTCCGAACTCGTCGCAAGAACCGGGCGCGTACAGCCGACGGTAATTACATAAAGTGTAGCTCGGATGAAACGAAGTGGAATCCGGGAACGCTCGTTGAAGCCAATCCCGGATTCCATTGCATTGCATCCGGGCTACGCTGGCTTAACGCCTATCACTGCTCCATAATCTATTTTCCAGTTCAGCGTATTTGTCAGCGGCACGCAGGCCAGTTGTGCCAGTATCGCGCGGATCGTGCCGCCGTGCGCTACCAGCGCGATGTTCTGCCGGGGTAGTTGTGCCAGATCGCGCAACAAAGCTTGCACTCGCTGCATCAGTTGCTGCGCCGATTCACCGCACGGCGGTGCGTAACCCATGACATCGGCAGCCCATGCGTCGATCTCGGTTCGTTCGATGTCGTCCCACGCACGTCCTTCCCATGCGCCGAAGTGCTTTTCCATCAGGCGAAGATCGGTTTGCACCCGCAAGGGGTAGGCCGTGCGGTGCCCGGAGCTTACGTTCCGACCGCTACGCTCCAGTTTACAGTTTGCAGTTGTCGCCAGAAATTTTGCCAGTCGGCGGGTGCGCAGCAGCGGTGAGCTGATGATGATATCCAGCGGCGGCAGCCAGTGCAGTACGTTGGCCGCTTCTTCCTCGAAGCTGTCGCTAACGTCGATGTCGAGTTGCCCATAACAGAGGCCGGGGGCGATGTCGGGTGTGGTGTGGCGGATCAGATACAGGGTTTGCATCAAATACTGACCAGCAAGCCCAGATAGAACGCGAGTTCGGTGAGTTGCTGTACTGCGCCCAGACAGTCGCCGGTGTAGCCGCCCAGACGCTTTTGCAAGCGCCAGGCCAGATAAAATCGCATCAGCAATGCGGTTGTGACAGCGGCGAACAGGTTGGACGCCTGCGCGCCTGCCGCATACAGCAGGCCGATTGACGCGAGGCCGGTGAGCAGGGCGATGGCGAAACTGGCGTGGCTGATCTGTGCGACGGGTTTGGCGCGCGAACTGTCATCGTCGCGGATGTAGCGCTGGGTCAACATGATGCTGGCCGCCATCAGTCGGCTGAAGGCGTGCGCGGCGATAAGGGCTGCGGCGGCGAACAGCAGCGAGTGTGATCTGCACAGTTCCAGCAGCGCCTGATATTTCAGCAGTAGCACCAGCACCAGCGCGATGACGCCGTAAGCGCCGACGCGCGAATCTTTCATGATTGCCAGCATTTTTTCGCGGGTGTAGCCGCCACCCATTCCGTCGGCAAAGTCGGAAAGGCCGTCTTCGTGGAATGCGCCGGTGAGCAGGATACCCGCTGTCATGGAAATGCCCACCGCCAGCGACAGCGGCAACGCAAGCGCTGCCAGCCAAAGGAGGGCGGCGGAAAGTGCGCCGACCACCATGCCGACCAGAGGGAAGTAGCGCGCCGCCTGATTGAGCTGCCCTGCGGAATGGCCGACCCACGCGGGTGTCGGGATGCGCGTGAAAAATTGAAGGGCGGTGAGGAATAAACGCAGTTCTCGGAGCATGACAGCCGGGGTAAATGGAAGCGTGACCAGACTAGCAGCGACAACCCGGACTGTCCAGCTATCCGTTACTTTTATCCGTAGCCTCCGGTATCGCCTGAAAGACTTTGCGATTCGGTCAGATTGCTACATCCGCACGACTGACAGCCCTGCATTTTCCCACGCGACCGTGCCGCCTTTTACGTTGCTGGCCTGGCTGTAGCCTGCTTCTTTCAACATGGAAACGGCTTGTGCCGAACGGCGGCCGGAACGACATATCACCACGATGGGCTGGTCCTTATAGGTCGCGATTTCCTGCAAGCGTGACTCCAGCTGCCCCAGGGGGATCAGTTTCGCATTCGTTGCATGAATGGCCGAATACTCGTCAGGTTCGCGTACATCCAGCAACAGTGCGCCCTGCATGTTCATGCTTTGCGCCAGCTTTACGTCCACGCCATCCGCAGCTTGCAGTTGCTGCATGCCAAAGACCACGGCCAGTATGATGGCCAGCGCCCAGAATATTTTGTTTGATTTCATGCCTGTTTCCTGTTTGGATTGCTGAAGAATTATTCTGTGCGCCGTACTCAGCCCGGCTGGCAGGCGGATAAACCGCTTTGCGCCCAGCCCATCATGCCGCCACGCAGGTTGTACACGTTTGAAAATCCCTGTTGCTGGAGAAACAGGCAGGCCTGTGCCGAACGGGCGCCGCTACGGCACACCATAACCAGCTTTTCCTCGGGGGACAACTCATGGAGCTTTGCGGGCAGTATGTGCAGCGGAAGTGGCTCGGCGCCGGGCACGGTTCCCATGGAAATCTCCTGCATCTGACGCACATCGATCACGCGCAGTTTATGGTTTGCATCATTCACCCAATGGGCGAGTTCAGATGCTTCTACTTCCTTGATGGTATTGGCGAACATGGGGGATGACTCCGAATCAACAGCGTCATATATTAGCATATTCTAATGGTTTGGCAAGTCGTTAATGCGGGTCGCAGGTTGTGCATCGTTGTGGCGTCCAGCGCCGGGTGCCGGAAAAGGTGCTTTTCTGATAGAGTGCGGCCTATGAATTTATCCAGCACCCAGCTTTATTTCCGTCTCCTGAAATACGTCAAACCCTATTGGCGTACCTTCGCAATCTCGCTGCTGGGGATGATCGTGGTGGCCTCCACCGAACCGCTGGTGCCCGCGCTGATGAAACCGATGCTGGACGGCACATTTGTCCACAAGGATCAGGCGATGATGCGCATCGTGCCGCTGGTCATCATCCTGATTTTTCTGGTGCGCGGCATTGCCACCTTCGTCGGCACGCTGGCGATCAGTTGGGTGGGCAACAAACTGGTGATGGATTTGCGCGAGGAGATGTTCCGCAAATTGCTGTGTCTGCCGACGGGATATTACGACGAACATGCGACCGGTTCGCTGTTGTCAAAGTTGACTTTCGATGTCACCCAGGTGACCACTGCGGCAACGACGGTGGTGACCATTACGGTGCGCGACAGTATCGTCATGGCGGGCTTGCTGGGCTGGCTGTTCTACCTCAACTGGAAACTGACGCTGCTGACACTGCTGATGGCGCCGGTCATCGCCCTGATCATCAGCACCATCAGTAAACGCATGCGCCTCTCCAGTCGCGATTCCCAGCAGTCCATGGGTGACATGACGCAAGTGATTGAAGAAAGCGTGTCCGCGCACAAGGTGGTCAAGCTGTTCGGTGGTCAGCAGTATGAGTGTGATCGCTTTCATCAGCAGGCTAACTGGGTGCGCCGCCACGCGATGAAACAGGCTTCTGCCGCAGCGGCCAACGTACCCATCGTGCAGATGGTCGCGGCAATCGCGCTGGCTGTCGTGGTTTATCTGGCCACTTTGCAATCCAACGCGGATGAAGTCACGGTAGGCGGATTTGTCTCCTTCATCATGGCGATGCTGATGCTGACCGCGCCGCTCAAGCGGCTGACCGGTGTGAGTGAATATTTGCAACGCGGTCTTGCGGCGGCGGAGAGCGTGTTTACCCTGCTGGACACGCTGGGAGAAACGGATGAAGGCAAGGTGGTGGCCAGCCGGGTGCGTGGCGAGTTGCACTTCGATAAGGTGCAGTTTGCCTATGCACCCGATGCACGTCCGGTGCTGAAAAATATCAGCCTGGATATTCGCGCCGGTGAGAATGTCGCCTTTGTCGGTGCGTCCGGTAGCGGCAAGACCACGCTGGTCAATCTGGTGCCGCGTTTTTATACCGCAACGGGCGGCGAGATACGCCTGGATGGATATGATCTGACGGAGTTGACGCTTGCCAGTCTGCGCGCCAATATCGCATTGGTCAGTCAGGAAGTGGTGCTGTTTAACGACACGATTTCGGCGAACATCGCCTACGGGCAGATGAGAGAAGTTTCCGAGACTGAAATCATCGCCGCCGCAACGGCTGCGCACGCGATGGAATTCATCCGCGACTGGCCGGAGGGTATGAACACTCTGGTCGGCGAACGCGGCGTGAAGCTTTCCGGCGGCCAGCGCCAGCGCATCGCGATTGCCCGCGCGATACTTAAAGATGCGCCGGTGTTGATCCTGGATGAAGCGACTTCAGCGCTGGATTCCGAATCCGAACGCCATGTGCAGGCGGCGCTGGAAACGCTGATGAAAGGGCGCACCACGCTGGTCATCGCGCATCGCTTGTCCACCATAGAAAAAGCCGACCGCATCATCGTGCTGCAAAAAGGCGAAATCGCCGAGATCGGCACCCATACTGAATTGCTGGCAAAAAACGGCGTGTATGCGCAGTTGCACCGCGTTCAGTTCGCTGTCACGGGTGTTCATTGAAAATCAAATTCCACAAGCTCGTTTTTACTCGTGCTTTACAGGTTTGATGGCTATGGCTATCATCTGGCTATAAATAACCGGATGGAGCTTTAAATGGAAATCAGCACGATTGCTCAGGCAAAAAATCACTTGCCCAAACTCATCCATGCGGCCGAAGCGGGGGAGGATATCCGCATTTCACGGCATGGCAAACTGGTTGCGGTGCTGATTTCTGCGGAACGCTACCAACAACGGTTCAATGCAGGCGAAGGCGTATTCCAGGCCATTATGCAGTGGCGGGAGCAGCAGCCGGGACTTGATCTGACTGATGCGGAAGTCGATAGCTGGCGTGACCGTTCAATCGCACGGGAATTTTCATGGGATTGAGCTACTTGCTGGATACCAACATTCTGTCCGAACCTGCCAGAGCACAGCCCAATCCACACGTACTGCAAAAATTAAACCAATACAGCGGGCAATACTGCACGGCGGTGACGGTCTGGCATGAGTTGCATTACGGTGTCGAACGCCTGGCGGACTCGAAGCGCAAAGAGTGCTTGATTTCCTACCTCAAGGCGCTCGAACAAGGCGGCCTGGTCATTCTGCCTTACGAGAAAATCGCTGGCCTATGGTTGGCACAAGAGCGTGGAAGGCTATCAAAACGAGGTGTGACCATTCCCGTTTTGGATGGCGAAATTGCAGCAATCGCATTCACCAATCAGCTCACCCTGGTCACCCGCAATGTGGATGACTTTGCAGATTATGACGGACTGCTTATCCAAAACTGGTTTACGGCTTAACAGATGTTGCAAAACAATAAAATTCCACAATCGTCATAAGGTTGACGTGATGGGACGAATGCCCTAAATTGCGTCACCCAATTCATTCAATCCTCAGGAGATAAACATGGCAGTTCTCGTCGGTCAGGCAGCACCAGATTTCACCGCAGCAGCCGTAATGGGCAATAACGAAATCAACGAATCATTCAATCTGAAAAGCTACACTGTCGGCAAAGCAGCGGTAGTTTTTTTCTACCCTCTTGATTTTACGTTTGTTTGCCCTTCGGAACTGATCGCTTTCGATCATCGTCTGGCTGAATTCAAGAGCCGCAATGTTGAAGTCATCGGCGTTTCGATCGATTCGCAATTTACCCATCTGGCCTGGAAAAATACGCCAATCAACAAGGGTGGTATCGGTCAGGTTGGCTATCCGCTGGTCGCCGATATCAAGCATGAAATCTGCAAGGCATACGACGTGGAAGCAGCGGGCGGCGTGGCATTCCGTGGTTCCTTCCTGATTGATACGCATGGTGTGGTGCGTCATCAGGTGGTGAATGATCTGCCGCTGGGCCGCGACATCGACGAAATGCTGCGCATGGTAGACGCGCTGCAATTCCACGAAGCACACGGTGAAGTTTGCCCGGCTGGCTGGAACAAAGGCAAGGCCGGCATGAATGCCTCCACTGAAGGTGTGGCCAAGTATCTGGCGGATCACGCGCAGGAACTGTAAAGGTAAGCAGAAAGCAGGAAGGCCACCGCAGGTGGCCTTTTTTTCGCTCAGGACTGCTAAAATCCGCACCACTTACCACTTACCACTTACCACTAATCACCATGTTGATCGGCTTCGTCGTTCTCTATTTGTTGCTATCCGTCGCTATCGGTTTGTATGCCTCGACGCGCGTGCACAACTCGCGTGACTTTGTGGTGGCGGGGCGCAATCTGCCTTTGCCTGTGGTTACGGCGACCGTGTTTGCTACCTGGTTTGGTGCGGAAACGGTGCTGGGAATTCCGGCCACCTTTGTCACAGAAGGACTGAGCGGGGTAGTGGCCGACCCGTTCGGCGCGAGTATGTGTCTGATCATCGCCGGAGTGTTTTTTGCGGGGCGTCTGTATCGCATGGACTTGCTGACGATAGGTGATTATTACCGGGCGCGCTATAACCGCACGGTGGAACTGATCATGACGGTTTGTATCATGATTTCCTATCTCGGTTGGGTTGCGGCGCAAGTGACGGCATTGGGTCTGGTATTCAATATGGTCAGCGGCGGTGCGATTGAGCAGTCGACCGGCATGGTGATCGGCACGGCTATCGTGCTGGCCTACACCGTGTTCGGTGGCATGTGGTCTATCGCCCTGCTGGATTTCGTGCAGATGACCGTCATCATGGCGGCGCTGTTGCTGATCGGTGTGCTGGTCAGCGGTGAGGCGGGTGGCGTGAACTATGTGGTCAGCCATGCGCAGACGGCCGGGAAGCTGCAATTTTTTCCGCAGGGCGGCTATGAAGTATGGATACCTTTCATCGGCGCGGCACTGACCATGATGCTGGGCTCGATCCCGCAACAAGACGTATTTCAGCGCATCACTTCGGCAAAGAATGAAAAAACAGCGGTACGCGGCGCCGTGCTGGGCGGTGTGCTGTATTTCGGTTTTGCCTTTGTGCCGATGTTTCTGGCCTATGCTGCGACCTTGATCGATCCAAAAGTGTTCGGTGATCTGATAGAAACGGATACTCAGATGGTTTTGCCCAGCCTGATTCTGCTGCATACCCCGCTGGTCGCACAGGTATTCTTCTTCGGCGCACTGTTGTCAGCGATCATGAGTACAGCTTCTGCGACCTTGCTGGCACCTTCGGTGATGTTTACCGAGAACATCCTTAAGCATTTCGTGTTTCCGCACATGAGCGACAGGCAAATGCTGCGCACCATACGCATCATCATGCTGGCGTTTGGCTGCATCGTGCTGTGGTTTGCACTGGATTCCAATGAAAGCATCTTCAAGATGGTGGAGAATGCCTACAAAATTACCCTGGTGGGCGCATTCGTGCCGCTGGCGTTCGGGCTTTACTGGAAACGCGCCAATAATCAGGGTGCCATGCTCTCCATCGTTCTGGGTCTGATTTCCTGGTTGCTGATGGAGCGGTTTTATAGCGGCGATATCTGGCCGCCTCAATTGGTGGGACTGCTGATGAGCGTGACCGGCATGCTGGCAGGTTCATTGTTGCCCGGACGGATGCGTTGCCATCATGCTGTGCATAGAGAAACATAAAAGTTGTCATCTTCCTGTCACAAATTCTTCATACTCTGGCAACCTCAACTGAAGGAGTAATGATGAGCGCGAAAATTTTGATTGTCGAAGACGAACCGGCGATACAGGAATTGCTGGTTTTTAATGTCAACCAGGCCGGATTTGTGGCGTTGCGTGCCGGTGATGCGGAAGAAGCATGGCAGCAGATACGCGATCATGCGCCCGATTTGATCTTGCTGGACTGGATGTTGCCCTCCACCAGTGGCGTGGTGCTGGCCAAACAGTTGCGCAGCGAAGCGCGCACCCGCGACATTCCGATTATCATGCTGACCGCACGCGGCGACGAACGCGACAAGGTGCTGGGTCTGGAGTCAGGCGCGGATGATTACATCACCAAACCCTTCTCGCCGCGTGAGTTGATGGCGCGGATTCGCGCCGTGATGCGTCGCCATATTCCTGTGCTGGCAGACGAAAAAGTGGCAGCAGGCGGATTGGAGTTGTCGCCTGATTCGCATCGCGTGACGGCCAAGGGGCAGGCTATGGAGCTGGGTCCGACCGAGTTCAGGCTGCTGCATTTTTTCATGACGCATGCGGAGCGGGTGTATAGTCGCACGCAATTATTGGATCAGGTATGGGGGACGCAAGTGTTTGTCGAGGAGCGCACGGTGGATGTGCACATCCGCAGGCTGCGTGCTTCACTTGAAGCCACAGGACTGGACAGCCTGATTCAGACTGTGCGCGGCAGCGGTTACCGGTTTTCGGTCAAGTAGGCACAAGGCGATTTCATCCACGAAACGATGAAAATACCTTAGTTGTCTTTGTGGATTTTCTGGCCTGGATGAGGACATATTTTGCAGGATTTCTGGTTGCGTGTGATTTCGCCCTTAGTGTATGCCGCGCTGGCAGCGTCGCTGCTGTGGATTGTATTTTCGGTTACGACAGCCTTGTGGTTCATGTTGCTGGTACTGCTGCTGGTGATGGCGTACCGCGCAAGGCAACTGTATAAACTGGGGGTATGGCTGAATGATGCGCGTCTGGAAACCATCCCTGAAGCGGATGGTATCTGGGATGAGGTGTTCTCGCGGCTGAGAAAAATGGTTAAACGGCATAACCAGACCAAGCAAAAACTGGCTGCCGAGTTGCAACATATTGAACAAGCCACTGCCGCCTTGCCGGAGGGGGTGGTGAGTCTCAATGAATTCAGCCGGATTGAGTGGTGTAATCCGCTCGCAGAACAGCACTTTGGCCTTAATGCCGAACGCGACATCATGCAGGACATTACCTATCTGGTGCGCCAGCCTGAGTTTATCGAATATCTGCATGCGGCCAATTTCGGTGAGCCTCTGGTGATGAAAGCGGCACGCCATGATGACATGGTGTTGTCCATCAAGTTTATTCCCTACGGGGGAAACAAGCACTTGCTGCTTAGCCATGACATCACGCAATTGGAGCGCATCGAAACCATGCGCCGTGACTTCGTCGCGAACGTATCGCATGAGTTGCGCACGCCGCTGACCGTGGTGAACGGCTTTGTTGAAAACCTGCAGGATATGCAGGATCTGAGCCCTGACAATATCCGCCGCGCCTTGCAGCTCATGGCCGAACAAACGCGCCGCATGGATAATCTGGTATCGGATTTGTTGATTTTGTCACGGCTGGAAAGCGACCAGAGCCCGTTGCGGACAGAGGCTGTTGATATGAAAGCGCTGTGCGACGAAGTGTATCAGGAAGGGCAGTTATTGAGCGGGGGACGGCATAAGCATAGCCTGAAACTGCTGGGTCCCGACCAGTTGTGCGGCAACCGGGACGAGTTGCACAGTGCTTTCAGCAATCTGGTCAGCAATGCGATCCGCTATACCCCGGAGGGCGGCGAGATAAAGTTATCCTGGGCGTTGAGTGCGGGCCAGCCGATATTCTCGGTACAGGACAGCGGCATAGGCATAGCCGCGCAGCATATCCCGCGCTTGACCGAGCGGTTTTATCGGGTAGATCGCAGCCGTTCACGGGGGACGGGCGGTACGGGGCTGGGGTTGGCCATCGTCAAGCATATCGCACTGCGCCATCAGGCCAGGCTGGAGATCGTCAGCGATGAAGACCAGGGCAGTACCTTTTCGCTGGTATTCCCGACCAGCAGGCTGATTACATAATTCAGTCGCTAGTCGCTAGTCGCTAGTCGCCAGTCCTTCACGCAACAACTTGGGGCGCAGCCCCCTTCATTTCCATCACAAGGTTGAAACCACCGGCTTTAGCCGGTCAGCTTTAGCTGAAAAATTGGCTATGGCTCTTGCTATTGAGCAAGGACAGGTACTACTCCCTCCCCTTCAAGGGGAGGGCTGGGGTGGGGATGGGTTGA
>JAUSAO010000122.1 GCA_030652475.1 Gallionella sp. | reverse complement strand
CCTAGAAAACGCAGTTAGAAAATTTCACAAAACGGATCAAGATGTTATAGGTTTTCGTGGGTGCGAATTCATTCGCACGGAACACGTTGATTGTGCGAATGAATTCGCACCTACAAGAAGCTCAACAGCCGTTTTTAGGTTAATGTATTCAGCGATTCCTGCGGTGATCATTGCACGCCTGGCCGGGGAAGATAATGTACACGGTGAACCCGCCCTGCTGCGCACAGTCAGGCCGGATTAATTTTGAGTTTAAGGTGCTGAGTTGCGGGCAATTTCGGATAACATGACGGCGAGTTTATAGAAAATCTTTTTTGTGCAAATTTCCTGGAATATTTCTTTAGTCGCCTTATCCGTTCTGGTCGCGATAATTGGCTCGTTTGCCGCACTGACGCATGCGCAACGCATGCGTGAGAGCACCGGCCGCCTGGCAACATTGTGGATGCTGGCGGGTGCCAGCACGCTGGGTGTGGCCATCTGGTCCATGCACTTCATCGGCATGCTGGCATTGCATTTGCCGACACCGATTGCTTTTGATCAGACACTCACCTTTATTTCCATATTGCCTGCGATGATCGCCGCCCTGGTGGGATTCAAGGTGCTCAGCTACCCCCGTATCAGCAACAAACATATCGTCGTCAGCGGATTATTGATGGGTACAGGCATCAGTCTGATGCATTACACCGGCATGGCCGCGCTCAGGATGTCTCCGGCGATTGAATATGATCTGCCGATTTTTGCCTTATCTGTGGCGATTGCCGTCCTCGCCTCCTGGGGGGCGTTGCTGATGATGTATCAGGGCGAACGCGTCAAATTGCGGCCTTTTCTGCGCTTTGTGCTGGGTGCAACTTTCATGGGCGGGGCGATTTCCGCCATGCATTACATTGCCATGCTGGGTGCATACATTCCGCCCGGCAGTGTCTGCCTGTCGAATGCGTCCAGCCTGGAACCGCACATGCTGTCCATGTTGGTGTCGGTGACGGCCTTGTTGTGGTTCAGCGGCGGTATTTTTGCCGGGCTGTTTGACCGGCGTACGGCGCAACAAAACGCTCAGGCCCTGGCCGAACTTGAACAGCAATATCTGCATCTGCTGACAGATACCGAACAACAGGCGGCCGCCATGACGAAATCATTGCGCGACAGCGAAGAACGCCTGCGCATGACACTCAGATGCGCACCCGATGCGGTATTCATTTGCAAGAAGGATGGACGCATTGTTTACGTCAACGATGGCGTGACGGCGATGCTGGGTTATGTGCGCAAGGAACTATACGTCATGACGGTGTTTGACCTCGTGCATGAGGCCAGTCGCGACCTGTACCGAAAGAAAATGCATCGCTTGTCACAGGATCACAAACGACGTGTATATGGCATTTATCTGGTCAGCAAGGAGGGCAACAGCGTCCCGATGGAATTGAATGCGGTGCTGTTGCCCAATGGGCAGCTCTACGGCTCATGCCGCGACATCACCGAACGAAAAAAAGTGCAGGGAGCGTTGCGGGATACGCAGGAAAATTTGCAGAGTTTGCTCAATTCCGTTGCGGAGGGTATCTACGGCGTGGACACCCAGGGATGCTGTACTTTTGTGAATGCGGCATTCCTGCGTATTTTGGGTTATCAGGACGCCAGCGAGATTGTCGGCCAACACATACATGATCTGATACACCATACGCGCGTTAATGGCACACCCTATCCGGCCAGCGAATGCCGGATGTATCAGGCCTTTAAGGCCAACCTGCCGGTCTATGCAGACGATGAAGTGTTCTGGCGCCAGGATTCCACATCCGTAGCGGTTGAGTACTGGTCACACCCCATCGTGAAAAACGGCGTAGTGCTGGGTGCCGTGGCGACTTTTCTGGATATCAGTAAACGCAAGCTGGCGGAACAAAGAATTCATCAACTGGCCTTTTATGATGAGTTGACCGATTTGCCCAATCGCCGCCTGTTGCTGGACAGATTGAACCAGGCCCTGGCAGTCAGCGACCGCAATGGTCGTTACGGTGCCCTGATGTTCATAGATCTTGATCATTTCAAGACGCTGAATGACAGTAAAGGCCACGACATAGGGGATTTGTTGCTGGTTGAGGTGGCTCGCCGCCTGCAACAATGCGTGCGTGACGGCGATACAGTCGCCCGTCTGGGCGGTGATGAATTCGTGGTCGTGCTGGAAATGCTCAATGCGCGGGTGAATGAGGCGGTGACGCAGGCCGAACTGGTTGCCGAGAAGATACGCGACGCATTGAATCAGCCGTATCAGCTGAATCAGCATGCCTATAACTCCACGCCCAGCATAGGCATCGTGCTCTTCATGGGGCACCAGGAAAATACCGATAATCTGCTCAAATATGCCGATATCGCGATGTATCAGGCCAAGGCGGCGGGGCGCAACTCGATACGTTTCTATGACCCGGACATGCAGGCCGCACTGGAAGCGCGCGTTCAGCTGGAAAGCGAGTTGCGCAGCGCGCTGGAAAAACAGCAATTCCGTCTGTACTTTCAGGTGCAGGTAGACAGTTTGCGCCGCCCGATAGGTGCGGAGGTATTGCTGCGCTGGGAACATCCCGAACGCGGACTGGTCGCGCCGATACACTTTATCCCGCTGGCCGAAGAAACCGGACTGATTTTGCCGATAGGATTGTGGGTGTTGCAAACTGCCTGTATTCAGCTCAATGCATGGAAGAAAGACATATTGACCCGCGACCTGACGCTGGCCGTCAACGTCAGTGCCCGGCAATTTCGCCAGGAAGATTTTGTGGCGCAGGTGCAGCGCGCCTTGCTGGAAAGCGGTGCAAAACCGTCACATCTGAAGTTGGAGCTGACCGAGAGTATCGTGCTGGAAAATGTTGAAGACACCATCAGCAAGATGCGGGAAATCATGATGCTGGGCGTGAGTTTCTCTATGGACGATTTCGGCACGGGTTATTCATCGCTGCAATATCTCAAGCGTCTGCCGCTGGACCAGATCAAGATCGATCAATCTTTTGTGCGGGATATCACCACTGATCCGAATGATGCAGCCATTGTGCAGACGGTGATCGCGATGAGCGAAGCGATGGGGCTGAATGTGATTGCCGAAGGGGTAGAGGCAGAAGCACAGATGGCATTTCTTGATCTGCGCGGCTGCCATGCCTTTCAGGGTTATTTATTCAGTAAACCGATTCCGATTGAGCAGTTTGAAGCCTGGATGAAACTGCCCAGACCAGCCAGTTGACAGGGTAGCGCATACGGACGCGTTTTCCGTACCTGTACTCAGGCGGGATGAATGCACACGACCACTCCTTATGACGGTATGACTCGAATGCGTTTCCTGCCGAATTGGCCAGTGTATTTTTCAAAATGTCCGGCGATCGCGGTATGACAGTCGGGGCAATGGCCGTCGGGCGTGAGCCGGTAGTTTTCGATGTTGTACCAGTCGCGCACGATCAGATCGCTCCCGCAAGACGGGCAATGGGTGGTGTCTCCGGTGAGGTTGTGCACATTGCCGGTATAGACATACTGCAGTCCCGCCTGTTGTGCGATTTCTCGTGAGCGCACCAGGGTTTCCGGCGGTGTGTCGGGAATATGGGTCAGCTTGTAATCCGGATGGAAGGCGGTGAAATGCAGCGGCACGCCCGTGCCGAGTTCCCTTGCGATCCACTCACTCATGGCCCTGATTTCATCTTCGCTGTCATTGAGGCCGGGAATCAGCAGGGTGGTCAGTTCGACCCATACGCTCGTTTCCCGGCACAGGTAGCGCAGGGTGTCCAGCACGGGTTGCAGGTGCGCGCCGCATTGCTTGACGTAAAATTCGTCGGTGAATGCCTTCAGGTCCACGTTCGCGGCATCCATCTTGGCAAAGAATGCGCGGCGCGGTGCGTCATGAATATAGCCCGCCGTGACCGCCACGGTCTTGATGCCATGCTCATGGCAGGCATCGGCCACATCCATCGCATATTCGGCAAAAATCACCGGATCGTTATAGGTGAAGGCCACGCTTTTGCAGTTCAGGTTTTTGGCGCTGCGCGCAATGGCTTCAGGGCCGGCCTGATCGGCGAGCTTGTCGAAGTGGCGCGACTTGGAAATATCCCAGTTCTGGCAAAACTTGCAGGCGAGATTGCAGCCCGCCGTACCAAATGACAGTACGCTGCTGCCCGGGTAAAAGTGGTTGAGCGGCTTCTTCTCTATCGGATCGACGCAGAATCCTGACGAGCGACCATAGGTGGTGAGCACCATCGCATCGTCCACCCGTCCGCGCACGAAACACGCACCGCGCTGGCCTTCGTGGAGTTTGCAGTCGCGCGGGCACAGATCGCACTGGATACGTCCGTCATCGAGCTTATGCCAGTATTGGGCGGGGTAACGTTCAGCAAGACTAATGGGCTCGTCCATGGTGATTTTCCTTGTATTTGCTAACGGAATAACGCGACAGTGTGATATTTTCATCCCAGAAATCAGCGGGCAGCCCGGCTTTGCGTTTGAGATGCGCCATAAATTGATGGGGATCGGGTAACTGTTCCCACACTTGCGGTAAAAATGTACTGCGGTAATGTCCATACTCGAACACGATGCCATCCTCTCCGGGCCGTATCTGTGACAAGGCATCGGCCTCGTCCCGAAATTGCATCACCTGCTGCGGGGTGAGCAGCGAGATTTCGATATCGGTGATGCCGAGTTCATCTGCGCTCAGCGGCATAAAACGCGGATCGTGCAAGGCGGCGGATACGGCGTTGCTTTTGACGTCAGCCAGCAAGGAACGATGTGCTTGCAATGATCCTATGCAACCGCGCAATTGGCCCCGCTGGCTAAGGGTGACGAAGCAGGCAGCCTGTTCGGCCAGCCACGGTGCGCTTTCATCCGCTGTCATGGGCAGTTGCAGTGCGGTCGAGATCGCAGCGCGTGCAATAGGCAGCAGAATGACGCCCTTGTCAGCGTGCATGACTTTTCTCACCGGTAAACGCGAAGGCGGCATAACCCACTACCTGGTCGCGCGTGCCGGTGGTGTCGCCGGAGTTGCGCAGATCGAGCAGATGCGCTTGCAGATGATGCCGCTTTGCTGCGAGTAGCAGACCGCTGATGGGCGTGCCGCCACAGGCTTGTTCGTGTGAAATAGGTGGCTGCAAATTCAGTATGGCGCGAGCGGTGTTGCTGTCCACTTGCTGGCAGGTGTCGTAGGGCAGGTAGTGTGAAAGATCGGAGCTGATGACAATCAGCGTTTCCTCACCGCCCCATGTGGATTCGAGCACTTCAGCAACTTCTTCGCTGCTGGCCATGCCCACGGCCAGCGGCAGCAAGGTGAAATCGGTCAGCACACTTTGCAGGAACGGCAGTTGTACTTCCAGTGAATGTTCCTGTGCGTGCACCCGTTCGCTGACGACAACCTGCGGCAAGTGCGCAATACCTTGCATTGTGGCCATGTCCAGTTTTATCCGCCCCAGTGGCGTGTCGAAAGCCTCCACGCCGGGCAGAGCCAGACCGCGCACCGCGACGCGATGGGTCGGGCCGAGCAGCACCACGCGCCGGATGTTTCCGGAAGCCGCGCGCAACGTGGCATAGGCTGTTGCTGCGGTTGCACCCGAGTAGGCATAGCCGGCATGCGGGACGATCAGCGCTTTTGGAGTCAGATCAAACGGACGCGCCTCGGCGAGAAATCCCTGTATTTCATGGGCAAGTTGCCGGGCGTCGGCAGGATAGAATAAACCTGCGACAGCAGGCGGACGGATGGCAGGCATGATGCTTCCCCTCTGATTTACCGGAGCAAGAATACGCCAAACAAAATCAATTGGACATCAAATTTATTTACACCCGGACTATCGTGTCAGCGGCAATTGCCACTGGCTGAGAAAAGACAAATGCAGCCGAAGCGTGGCGACTCAGTCGTAGTCGACATCCTGCTCAGTGCCGGCATAACAATTTTGTATCTCGGTGACGACGGTTTTTACGTTCGTCTTCGACAGGATTTTTCTGATGATGGTGTTTCTGAATGCATCCATCTGCGCACTGAGTATGGCTTGATATTGGAGCGGTGTTTTCTGTAACATTTGATTCCAGCCGACATCAATTTCAGGCGGCGTTTTACGTGCGCTGCGGATCAGATTTTCGATCTCCTTTTGTCCGGTACGCGCGACGATATGGCCATCAGCCAGAATCGCAAAAATGACCGCAATCGCAATCACCGCCTGCGCGTCCAGATCGGTATCTTTAATGGCGCCCGCAAAGTGGTTCTTGCGTAACCATAGTGCACACTCAACCGTATTCTGGTTGTCCTGTCGGTTATGCAGCTCCTTTTTATAGGCTTCATCACCCGTCCATAGCGAATTTGGATCGGCGCGGCAGAGTTCAACAAAAAGTGCCTTGATGTTGCGCTGCTGTACGAAGGGATCGTTATCGAAATCGGTAATCAGGGTGTGGGCGGGCAGGGCGGCCAATTCCCTGACGTGGCGAAATCCCAGCTGGAATACGATTTCTGCACCCTGGTGCAACAAAAAGGATAATTCGGTTTCCTTGTCGTGTGGAATATCAGCCTGGCTGATGCCCAGCGAGATGCAGCCCAGGGTCAGGTAGAAGGCTTCCAGCAGGCCATCCGCCGTCCTGTCATTGGTGAACTTGCGCGCGACCAGCACGGTGATGTCGGCAAGTTCGTGGAGCAGTGTTTGCGCTTCCTGCTCACGGCCCTGATCCAGCGCAAGCGTTTCTAGCGCCCGCAGCAGATGGGGAGGGCGGGTAGTAAAGTGAGCGAGTTTCATGCGCTAGGGATGTTCACGCAAAGATATCATCGCCCATGCTGGCACGGGCACCCGGTTTAGCTAAGTTCAGCGCCTTACTGGGCACTTGTTTGCGCAGGCGCAACAGTAACTCTCTGCTGGTACGGGGAATGGCATAATCATAGCCATGCGCCTCCTCCTCATCTTCGTCAGGTCGGGCATGCAATTCATTTTCACCCGGCTGCCAGTCCGGGAAGAGTTCAAACAGCACCCTGTCCCACGCATCCGGATCGGTGCGTGCAATGGCCAATGCCAGCGGAATGATGTCGTGATCGGAAGTGGTCTGACCGCTGCTGTACGGACCGCGTGCGTAGATATCGTTGGCCAGCTCGATAATTTCCTCGATGGCGGTCGAAAATAGTGCGGCAAAAGCCGTTGTGCCCCAGTCCGTCGACAATGATTCATGGATCAACGCTGCGCGCCGGTCCAGGTCATCGCTGGCAAATAAAACGCCGTGAATGTGCGCGAACAGCGATTCGGCCAGAAACTCCGGTTCGTCTTCGATCATGTCCTCGTTCCAGATGGCTGCGAAAAAAGCCAGACTCTGAGCCCATGCCCTGGGCGAAATCAGCAGTGTTGCCAGCGACAGTTTGCCACCATCGAAGGCGGATAAATGCATGGATGCGACTTGTGGCGCCAGCGTTTCCAGCACTTCCACCACAGCCAGATCGCCGAACTGCTCAGCGGTTTCATTAAATGCCTCTTCAGCATGGTCGAGCGATCCGGCCAGTACCAGATCGGTGACCTGACGGCTGATGGCGGGCAGACTGATTTGATCAGGCATTCTTTTCTCCATTCGAGTCGAACAAATTCTCAATATCATGCCCGGGCGCGAGTTGATCTTCTTCCTCATCATCATCATCGCCCTCGCTCTTTTGCAGCGATTCCAGCGAGTGATCCTCATCAGACCAGCGTTTAGGATGTTTGTATAAAAATGCCGTGAGAATTGCGCGACGCACCAGTTGTGGATTGGCACGGGAAACAGTGACCACCGCACGAGCGGCGTCATCATCGGCGCAAGACACCATGGACAGCACCCGCGCGGTATCGCCCTGATTGTATTCTTCACATTGCGCCAGCAGTCCGGCAGCATCGTTGAAGCTGAGATAGTCAAGCAGCGCGAAACTCAACAGGTTCACATCATCGATCTCTGAGCCTTTGGCGAATTCGTCGATTAACGATTTCACGACTCTGGCATAGGTTTTTCTGTCCGGCGGATCCCCCAGGGTATCTTCAATCTGGATGCCCAGTTCGCGGGACTGATAAGCGAATTCGGAATGTATCTTTTGCATGGTGTGTGTTTAATGTGATGTGTCGGGCGTGTGGCCGCAACGGTTGAATAATGAATTCCACAATGAGAGCGCCTCATCTTCCGGATCGAGAATGATACGGTTGTTGAGACTCAGGTTGTATTCGGCTCTTTTTTTAGGATCTGAAAGCAACTCATACGCCAGTTTGACAGCATTGAATCGAGCGGTGCTGCCCGTATTCCTGTCCGGATGATGGCGCATGGCAAGCAAGCGGTATGCCTTCTTGATCTCATCAAGCGTCGCGGCCGGAGACACGCCAAGGATGTGGTATGGATTTTCCAATGGATGACTCCTGTTAACGCGCCATTTTACACCAGCTCGGGGTTGTCAGGCGCTTCAATGCGACCGCTGCACATGATAGCAGCGAAAAACAGCAATCAGTGTGCAGGCGGCTTAGGGAAGCGCTGATTTATTCGGTTTTGTCGTTCCCTCGAAGGCGGGAACCCAGTTAAATAAAGGCACTGGATCCCCGCCTTCGCGGGGATGACGAATAAATCAGTATCTCCTTAGCCGAGTAAATGTTTGATGAGTTCGCGTTCGTCGAGCAATTCCTTATGACTGTCTTTCATGTGGCGGTGTCCCAGTTCACTGAGTGGCAGGCCTTGCACGATGTGGAAATGACCATTCCGGCAAGTGACCGGGAAGCCATAGATGACGCCCTCCGGAATGCCATAACTGCCGTCGGACGGCACGCTCATGGTCACCCAGTCGTTATGGTGGGAGCTTAACATCCAGTCATGGATATGTGAGATGGCGGCGTTAGCGGCACTCGCCGCACTGGACAGGCCGCGTGCTTCGATAACCGCAGCACCGCGTTTTTGTACGGTGGGAATAAATTCAGTTTCCACCCATTTTTGATCCGGCAGAATATCGCGCACCAGACGTCCACGTATCTCGGCGTGATCAAGATCAGGATATTGTGTGCCGGAGTGATTGCCCCAGATAATCATCTTCTTGATATCGCGGATGGGCTGGAACAGCTTTTGCGCGACCTGGGCGATGGCACGGTTGTGATCCAGGCGCATCATCGCGCTGAAATTACGCGTATCGAGATCGGGCGCATTTTTCATCGCGATCAGCGCATTGGTATTCGCGGGGTTGCCGACCACCAGCACCTTGACGTGACGCGCAGCCAGTTCGTTGAGCAGCTTGCCCTGAGCGGAAAATATCGCACCATTGGCTTCGAGCAAATCACGACGTTCCATGCCTTTGCCACGCGGGCGAGCGCCTATCAGCAGCGCGATTTCGGTATCCCTGAAAGCGACTTTTGGATCATCGGTGATGATGACCTGTTGCAGCAGCGGAAAGGCGCAATCCTCCAGTTCCATCATCACGCCGCGCAACATCTCCTGCGCCTGCGGCAGGTCGAGCAATTGCAGGATGACCGGCTGTTCGAGTCCCAGCATGTCGCCGTTGGCGATACGGAACAGGGTTGCGTAGCCGATTTGTCCGGCCGCGCCGGTGACGGTAATGCGTACGGGTGCTTTCATGAGCGTTTCTCTGGATGAGGGCGTGAGCGCATCATAGTGCTTTTGGTTTTCTCGTGCCATGCAAAAGGTGTAACATGCCGCTCAGTATTTCCGCCATGGCAAAGGTTGCTAATGAATAAAGTCCGCCCGAAACACCTTGCGCTGCATCAGATTAAACTGCCTCTTCCCGGTTTTGTTTCCATTCTTCATCGCGTCAGCGGTCTGGCGCTGTTTCTGGCACTTCCGCTGTTGCTGATGATGCTGCAATACAGCCTGCACTCCATCGTGACTTATGGACAATTGATGGATGGGCTGGCACACCCGCTGGCGAAGTTGATGTTATTGGGCTTGTTGTGGGCCTATGCGCACCATTTTTGCGCCGGGCTGCGTTATATGGCGATTGATTTGCACATTGTTGCCAACCTCAAACAGGCACGCGACAGCAGCAAAATTGTCATGCTGGTGAGCCTGCTGTTGACCCTCCTGCTGGGCGCGCAGCTATGGTAAACCGCACTGTCGTCGGCGCACACTACGGCCTGCGCGACTGGTTGATTCAGCGCGTCACCGCCGGTGTAATGGCGCTGGGCAGTCTGGCACTGGCTGTGTATGTCATGCTGCATCCCGATCTGGGTTATGACCGCTGGACCGGATTGTTTTCCAGCCAGACAGTACGCGCGTTCGCACTGTTGTTCCTGCTGAGTCTGTTCTATCACGCCTGGGTAGGCGTGCGCGACATTGTGATGGATTACGTCAAGCCGACAGGGGTACGACTCATCATACATGTTATGGTTGTTTTGACCTTGTTGCTTTATACGATCTGGTCGGTACAGATTGTGTGGGGGTTTTAGGTTCAGGACTGAGGACTGATGCCGCAAGGGCATTCCCCGCACAACTAGAGGGCTGCGCCCCAAGTTGTTGCGTGAAGGACTGAGGAGAGTACGCCTAATGGAGAATCAGGCATTAAGGGAAATGAAATGGCTGTGAATAAACGAACTTTCGATGTGGTGGTGGTCGGTGCAGGCGGCTCGGGAATGCGCGCGGCCTTGCAGTTGGCCGAAGCCGGACTGAAGGTGGCGGTGCTCTCCAAAGTATTTCCCACCCGCTCGCATACGGTTGCCGCACAGGGCGGCATCGCGGCCAGCCTGGGCAATGTCAACGAGGATAACTGGCACTGGCACATGTACGACACGGTGAAAGGATCGGATTATCTGGGCGATCAGGATGCCATCGAGTTCATGTGTCGCGCAGCCCCCGAAGTGGTGTATGAACTGGAACATTACGGCATGCCGTTTGACAGGCTGGACAGCGGCAAGATATACCAGCGTCCGTTTGGCGGGCATATGCAGGATTACGGCAAGAACCCGGTACCGCGCGCCTGTGCGGCGGCGGATCGTACCGGCCATGCCCTGTTACATACCCTGTATCAGCAGAACGTCAAGGCCAATACCCATTTCTTCATCGAGTGGATGGCGCTGGACCTGATACGCGATGAAGAGGGTGATGTGCTGGGCGTGACCGCGATGGAGATCGAAACGGGCGAAGTCATGCTGTTTCAGGCACGCGCGACGCTGCTCGCCACCGGTGGCGCGGGGCGTATTTTTCAGTCGAGCACCAATGCCTTCATCAATACCGGCGACGGGCTGGGGATGGCGGCGCGTGCCGGCATTCCGCTGGAAGACATGGAGTTCTTTCAGTTCCATCCCACCGGGGTATATGGTGCGGGGGTATTGATCACAGAAGGCGTGCGCGGCGAGGGCGGGTATCTGGTGAACAAGCACGGTGAGCGCTTCATGCCCAAATATGCACCGAATGCCAAGGATTTGGCCAGCCGCGACGTCGTGTCGCGCGCCATGACGCTGGAGATTAACGAGGGGCGGGGCTGCGGGCCGCTAGGCGATCACCTCATGCTCAAGCTGGATCATCTGGGCGACGCAGTGATCAAACAGCGTCTGCCGGGCATCCGTGAAATCGCACTGAAATTTGCGCATGTTGATCCGGCTAAAAACCCCATTCCGGTCGTGCCAACCGCGCATTACATGATGGGTGGTATCCCGACCAATTACCACGGTCAGGTCGTCGCACCCTACAAGACCGGACCTGACGAAGTCGTGCATGGCCTGTATGCGGTGGGCGAATGCGCCTGCGTATCGGTGCATGGCGCAAATCGTCTGGGTTGCAATTCATTGCTGGATTTACTGGTGTTCGGGCGTGAAGCCGGGCGACAGATAATCGAGGATTTGCAAAGCAATCCGCACCCCAAGCCTTTGCCCGGTGATGCCGCCGATCGTCCATTGGCGCGTCTGGACAGGCTGGAAAACCAGAAGAATGGTGAACGTGTCTCCGAGGTCGGCGATGCGATGCGCAAAACCATGCAGAAGCATTGCGGCGTATTCCGCTTTCCTGACTTGCTCGCGGAAGGGGTGGCGCAAATCAAACAAATAGCCGAGCGCGTCGCGCACACGGAAATTCAGGATAAGAGCCGTGTGTTCAATACCGCACGGATCGAGGCGCTGGAGCTGGATAATCTGGTCGAAGTCGCGCAGGCGACGATGATCGCAGCTGAAGCCAGAAAAGAGAGCCGTGGCGCGCATGCGCGCGATGATTTTCAGGAACGGGATGATGTGAATTGGCTCAAGCACAGCCTGTATTTCAGTGAAGGACATCGCCTCGATTACAAGCCGGTACGGCTGAAACCGCTGTCCGTGGATTCCTTCCCGCTCAAGGCGAGGGTCTACTAAGGAGATGCTGATTTATTCGTCATCCCCGCGAAAGCGGGGATCCAGTGCCTTTATCTAACTTTGCGAGGAGCGTAGCGACGTGGCAATCCAGAATTCCTTTGATAATCAACATTATGGATTGCCACGCTACGCTCGCAATGACAGTTTTGGTGAATAAGTCAGCATCTCCCCAGCTTTAGGATGAAATTATGAAATTCAGAATTTATCGTTACAATCCAGAAACCGATACTGCACCGCGCATGCAGAACTACGAGCTGAACGTAGCGCCGGCTGGCAAGATGCTGCTCGATGCGCTGGTATTGCTGAAGGAGCAGGACGACAGTCTCAGTCTGCGTAAATCCTGCCGGGAAGGGGTGTGTGGTTCGGATGCGATGAATATCAACGGGCGTAACGGGCTGGCGTGTATCACGCCGCTGTCTACGCTGAAGGAGCCCGTGGAGCTGCGCCCGTTGCCCGGTTTGCCGGTGATACGCGACTTGATCGTGGACATGACGCAGTTCTTCAAGCAATACCATTCGATCAAGCCGTACCTGATCAATAATGACCCGCCGCCGGAAACGGAACGCGTGCAATCTCCTGCTCAGCGTGCGCATCTGAATGGTTTGTATGAGTGCATATTGTGCGGTTGCTGTACCACGGCCTGCCCGTCATTCTGGTGGAACCCGGATAAGTTCGTCGGCCCGGCAGGGTTGTTGCAGGCCTATCGTTTCATTGCTGACACACGCGATCAGGCCACCAGTGAGCGCCTGGA
Organism: Gallionella sp.; assembly: GCA_030652475.1. Lineage (GTDB taxonomy): Bacteria > Pseudomonadota > Gammaproteobacteria > Burkholderiales > Gallionellaceae > Gallionella. The sequence continues at coordinate 6,807 of JAUSAO010000122.1, read as the reverse complement.
CGATCTGGAAGATCCGTATCGGCTGTTCCGTTGCCATACCATCATGAACTGCGTGGATGTCTGCCCGAAGGAATTGAATCCGACCGAGGCGATCGGCCGTATCAAGGATTTGATGATCAAGCGCATGGTATGAAAACCGAGGTTCAAGGCTCAAGCCCCAAGGCTCAAGAACTGTTACTCGCTCCCGATTTGTTGCAAAGAGTGCGCTGGCGGTGTCGGCGCGGTTTGCTGGAACTCGATATCATACTCGGGCGCTTTGTAGAAACACACTACGCCCGATTGTCCGAGTCCGAGCGACAAACATTTGAACAGTTTCTGGATATGGCAGACAATCCGCTCTGGGATATGATTTCAGGCAGAAAAGAAGCCGTGTCGGACGCACAAGCCGTCTTGCTGGAAAAAATAAGGGCGAGTTGATCGTAGGTGCGAATTCATTCGCACAAAACGCGACGATGTGCGAATGAATTCGCACCTACAGGGGAAGAAAATTATGGAAAAAAAACGCATTGCAACATTGACTCTGGACGACGGTCGCAGCATTGAATTACCGATTATATCCGGTACCTTAGGGCCGGATGTTATTGATATTCATGAACTGGGAAAAGTGGGGCTGTTTACCTATGATCCGGCTTTTTTCTCCACGGCAAGTTGCACTTCCGAAATTACCTTTATCGACGGCGACGCCGGCTTGCTGTATTACCGTGGCTATCCGATCGAACAATTGGCGGAGAAATCTGACTTTCTTGAAGTCTGTTATCTGCTGCTGGATGGGCAGATGCCGGATGCCAAACAAAAATCCGAATTCGAACGCAAGGTGAAATCGCATTCCATGGTGCACGATCAGTTGGCGCGCTTTTTGAACGGCTTTCGCCGGGATGCGCATCCGATGGCGGTGATGGTCGGTGTGGTCGGCGCGCTGTCGGCGTTCTATCACGATTCGCTGGATATCAATAACGCCAAACACCGTGATCTGGCGGCGATGCGGCTGCTGGGCAAGGTGCCGACGATCGCAGCGATGGCCTACAAATATCACAACGGCTATCCCTTCATGTTCCCGAAAAATAAATTCAGCTATGTGGAGAACTTTTTGTACATGATGTTCGCCACGCCCGCCGAGGACTATGTACCCAATCCGGTGCTGGTGCGGGCGCTGGAGCGCATTTTTATCCTGCATGCGGACCACGAGCAAAACGCTTCGACATCCACCGTGCGTCTGGCCGGATCGAGTGGCGCGAATCCGTTTGCCTGCATCGCGTCAGGTATTGCAGCCCTTTGGGGGCCGGCACATGGCGGCGCCAACGAAGCCGCGCTGAACATGCTGGAAGAAATCGGCGACGTGTCGCGGGTGGCGGAATATGTGCAGGGGGTGAAAGACAAAAAATACCGTCTGATGGGCTTTGGTCATCGCGTGTACAAGAACATGGATCCGCGCGCCTCAGTGATGCGTGAAACCTGCCACGAAGTGTTGAAGGAACAGGGACTTGAGAACGACAAATTGTTCAAGCTGGCGATGGAGCTGGAAAAAATCGCCCTGAATGACCCGTATTTCATCGAACGCAAGCTGTATCCAAACGTGGATTTTTACTCGGGTATCGTGCTGCGTGCGCTGGGCATTCCGACCAACATGTTCACGGTCATCTTCGCCGTGGGTCGCACCATAGGCTGGGTTTCGCAGTGGAAAGAAATGATGTCCGCGAGTGACCGCAAGATCGGCAGACCCCGTCAACTCTATGTCGGCGCAAAACGGCGCGATTACCCGCCTCTGGATGAACGGTGAACGAACCCGCCCATTTTCTCAAGATGATGCAGGACAACTCATTGTTGTTTGCCGCGCCTTTTGTCGAAGCTATTTATGAGCAGTATCTGCTTGATCGAAATAGCGTAACGGATGAATGGCGGGCCTACTTCGATACGTTTCCGGCATGGGATAACAGCGAGCACGAACAGGCGCACAGCCCGGTTCAGCGCGCGTTTGAGGCTTTGCCGAATGCAATGGCTGCGCCTGATGCGGATCATGAACGCAAGCAGGTAAAAGTATTGCAGCTGATCAACGCGCATCGCTTTCTGGGGGTGCGTGTCGCCAATCTTGATCCCCTTAACCGGCATGTCAAACCGGTTATTCCCGAGCTTGATCCTGTGTATTACGGCTTTGCTGAAGCCGATATGGACACCACTTATGAAACGGGTTCACTGGTGTCAGCGGCGCGTCTGACCCTGCGCGAAATCATGCGCCTGTTGCGGCAGACTTACTGCGGCAGCATAGGTGCGGAATACATGTACATCAGCGATGTGCCGCAAAAACGCTGGATACAGGACAGACTGGAAGGGGTGCGCGGTGTTTCCGGATATGATGCCGCACAGCGCCGCCGTATTCTGGGACGCCTCACCGCTGCGGAGACGCTGGAGCGTTATCTGCATACCAAGTATGTCGGACAAAAACGTTTCTCGCTGGAAGGCGGCGAAACCCTGATCCCGCTGCTCGATCACCTGCTGCAGCGCGCGGGTGGACAGGGTGTGAAAGAAGCCGTGATTGGCATGGCGCATCGCGGACGATTGAATGTGCTGGTGAACATACTGGGTAAGCAGCCGCGCATGCTGTTCGCCGAATTCGAGGGCATTCATGCGGAAAATCTGACTTCCGGGGATGTGAAATATCATCAGGGATTTTCGGCCAATATACTGACACCCGGCGGCAAGGTGCATGTCGCGCTGGCTTTCAACCCCTCGCATCTGGAAATCGTCAATCCGGTAGTGGAAGGTTCCGTCCGGGCGCGCCAGCATCGCCTGAAGGATCTGGAAGGCAGTAAAGTCATACCGATACTGATGCACGGCGATGCGGCATTCGCCGGGCAGGGTGTGGTGATGGAAACGCTGAACATGTCGCAGACGCGCGGTTTTCATACCGGCGGCACGGTACACATCATCAATAATAATCAGATCGGCTTTACCGTCTCGGACAAGCGCGATATGCGTTCCAGCCAGTATTGCAGCGATGTGGCGAAAATGATCGATGCGCCCATATTTCATGTCAATGCGGATGATCCGGATGCCGTGATGCTGATCACTGAAATCGCGCTGGATTACCGCATGCAGTTTCACCGGGATGTGGTGATCGATCTGGTGTGTTTCCGCAAGCTGGGACATAACGAACAGGATGAACCGCTAGTCACGCAACCCTTCATGTATCGTCATATACGCCAGCATCCGGGTACGCGCGCGCTCTATGCGCAGCGTCTGCTGGACGAAGGCGTGATTAACGCCGGGGAAGCCGATGAGATGATCGTGAATTACCGGCAGGCGATGGACGAGGGGCATAATTCGATACAGCCTGCGCTGGAAAACGGCAGCAAGACAGGTATGGAAGCACGGGCGGAGAGTGCATGGGGGCCGTTCAAGCGTGGCACGGCATGGAATGTGCCGGTAGATACGTCGGTTTCGCTGGATCGTTTGCAACAACTGGCGGTGCCCTTAACGACCGTGCCGGGCAAGGTGCAGGCCGGCATGCCGTCACAAGGCGGCGACTCGCAAAATTTTGTTTTGCATTCCCGCGTGCAGAAAATTGTCGAAGACCGCGTTGCCATGGCGCGCGGCGAATTGCCGCTGGACTGGGGGATGGCGGAGAATCTGGCTTATGCCACGCTGCTGACCGAAGGCTATCCGGTGCGACTCAGCGGACAGGATGTCAAACGCGGCACGTTCTTTCATCGCCATGCCGCCTGGCATGACCAGAATCGTGTGGAATGGCACGAAGGCGTGTACATCCCGCTGCAACATCTGGCGCCCGATCAGGCCGATTTCGCGGTGATAGATACACTGCTGTCCGAAGAGGCGGTGCTGGGATTCGAATATGGCTATGCCACCGCCGAACCGAATTCGCTGGTGTTATGGGAAGCGCAGTTCGGCGATTTTGCCAATGGCGCGCAAGTGGTGATCGATCAGTTTATCGCTTCGGGCGAGGCGAAATGGGGCAGGTTGTGCGGTCTGGTGATGTTGCTGCCGCACGGCTATGAGGGGCAGGGGGCCGAGCATTCCTCGGGACGCATCGAGCGTTATTTGCAACTGTGCGCCGATTACAATATTCAGGTGTGCATCCCTTCTACCCCGGCGCAAATGTTCCACCTGTTGCGCCGCCAGATGTTGCGCCCCACCCGCCATCCCCTGATCGTGTTCACCCCGAAAAGCCTACTGCGCAGCAAGGAGGCGGCTTCGCCGCTGAGCGATTTTACCCGTGGCGGTTTCCGTCCGGTGATCGCGGAAGTGGATGAGTTGGATGCGAGCCGTGTGCGCCGCATCATCGCATGCAGCGGCAAGATTTATTACGAACTGCTCAACGCACGCCGCGACAAGGGCAGGGAGGATATGGCGATTATCCGTATCGAACAGCTTTATCCCTTCCCGCATGAAGATTTTGCGGCACAGCTGGCGGCCTATCCGAATGCGAGCGAATTTCTCTGGTGTCAGGAAGAACCGGGAAATCAGGGCGCGTGGCATCGCATTCAGCATTATTTCACGCGCCATTTCCGCAAGGGCATGCGCTTGGGATATGCGCTGCGTCCTTCATCAGCCGCACCCGCCGCCGGTTATCTGGCGGTGCATAACGAACAGCAGAAGGCGGTGATCGAAGCCGCATTCCGTCCCGATCTCGATGTAAAGAATAATCCAGGAGCCTCTCGCCATGAGCATCATTGAAGTCAAAGTGCCGCAACTCTCCGAATCTGTATCCGAGGCAACCTTGCTGACCTGGCATAAGCAAGTCGGCGAACGGGTAGTGGAAGGGGAAAATTTGATCGATGTCGAAACCGATAAGGTGGTGCTGGAGCTGCCCGCATCAAAAAGCGGCGTTCTGACCAGCATCATCAGGGGTGACGGTGAAAAAGTAGCCAGCGAAGAATTGATTGCGCTGATCGACACCAGCGCGGTTGCGGCGGCTACCCCCGCATCCATTGAGGGGGGGAAATCCGCGCTCTCACCGTCGGTACGCAAACTGGCGCATGAATTGGACATTGATGCGGCCAGTTTGCAAGGCAGCGGGCGCAGCGGGCGCGTCACCCGGGAAGACGTGCTGAATGCCATGCAACAGGTATCGCCCAGCCCGGTATCGCAAGACGTACCGGCGATCGCGCCATCGGGCAACCGCCCGGAACAGCGCGTGCCGATGACGCGCATCCGCCAGCGCATCGCCGAACGCCTGCTGCAATCGCAACAGAACGCCGCCATCCTCACCACCTTCAACGAAGTGAACATGCAGCCGGTAATGGACTTGCGCAACCGTTACAAGGACGCGTTCGAGAAAAAACACGGTATCAAACTCGGATTTTCCAGCTTTTTTGTCAAGGCGGCCGTACAGGCATTGCAGAAATTTCCCATCGTCAATGCGTCGGTGGATGGCACCGACATCATCTACCACGGCTATTTCGACATCGGCGTAGCCATAGGCAGCGAGCGCGGTCTGGTCGTACCCATCATCCGTGATGCGGACAAACTTTCGTTTGCCGATATCGAAAAACAGATCGCTGATTTCGGTGCGCGTGCCAAGGTCGGCAAGCTGACCATGGAAGAGCTGACCGGCGGCACTTTTTCAATTTCCAATGGCGGCGTGTTCGGTTCCATGCTCTCCACGCCCATCATCAACCCGCCGCAAAGCGCCATCCTCGGCATCCATGCGACCAAAGACCGCGCGGTGGTGGAAAACGGCCAGATCGTGATCCGCCCGATCAACTACCTGGCCGTCTCCTACGATCACCGCATCATCGACGGACGCGAAGCCGTGCAATTCCTGGGCGCGATCAAGGAAGCGCTGGAGTTTCCGGGGCGGGTGCTGCTGGATTTATAATCAGACGTGACCCTTATGAATGACGAAATAAAGCTGCCGCTGACTTCAGCGGATCTAACGGAAGCATTGCTGGCGCAGCTACGCGATGTCGCACCGCAAATTTTCAGCGAAGGGAAAGTGGATTTTTCCAGGCTGCAAGCCGCGCTGGGCGAGCATATCGCCACCGACCCGGAACGTTATGGCCTCAACTGGGCGGGTAAGCGCGATGCGTTTCGCAACGTGCAAACGCCCAGCATCGCCACACTGCGCCCGCAGCCAGAGGAAAGCGTCAACTGGGACAGCACGGAAAACCTCATCATCGAGGGCGACAATCTGGAAGTGCTCAAACTGTTGCAGAAGCCCTACCACGGCAAGGTCAAGATGATTTACATCGACCCGCCCTACAACACCGGCAACGAATTCATCCACCCCGACAACTTCCGCGCAGGGCTGGACGAATACCTGCGCTACACCGGGCAACTGAATGATGACGGCACCGCCGCCAGCACCAACAAAGACACCAGCGGACGCTACCATTCAAACTGGCTGAACATGATGTACCCGCGCCTGTTTCTGGCGCGCAATCTGCTGAAAGAAGACGGCGTGATCTTCGTCAGCATCGATGACCATGAGGTGCATAACCTGCGCTTGTTGATGGATGAGGTGTTTGGGGAGGAAAATTTCATAGCCGCGCTAGTTTGGGACAGAAATAGAAAAAACGACGCCAAATATTTTTCTGTAGGCCACGAATATATGTTGGTTTACTTCAGAAATGAAGTGGCTCTCACGGAACAAAATGTTATTTTTAGGGGTGAAAAAGAAGGCGTTGAAGAAGTTAAGGTCCTTTTTGAGAAACTTAGGGATTTGGAAAATACTAAAATACCACTTATAATATTTGCATACTGCAAAAACGGAGGTGCTGCGTATGAAGACAACGACCTTGGCACAAAATGGTGTGTCGGTGGAAATGGTGGGCTTGATTTCGCATTTGGTTG
>JAUSAO010000110.1 GCA_030652475.1 Gallionella sp. | reverse complement strand
CCATGCCCGCTATCAGGCCCAAATGATCCAAGTTGTAACTGCTGTAACAAGGTTCGGTGTTAATGGTTTGTCTCCTGACTTTAGTGATGTTATGTACAGTTTAAATTATTTTTTAACTCTAACAGGGTGCGGAATGTCGGTCATGGCTTACGTTTCGATGTTAAACGACCTTTGGAAAAGCTTGATGATTTTCGTAATCGTATCAATCAACGAGTACGGGACGAAGAAGAATGCAGCTATGCTGGCGGTGGTTCTGATCCAGGTTGGCGACTTGGCTCAAAATTACGTCATCTAGGTTCTTTACATTCAGATACTTGGAGTGGAACGGCTGCGGCTTTAGCCCAACGTGGAGCGCTTGCGGTTTATCCGGTAGCTGGTTGGTGGAAAACGCGCAAAATACTAGAGCGTTATAACAATAAGGCTCGTTACGCGCTTGTCATTTCGATTCTCACACCAGAAACTGATATTGATTTGTATAATGCTATTGAAAATTTGATTGCGATTACAACATAATCGTGACCAATTTAATTTTTATTTAGTTACATCGCTATAAGGGACATTACTATATTGCGTTTACAATCTTACTTCGCATAATCATAGTCAAAATACCTCCGGCAAAGCCGGAGGCTTGTAAATGTGAACCGCTCAAAGCGGGTTAAAATGTTTGCCACCTGAAGTGTGGCGGTGTTCTAAAACAGGCTCAGTTGCTCGATCCGCCTGTCCTCTGCTTCCTGATGCTTTATATACTCGCGGACAGCCTCCTCATCTTTGCCGACAGTTGAAACATAGTAACCCCTCGCCCAAAAACTTTGCCCAGTGAAATTTTTCCTCCGTCCCATAAAGTTGCGGGCTATTGCGATTGCGCTTTTGCCTTTGATGAAGCCGACTACCTGTGACACCGAATATTTGGGCGGGATCGAGATCAAGATATGAACGTGATCAGACACCAAATGCCCTTCCAATATCTTGCACTCTTTCTGCGAAGCCAAATCTTTTAGCAACTCGCCCAAATGTTCCCTGAGTTCCTTATAAAGGCTTTTCTTCCTGTATTTGGGTATCCAAACCACATGATATTTACATTCCCATTTTGTATGATTTAAACTTTCTGACGGATTCATCGTTTGTTTCCTCAATCTTTAGAACTTTAGGCGGTTCACAGATTGGGAGACTCTCGATGATTCCCGGAATTGT
>JAUSAO010000092.1 GCA_030652475.1 Gallionella sp. | reverse complement strand
AACCGGGTAGGTCAGGGGCCTCTCAGCCCCTTTCCCCCCTAAGAACCGTACTTGAAAGTTTCCCTTCATACGGCTCAAGCATTTCTGAAGGACACCCTTATTGGGTGCCCCGGCCTTACAGCTCAAACTCAGGCGGTCATGGCCAGGTATTCCCGCGCGGACATCGCCGGGAGCAGACGCGACTCCTTATCATGCCGGCGTCGCCAAAAATATCCGGCATATTCCTGCAGATACGGATTTGCATCGGCCTTGACCTTGATGTATCGTCGTATGCCTATGGAGCTGAGGCGCACGACTTCGTAAAGTCGCTTGCCTTTCTTGGTGTCGCCCGTTGCCGTAAACACCCATCTGCGTCCAGATGCCAGCCAGTATTTCTTGGCCAGCCACCTTTCGGACTTGCCCGAGTGTCGGCGACGGATCATCCGCCAAAGTTCTTCATAGACATATGTATCGATACGAGAAAATGCCTCCGATGCTACCACATGGCGGTGGTAATTGCCCCAACCACGAAGCGTTTGATTCAGCTTCTTGATCAGGATCGGCAACGGTGTGCTGACGTGGGTACGGATCAGTTCTCCCACCTTTTGGATGAGGGCGAGGACTCCCTCCTTGGACGGCGTGATGTGTAATGTCTTGCCGTGCTTGCGAAAGGTTTGGCCGAGAAAAGTGAAACCGTCCTTGATATAGGTGATCATGGTCTTCTCTGGTGACAGAGTTAGGCCACGTTCCGCCAGAAACTTTTCGACCGAGGGCTTAATCTGATTTTCCAGAATCTGCCTTGATTTACCGGTGATGATGAAGTCATCGGCATAACGGACGAAATTAACTCGCGACCGCCTGGGGACTGCTTCACGGACAATCCGTTCCAGTCCGTCGAGGGTCATATTCGCGAGCGCGGGACTTGCTATCCCGCCTTGGGGAGTTCCTTTGTGCGAAGGGTACAGGCGATTCTCTTCCATGTACCCCGCTTCAAGCCACTTGCGAAGAACGACTCGATCCATGGGAATGTTTGCAAGCAACCATTCATGGCTGATGTTATCGTAACAACCGGCGATATCCCCTTCGAGCACCCAAGTCGCCGAGTTCGGCTTGTTGAGCGCATTGAAGCCAGCGGCAATGGCATCCGAGCAACCCCGGCCCTCCCGGAACCCATACGAGTTCCGATCGGCGGTGGTTTCTGCAATCGGCGCCAAGGCCAGCTTGTGTAGCGCCTGCATGGCGCGATCCTTCATGGTAGGGATACTTAAGGGTCGTTTCTTGCCGTTCTTCTTTGGAATGTATATCCGTCTGAGTGGCTGCGGATTATAACCACGTCGGCGCAGGTCCAGTATCGCCTGCCCTTTGGCCCTGACGCCTTTCCACAGCACGCCATCAACGCCAGGGGTCTTCTTTCCTTTGTTTGAGGTTACCCGTTTCACAGCCAAGGCCTTGGCGTAGAACGAGCTGGTCAGCAGGTGTTGCAAGGAAAGGACCTTGTTCCACCGCTTTTCCTGTACAGCCTTTGCGATACGCATTTGGAGCCGTCTCACCTCGCTACGGGCAAGATCCCAATTGATCCCTTGCCATAATGTCGCGTCATTGATAGGCGCACCAGCCAAAGCCGTCATTTGCTTTCCCATCTTCGAAGGTTCTCCAGATTCTCTCGCAACGAAACACCTGTCGGACGTGGGCACGCGGTTCACCGGCGCCGAAGGCCCCAATTTTCGCGTTGAGCCGTTTTTCATGCCCTATCTGTCTCGTTACAGGACAGCCTTTGCTTCTTCCGACCTCTCAATGTCATCCCTCCATGGGCCTGCCTTACGGTTGGCTTGCCAGGCATTGCGCCTGGTGGAGTTATGACTTTTCCACGTTCCACGTGGTTACTCATTGGACAACTTAGGCGGAGACTGGACGCCGGTGGTCTTACGATCCCGTGCAGATACGTTAGCGATCTGCAACCTACCCACGCATGCAAACACAAGGAAGCATGCCTTTGACCTATTAGCTCCCGTAGGTCTGTCGCCCGGTTGACGGCGCGTACGTCTCTTTGTTTAATCTCGCCATATTGTCCTTCCCTTGCCCTTAACCGGATGAAGCTTCCGGAGGGGTCTTCCTGTCGCCATTCAGACCCGATTCGGTACTTTGTCCGCGAGGCTCCGCACCCCGTCATCAGCGCAACGGTAGCACGCTCGCGTAGGGAGCTGGCGAGGATACGCCAGGTGCTTAAAATATGTAGTAATTTCAAGCACATATAAACACGCGACTTCGTGTCGCGACCAACGCCCCGGATGAGTAGCGCGTTGTTTGCGTCTACCTCTATCCACTTGATGTCCCGGAGTTTGATTTACCTTGATGGGGGGTATCCATTTCGCTCTCGCAGTTAATATAATAAGGTCATTGACGATCCAATTTATCCAAAACACCCTGTAAACGGTGTTGATTATCCGCGAACGATGCAGGAGTTTTACGAATGGTTTTCAAATGAAACCAACTGCTTCAGAATGCTGTACTGATAGGCCCATCAACTTATCATCAGCTCACTGCTTGCCTATTCCACTGAATCCGGCCACCGATTCCACGCCATTCCGGCCAGTGATTCCACGGGAATCCGGCCAAGGTGTCGGAGCGTAGCGACGCTGTTTTTTGTTGAATACTCTATTGTCGGGTTTCAGGTCAAGCGAGCTTT
>JAUSAO010000087.1 GCA_030652475.1 Gallionella sp. | reverse complement strand
TACCGTCAGCCTCGGCGGGTACTCGCCCCGGATTTGCTGCGGAAGATTTTATGCCAGAAATGAAAATCCCCTCAAGCTTGCACTGGAGGGGATTGTACGGCCTTTAATACTGAAAAACCAACACCTTTCGCCAACGGCTAGGGCATACCGGGCTTTTTATCGTTCAAACAATCAATGATTCAACTCAGCTAACCTCCACTGCTACAGTTTGCCAAATTTCATCACACCTCCGACGCAATCCACCGCTATCGTGTCTTTCGCGGTGAACTGTCCTTCGAGAATATGCCTGGCCAACGGGTTTTCCAGTTGCGACTGGATCGCGCGTTTCAGCGGCCTGGCACCATACACGGGATCGAAACCGGCGGTCGCGATCTCGTCCAATGCAGCATCACTTATCGTCAGTTTCATTTCCATCGCGGCCAGGCGTTTCTCCAGATACTGCAACTGGATACGCGCGATGGACTTGATGTTCTTCTCGTCCAGCGCGTGGAACACCACCACCTCGTCGATACGGTTGATGAACTCGGGACGGAAATAGCTCTTCACCTCCCCCATCACCGCCAGCTTGATCACCTGATAATCGTCTCCCGACATCTGCTGGATCATCTGGCTGCCGAGGTTGGAGGTCATCACGATCACGGTGTTCTTGAAGTTCACCGTGCGCCCCTGCCCGTCGGTCATGCGCCCGTCGTCCAGCGCCTGCAGCAGCACGTTGAACACGTCGGGGTGCGCCTTCTCCACTTCGTCGAGCAGGATGACGGAATACGGTTTGCGGCGCACCGCCTCGGTCAGTCCGCCGCCTTCCTCGTAGCCGACATAGCCCGGCGGCGCGCCGATCAGGCGTGCGACCGAATGCTTCTCCATGTATTCGCTCATGTCGATGCGGATCAGATGATCTTCCGAGTCAAACATGAAGCCGGCCAGCGCCTTGCACAGTTCCGTCTTGCCCACGCCGGTGGGACCGAGGAACAGGAATGAACCATAGGGACGATTCGGGTCGGACAGCCCGGAACGCGAGCGGCGGATCGCATCCGATACCAGCCGCACCGCCTCATCCTGCCCCACCACGCGCTCGTGCAGCTTGGCTTCCATCTTCAGCAGTTTGTCGCGCTCGCCCGTCATCATCTTGGACACCGGTATGCCGGTTGCACGGCTGACCACTTCGGCAATTTCTTCCGCACCCACCTGAGTGCGCAGCAGCTTATTCTTGGTCGCGCCGCCTTCGGCCTCGCGTTGCGCGGCCTCCTTCAGCTTCGCTTCCAGTTGCGGCAGCTGACCGTATTGCAGTTCGGCCACTTGCTCCAGCTTGCCCTCGCGTTGCAGCCTGACAATCTCGGCGCGCACATGCTCCATCTCTTCCTTGAGATTGGCCGTGCCCTGTGCCGCGCCCTTCTCCGCCTTCCATATTTCTTCCAGATCAGCGTATTCACGCGCCAATTTTGAAATTTCTTCCTCTATCAGTGCATGCCGCTTTTTGGAGGCTTCGTCTTTTTCCTTTTTCACCGCTTCACGCTCGATCTTGAGCTGGATCAGACGGCGCTCCAGCTTGTCCATCACCTCCGGCTTGGAATCGATTTCCATACGGACGCGCGCAGCGGCCTCGTCTATCAGGTCTATGGCCTTGTCCGGCAGGAAACGGTCGGTGATGTAGCGATTGGACAGCTCCGCCGCCGCGATGATGGCAGGATCGGTGATGTCCACGCCGTGATGCAGCTCATAGCGTTCCTGCAAACCGCGCAGGATGGCGATGGTGGATTCCACGCTAGGCTCTTCCACCAGCACTTTCTGGAAACGTCGCTCCAGCGCGGCGTCCTTTTCAATGTACTTACGATATTCATCCAGCGTGGTCGCTCCCACGCAATGCAATTCGCCGCGCGCCAGCGCAGGCTTGAGCATGTTGCCCGCATCCATTGCGCCTTCGGCCTTGCCCGCGCCGACCATGGTGTGCAGCTCGTCGATGAACACGATGGTTTGCCCTTCATCCAGCGCCAGTTCTTTCAGCACGTTCTTCAGACGCTCCTCGAATTCGCCGCGGTACTTGGCCCCCGCCAGCAGCGCGGCCATATCCAGACTCAACACCTTCTTGTTCTTCAGTGATTCCGGCACTTCACCATTGACGATACGCTGCGCCAGCCCTTCGACGATGGCGGTCTTGCCCACGCCCGGCTCGCCGATCAGCACCGGGTTATTCTTGGTGCGGCGCTGCAACACCTGTATCGCGCGGCGAATCTCGTCGTCACGTCCTATCACCGGATCGAGTTTGCCCAGCCTTGCACGCTCGGTCAGATCAATAGTGAATTTCTTCAACGACTCGCGCTGACCTTCCGCCTCCTGAGAGCCCACCGATTCGCCGCCGCGCACGGCGTTGATAGCCTGCTCCAGCGGCGCACGCGACACGCCATGAGTTTTCAGCAAACGCCCGGACTCGCCCTTGTCGCCGGTCGCCGCCAGCAAAAACATCTCGCTGGCGATAAACTGGTCGCCGCGCTTCTGCGCTTCCTTATCGGTGAGATTGAACAGGTTGGAAAGATCGCGTCCGACCTGCACCTCGCCGCCATGGCCTTCGACCTTAGGCAGGCGTGACACGGCGTCATTCAGCGCGGCCTTCAACGCATGCGTGTTACCCCCCGACCGCGCCAGCAGCGAAGCAGCCCCGCTGTCGGCATCGTTAAGCATCGCCAGCAGCAGGTGCTGCGGTTCGATGAACTGATTATCTGAACCGACCGCCAGACTCTGGGCGTCGGTCAGGGCTTGTTGCAATTTGGTGGTAAATTTGTCGAAACGCATGATTGCACTCCTAAGGCGTTAACTTTCGAATGTAACGCAGGTGGGGGATAACTGAAGAATTTCAAGTCTGCCGCGGGTATTGCTGCCATTGCAGACCATACCCGCCCTCACCCCAACCCTCTCCCGTTTACGTGAGAGGGGGCAAACGTGGCGCTACGCGATTTAGTAAGTACCCCTCGCTTCCCTTATACTACGCTTCCTTATCCGTAAAAGACCGTAAATAACTGTGACTGCCCAAGACATACAGAAAAATGTTAAAGACGCGCTCGATGAAGACATCGCCAGCGGCGACCTGACTGCACAGTTATTACCGGAAGCAGCCAGTGCCCGTGCGCAGGTCATCACCCGCCAGAGTGGCGTATTGTGCGGCACGCAATGGTTCGATGCCTGTTTTCTGGCGCTCGACCCGGAATGCCAAATCAGCTGGCACGCTCATGATGGCGACAGCATCCGCCCCGGACAAACTTTATGTGAAATCTCAGGTCGCGCACGCGCCTTGCTCACCGGCGAACGCCCGGCGCTGAACCTGTTGCAGACCCTGTCTGGCACCGCCACCGTCACGCGCCGCTACGTGGATGCGGTGGCCGGTTTTCCGGTAAAAATAATGGATACGCGCAAGACCCTGCCCGGATTGCGCCATGCGCAGAAATACGCCGTGCGCACCGGCGGCGGACACAACCAGCGTGCGGGACTGTATGACGGCATACTGATCAAGGAAAATCATATCGCCGCAGCAGGCAGCATCAAAGCGGTGCTGGATGCGGCATTCAAGCTGGCACCCGCAGGGATTTCCGTGCAGATCGAAGTGGAAAACTGGATGCAACTGGATGAGGCATTGCAAGCCGGCGCCAGACTGATTCTGCTCGACAATTTCGACATTGAAGCGCTCTGTTCGGCGGTACAACACACCGCCGGACGCGCCGAGCTGGAAGCCTCCGGCGGCATCACGCTCTCCGGATTGCGCGAAGTCGCGGAAACCGGCGTGGATCGCATTTCGATAGGCGCACTCACCAAAGACCTGGAGGCGCTCGATTTGTCGATGCGAATAATCTAAAAAACCAGGATTGAGGATTGAGGATTGAGGATTGAGGATTGAGGATTGAGGATTGAGGATTGAGGATTGAGGATTGAGGATTGAGGATTGAGGATTGAGGATTGAGGATTGAGGATTGAGGATTGAGGATTGAGGATTGCAATATTATTTTTCTGGAGACTGCCATGAATGAATCACTGCATATCGTCTGCCCGCATTGCGACGGGGTGAACCGCGTTCCATCCGAAAAGCTGGGCGCACATCCGGTCTGCGGCAAATGCAAGAAGCAACTGTTCGACGCGCATCCGGTAGAATTGAATGCGGGCAATTTCAACCTGCACATCAACCGCTGCGACATTCCGGTACTGGTGGATTTCTGGGCGCCCTGGTGCGGGCCGTGCAAGATGATGGGTCCCGCTTTTATTCAGGCGGCAGCGCAACTGGAACCGGCAATACGCCTGGCTAAACTCAACACCGAACAGGCGCAGGAACTGGCCGGACGTTACAACATACGCAGCATTCCCACCCTCGCGCTATTCAAGGGAGGCCGTGAGGTGGCGCGTCAGGCAGGTGCAATGGATGTCGGCGGCATCGTACGCTGGGCAAGGTCACAATAGGCACGAACCCCGGCAATCGCGGATGCCGTAGAGCTGTGTCGTTCCCGCAAAAACGGGAATCCACTTAGTTAATTAAAAAACCCCGCGTAGCGGGACTTTAATCAGGGCGTTGTCCGCAATGCGGAATATTTGTTTGGCTGGATTCCCGCTTTCGCGGGAATGACGAACTTACGCCTTGCGCGCAAAGCGCCTGCCCAGCCACTGCACCGCATCGTCCACATAGGTAAACACCACCGGTATCACCAGCAGACTGAGCAGAGTCGAGGTGATCAAGCCGCCGATCACCACAATCGCCATCGGTGCGCGGAAGGTTGAATCCACACCGACACCCAGCGCCACCGGCATCATGCCCGCACCCATCGCCAGCGTAGTCATCACGATAGGCCGCGCGCGCTTCCGGCACGCATCCAGCAGCGCATCGAGACGGTTCATGCCGCGATCGCGACGCGACACAATCGCATATTCGACCAGCAGAATGGAGTTCTTGGTGGCAATGCCCATCAGCATAATCAGACCTATCATCGATGGCATGGATAGCGCAGTATGCGTGATATACAGGGCGAGGAACGCGCCCGGCACGGACAGCACCAGTGCAGCCAGAATCGTGACCGGCTGCACGAATGCCTTGAACAGCAATACCAGCACGATATAAATCGCCAGCACCCCCGTCATCATCGCCAACCCGAAGCTGGCGAACAATTCGCCCATCGCCTCGGCGTCACCCACCGAAGCGCGGATAATGCCATGCGGCAATTTGGCGATACTCGGCAAGGCCAGCACCTGCCCTTCCACCTTGCCCAGCGGCTGCTGGTTCAGTTCCACCTCGAAATTGATATTGCGCAGCCGGTCATAGCGGTCGATCTGCGCCGGGCCGCTCTCCAGACTGAAACTCGCCACATTGCCCAGCATCACCGGCCCCTGCCTGCCCTGTACCACCAGACGGGAAAGCAATTCGATGTCCGTACGCGCCTGTGCGGGCAGCTTGACCACGATGGGTATCTGACGCTCGCTCAGATTGAGCTTGGCCAATTGCTGCTCATAGTCACCCGCCGTTGCAATGCGCAAGGTTTCTGCTATCGCACTCGTGGTCACGCCCAGGTCCGCCGCACGCGCAAAGTCGGGGCGCACCACCAGTTCGGGACGCACCAGACTGGATGTCGAGGTGACATTGCCGATACCGGGAATGGTGCGCAGCTCTCGCGCCACAAGCCGGGCATGCTGCAGCAACTGCTCACCGTCTTCACCGGCCAACACCAGCACGTATTTCTCTTTCGACGCCCCCATCCCCACTTTCACGCGCACCCCGGGCAAGGCTTCCAGCGCCGTGCGCAATTGCCCCTCGATCACCTGCTTCCTGACATGACGTTCGGCACGCGGCGTCAGACTCAGCGTCAACGTGGCAACATTAACCTGTCCGCTACTGGACGGAGACATCGGTTCGCCTCCCGAATTTCCCCCGCCGATGGCGGTATAGACCAGTTTTACCTCCGGGTTCTTGTCGACAATCTGACGCGCCTGTTCCGCTACGCGGTACGTCTGAGAAAAGGTACTTCCCGGCGGCAGCGTCAGGGTGACTTGCGATTGTGAGAGATCATCGGGCGGCATGAAGCCCTTGGGCAACAACGGCACCAGCGCGAATGAACCGACGAAAAAGATGGTCGCGCCTGCCGTCGTGATCAGCCTGTGTTTCAGACAATAATCCGCCCAGCCCAGATACCAGCGTATCCATCCGGGTGTCTGATGCGCCACGCGCGGCTTCAGAATATAGGCCGCCATCATCGGTGTCAGCATGCGTGCGACCACCAGCGAGAACAGCACCGCGACCGCCGCCGTCCAGCCAAACTGCACGAAGAATCGTCCCGGCACGCCGTCCATGAACGCGGTGGGCAAAAATACCGCAATCAGCGTGAAGGTGGTCGCGATCACCGCCAGACCGATTTCGTCGGCCGCTTCCATCGCCGCCTGATAGGGCGACTTGCCCATCTCCAGATGGCGCATGATGTTTTCTATCTCGACGATGGCATCGTCCACCAGCACGCCGACCACCAGCGACAGCGACAGCAGCGTGACCGTATTGATCGTAAAACCCAGATAATGCATTACCGCAAACGTCGGAATCACCGCCAGCGGCAAGGCCGTCGCGGCGACAAAGGTCGCACGACCGTCGCGCAAAAATACGAATACCACCAGCACCGCCAGCAGCGCGCCCTCATAGAGCAGATTCATCGAACCAGTATAGTTCTGCGCAACCGGATCGACAAAATTGAACGCCTCGGTGGTTTCAATCCCGGGGTAGTCGAGCTTGAGTTTGTCCAGCGCCTTTTCCACGCCTTCTGCCACTTCGATTTCACCCGCACCAATGGAGCGGCTGATCTCGAAACCCACCAGTTGCTGGCCATTGAGCAGGGCGGCAGTGCGCTGTTCAGCCACCGTATCCTGCACATTTGCGACCTCGTTCAGCCGTATGCGCCGACCATCAGCCAGACTGATCTCGATCTTGCCCAGCGCTTCGGCAGATTGCACGGTGGCGATGGTACGCACCGATTGCTCGATGCCGCCGATGTCCGAGCGTCCGCCGGCCGCTTCCTGCTGAATCATGCGCAACCGCTGGGAAATCTCACCGGCGGAAACACTCAACGCCAGCAAACGCGCCGGATCAAGCTCCACACTGACCTGACGCGTGACACCGCCCACACGACTTACCGCGCCCACACCGCGCACCGCCAGCAGCACTTTGGTGACCTTGTTCTCGACAAACCAGGAAAGTTCTTCCTCACTCATTCCCGGCGAGGTGACGGTATAGGTCAGAATCGGCCTGCCCGCCAGCTCTACCTTGGCGACAGTCGGGTCGCGCAAGTCCTTGGGCAGATCGGCACGCACGCGGGAAATTGCCGCCTGCACGTCTTCCACCGCTTCCTGAATAGCCTTCTCCAGACGGAATTCGACCCGGATCGTCACCACGCCGTCCTGCACCTTGGTATACAGGTGCTTCATGCCCTGCACATTGGCCAGCGAATTTTCCAGCTTGCGTGCCACCTCGGTTTCCAGTTGCGCGGGCGATGCGCCGGGAAGCGATGCGGTAATCATCACCACAGGCAATTCGATATCCGGGAACTGCTGTACTTTCATCGCACGAAAGCCCATCAGCCCCATCAGCGTGAGCAGTACGAATAGCAGTACCGCCGGTATCGGATTGCGGATGGACCAGGCGGAAACGTTCATCTAACGAGGCCCTTCGTTTGCCCCCTCGCCCGCTTGCGAGAGATGACCAGCGACTTTGGCATCGTCTTTTGATGCCTTAGTCGAATGGCCAGTTGTTTCATCAGGGTTGGGGAGAGGAACGGAGCCTGTCAGACGCACCAGATCGCCATCGACCAGGAATGCGCCACCCGATTCGACTACGGCCACGCCCTCCGCCAGCCCGTCGGTAATCTGTATCTGCTCACCATGACGGCGTCCGACGCTGACTTTGCGTTCTCTGACGTGCGAATTTGCATCCACCACAAACACAAACGCCGCGCCGTCTTTCAGCACCACGGCGGATTGCGGCAATACCGCGACCGGCATCGCCTGCTCGCCCAGCTGAAAGCTGCCGCGCGCAAACATCCCGGCTATCATCCCGGCGTTTTCAGGCAATGCGACCAGCACGCGCGCATAGCGCGTCTGCGGGTTGATGGACGGCGCGAGCGCGCTCACCACGCCAAGCACCGGCTTGCCCTGTGCGGAGATTAGTTCCACGCTCATGCCTTTACGAATCAGCCCCAGTTCCTCGGCGGTCAGATCGGCATGCCACTCCAGCCGCCCCTGACGAATCAGGCGAAACAGTTCCATGCCCGGCTGCGTGAGGGTGCCAACCGTGGCCGAACGCGATGAAATCACACCGGAATCGGGTGCAACGATATGCTGATTGGACAATCGCAGGGCGCTGCTCTGATGGCGGGCGCGTTGTGCATCGACCCGCGCTTTTGCGGCATTCTCGCTGTGCACTGCCTGCTCCAGCTGCTGTGGACTGACGAAGCCTGCGTCAGCCAGCTTGCGCGTGCGTGCGGTAAGCGCCACCGCGCTGCTCAGTTGCGCTTCGCTTTCCTTCAGCATAGCCTGTGACTCGGCTTCGCCCGCCTGCATCGTATCGGTCGCCAGGCGCGCCAGCAACTGGCCTTTTTTCACCTGATCACCGACATTCACCCGCACCTCCGCGATGCGTACACCGGTTACTTCCGCACCGATAACCGCTTCCTGCCATGCCACCACGCTGCCATTGGCCGACAGATTCTGCATCCACTGCGCCTGTTTCAGCGTCACGGTGGCGACCGTCAGTGCCGGTTTTCCGGACGACGTGACGGCCTCAGGCTGGGTATTTCCCGACAAATACCACCAGGCCGCGCCCAACACCAGCGCCAATGCCAGCCCCACCCTGATCCACACGCTCTTATTCGCTATCAAGACCATCTTCTCCAAATCCGTTACGACAAAAATTTTGCAGGCTGGTGGTGAGCCCTTCGACAGGCTCAGGACAGGCGGGCCACCATATCGATCAGCGCCGACATGCCGTCATGTCCCGCGCCTTCGTGGATGACGCTGTCATGCTCGGTCAGATGGACGATTTCCATGTCCGAAAATGCCTCGCGCAACAACGCTTCGGTGTACAGATTCTCGACCTGCGAAGGGCCACCGGTACGATAGTCCAGCTGACGCGGCGTATAGCCCTGCAACATGAGCAGTCCGCCGGGTTTAAGGCAAGACTTGATATGGCTGAACATATGCTCGCGCAAGCCCGGCGGCGCGAACTGAATGAAGATCGCCACCACCACATCGTACTTTTCACAGCCCCAGTCCCATTGCGTCAGGTCGGCCAGTTCGACATCCATCATTACTCCGCGCTGCGCAGCGAGCGCACGCGCCTTGGCGACAGCGACGGGAGAACTGTCCACCGACAACACCTGCAAACCCTGTTCCGCCAGCCACACCCCGTTGCGCCCCTCGCCGTCCGCGATCGCGAGGCAGCGCATGCCCGGCTTCAGCCTGTTTTGCTGCTGCGACAGGAACGCGTTCGGCTCGGTGCCAAAGTGGTATTCCTCGCCCGCATAACGCTCATTCCAAACGTTCATACGCCCATCACCTCGCCCATACGCACCGGCAGTGCAGGTGCCCATTGCGGATTGAACTGCAAGATATCCTTACGGAACAGCATCACCACCGTCGAACCGAGCAGGAAACGCCCCATCTCATCGCCTTTTTTCAGTTCGATTTGCTGGTCATCGTAACGCCATTCGCGTATCTCTCTGCTGCGCGGCGGATTGACCAGACCATGCCAGACCGTCGCCATGCTGCCGACGATGGTGGCACCGACCAGCGTCAGCACGAACGAACCATGCGCGGTATCGAATACGCAGACTACGCGCTCGTTGCGCGCGAACAGACCGGGCACGCCGCGCGCTGTCACGGGGTTCACCGAAAACAGATCGCCCGGCACATAGATCATGCGCGTCAGACGCCCGTCGCACGGCATATGAATACGGTGGTAATCCCTGGGGCTCAGATAGATAGTGGCGAAACTGCCATCCTGAAACTGTGCGGCCAGATCGGCGTCGCCACCGACCAGCGCGATCGTCGAATAGCTATGACCCTTAGCCTGAAACAGCTGATCGTTTTTGATAGCGCCGAACTGGCTGATCGCACCGTCCACCGGACAAACATAGTCAGCCGATGCCAGCGGGCGTGCATCGCTTTTGAGCGCGCGCGTGAAAAAATCATTGAAGGTGGCGTAACTGCCGATATCCGGATTGGCGGCTTCGGTCATATTGACCTTATATCGCCCGACAAACCACGTAATCAGACGGGCAGTCCATGAACCGCAACGGGCGTCGGCCACTTTCCCGGCGAATACGGTGAACGCCTGTTTAGGCAAGAGGTACTGCAAGAAAACGGAGAGACGATCGGACACGGCAACCTGTCTGGAAATGGAGTCGGGCGCGCATTATACCTGTCGCGTCGGCTTAAATCCCCCTCATCACCCACCACCACGCCGTGAGCGTAAAGAAAGACAGAATCAGACCCACCGCCACCATCAGGTTAACCAGCTGCGGATCGAGGTCATGCTCGGCAGCTACAATCGCGGCAGTAATCATCGGTGGCATCGCCGCCTCGAAAAGCGTGACCTGTATCGCCTGACCGTGCGCGCCCAGCAGCTGAACGTACAGCAAATAAATTGCCAGCGGTGCAAGGAGCAATTTGAAACCCAGGCCGATCGCCAGATTGCGTTTGTGTTCCGCGATATGCCCCATGCGCAGTTGCAGACCAACCGACAACAAGGCCAGCGGCGCCAGCGTGTCGCCCAGTCGTCTGAGCAGCACTGAAAACCATTCGGCATACTCGACCGGAATCAGCAGCAGCGCGACAAGCAGCGAGATAAACGGCGGAAACAGCGCGATGCGCTTGAAGATGACCATCGCCGTGGGGCGACCGGAAGAATAAATGCCTGCCACCGTGATACCCAGGATGGACAAGACAAAGAACGAACCCAGCTGATCGGCGATGATCGCGGTGGTCAGTCCGCCCGCGCCATAATACGCCTCTACCATGGGCAGGCCGAAGAACGAGGTATTGCCCAGACCGCCGACCAGAATCAACGCCCCCACCGTGGCACGCGGCAAAGCCAGCCAGCGCCCGACCAGATAAAAGAAACCGGCTGAAAGTCCGAACACCAGCCACGCCATCAGTCCGATCAGCAGCACATCGCCGGACAGTTTAAGTTGATGGATGTAGAGCAGCGTCAGCGCAGGCAGCGAGACATGGATGATGAAACTATTCAGTGTCGCCGGCGCATTATCCGGCATGCGCCTGAAGTGCCTGAGCAGCATGCCCGCGATGAAACAAAGGACGAGCAGGATGAGGTTGTTCATGGCGCTCCGGAATGACGATTTTACTTATTGCGGTATATTGGCCGAAATAAACGCCTTGAGTGTCGCCACATCCGCATCCATCACTTCAACGCGTTGCGGCAGGTCTTCGATGCCCACCATGGATACCGGGCGCTCGGGTTCGCGTCCCAGCGCTTCCCGTATCGTCTCGGCGAATTTGGCGGGCAAGGCGGTTTCCAGACAGATCAGCGGCAGACCGGGACGGCGCTGCTCCAGACCAACCTTCAGGCCGTCAGCGGTGTGCGTGTCCACCATCACGCCGTATTCCTCCCACAGTTCACGTATGGTTTTCAGGCGATCCAGATGCGTACTCTTGCCGGAGGCGAAACCGAACGCAGGCAGTTCGTTCCAGTATGCAGTGTGCTTGATACCGAACGCAGCCTGGTCGGGGGCGGACCCTGCATCGACTTTCGTCCAGAATTCGCGCACCTTCGCACCGTCGCGACCAACCAGGTCGAATACGAAGCGTTCGAAGTTGCTGGCCTTGGAAATATCCATGGACGGACTGCTGGTCTCATAGGTATGCGCCGTACCGCGCGGACGATAAATGCCGGTACGGAAAAACTCGTCCAGCACGTCGTTCTCGTTGGTCGCCAGTATCAGCTGGCCGATAGGCAATCCCATCATGCGCGCGATATGGCCCGCGCAGATATTGCCGAAGTTACCGGACGGAACCGCGAACGCGACCTGCTCGTCGTTGGATCGGGTCGCGGCAAAATAGCCCTTGAAGTAATAAACGATCTGCGCCGACACGCGCCCCCAGTTGATCGAATTAACCGTGCCGATCTTGTGCGCGGCCTTGTAGGCGTGGTCGTTGGACACGGCTTTGACCATGTCCTGCGCATCGTCGAACATGCCGTTGATGGCGATGTTGTAGATGTTCGGGTCTTGCAAAGAATACATCTGCGCACGCTGGAAGGCGCTCATCTTGCCGTTCGGCGAAAGCATAAACACGCGGATGCCGCGCTTGCCGCGCATCGCATATTCGGCAGCGGAGCCGGTATCGCCGGAAGTCGCACCGAGAATATTCAGCTCAGCGTGTTGCTTGTCCAGCGCATACTCGAACAGGTTGCCCAACAGCTGCATCGCCATGTCCTTGAACGCCAGCGTCGGGCCGTTGGACAGTTCGAGGAGATGCACGCCCGGCGTCAAGGTGCGCAGCGGTGTGATCTGTGAAAAATCCGAATCCGCACGTCCCTTGTTGTACACCTCCGCCGTGTAAGTCTTGTCCAGAATCGCCTTCAAATCAGCCGCCGGAATATCGGTGGCGAACTTGGACAGAACCGCAAACGCCAGCTCGGCGTAGGACAGAGCGCGCCACGCATCCAGTTCGGCGCGCGTCACCTGCGGATATTCTTCCGGCAGATACAGCCCGCCGTCCGGCGCCAGTCCGCCCAGCAGGATTTCGGTAAACGTCTTGGCGGGCGCATTGCCCCGTGTGGAGATGTATTTCATTCTTTACTCTCTTTATCGTCATTCCGGCGCAGGCCGGAATCCAGTGGTTCAAATAACCCGCGTAGCGGGACAAAACCATGTTGTCGGCTTCGCCGGTTCATATTTAAGCTGGATTCCGGCCTGCGCCGGAATGACAGTTTAATTAAATATCTTCGACCAGAAACAGTAAGGCTGTAGGTGTTATCGAACACGCCTTATGACCTGAACCTGACGGAATAAAAATTCCTGAACCTTCTGGATAACGCACTATGCGTCCTTGAAAATCAATTTCGAGTTCACCTTGAACCACAAAACCGATATGTCCTTTCTCACACCACGACGGATCAACAAAGTCCGATGAAAACTCAAGTAAACGAACCTGTTTCGTTCCACTTTGAAAAAGCTTAAATCTCGCGCCACAACCAAAGCTTTCCCAATTCAAAGAATCAAACAAAACCAGATTCTGTTCCACTTTATTTACCCAGCTCTTCCATGCGCAACTTGGTGACATGACCTGCCACCACGCCCAAGGCTTCGATCTTGACAATCGCCGCGTTGATGCATTTCTCGCGCGTCTGGTGGGTGAGCAGAATCAGGTCAGCCTCGGTCTCATTGTCAGCAGGTTCTTTCTGGATCACGGCGTCGATGGAAATCTGCTCGTCGGCGAGAATGCGGGTGATGTCGGCCAGCACGCCAGTCTTGTCCGCGACGCGCAGACGCAAATAGTAACTGGTGGTGACTTCATCCATCGACAGCATCGGCAGATCGACCATCGCATCCGGCTGGAACGCCAGGTGCGGCACGCGATTTTCAGGGTCGGCGGTGTGCATGCGGGTGATATCCACCAGATCGGCGATCACCGCGCTGGCAGTCGGTTCAGCCCCGGCGCCCTTGCCGTAATACAGCGTCGCGCCGACCGCATCGGCCTGTACCAGCACGGCATTCATCGCGCCTTCCACGTTGGCAATCAATCGTTTAGCGGGGATCAGCGTTGGATGCACGCGCAGCTCGACGCCTTCAGGCGTACGGCGGGCGATGCCCAGCAACTTGATGCGGTAGCCCAGTTGCTCGGCGTATTTGATGTCCACCGCATCCAGTTTGGCGATGCCTTCGATGTAAGCCTTGTCGAACTGCATCGGGATACCGAATGCCAGCGAAGCCAATATCGTAATTTTGTGTGCCGCGTCCACGCCTTCGATGTCGAAAGTCGGGTCGGCTTCGGCGTAGCCCAGACGCTGCGCCTCTTTCAGCACCGTGTCGAAGCTCAGGCCCTTGTCGCGCATTTCGGACAGGATGAAGTTGGTG
Organism: Gallionella sp.; assembly: GCA_030652475.1. Lineage (GTDB taxonomy): Bacteria > Pseudomonadota > Gammaproteobacteria > Burkholderiales > Gallionellaceae > Gallionella. The sequence continues at coordinate 23,297 of JAUSAO010000087.1, read as the reverse complement.
GTGCCGTTGATGATGCCCGCGATCCACTCGATGCGGTTCGCGGTCAGGCCTTCGCGCACCGCTTTGATGATGGGAATACCGCCCGCTACCGCCGCCTCGAAACCGACCATCACGCCCTTGTCCTGCGCGGCCTTGAAGATTTCGTTGCCGTGGGTGGCCAGCAGCGCCTTGTTGGCAGTGACCACATGCTTGCCGTTGGCAATGGCCTGCATCACCAGTTGTTTCGCCACACCGTAGCCGCCGATCAGCTCGATGACGATATCGACTTCGGGGTCGCTCACTACCGAAAACGCATCGTCGGTAATGCGACACGCGCCACCGGCGACCTGTTTGGCCAGTTCCAGATTTTTGTCGGCGACCACCACGATGCGGATCGGCCGTCCGGCGCGGCGGGTGATTTCTTCCGCGTTGCGCTGCAATACTGTGAATGTGCCGCCACCGACAGTACCGATACCGAGTAGTCCTACGTTGATTGGTTTCATTCTTAAATCCTATGGTAGGGTGGACACGTTTTTTGTGCCCACCATTTTATCCGCGTGGGCACAGATCGTGCCCACCCTACTATTTCCCGTGCCGCTTGCGGTAATGTTCCAAAAAGCGTGCGATGCGACCGAATGCCTCGGTCAGATCATCCACCGTCGGCAAAAACACCAGACGCAGGTGATCGGGCTGTTTCCAGTTGAAGCCGCTGCCCTGCACCACCAGCACTTTTTCGGTTTCCAGCAATTCCAGAATGAACTGCTGGTCGTCCACAATCGGATACATTTCAGGGTCGAAGCGCGGGAACAGATATAGCCCTGCTTTCGGCTTGACACAACTGACGCCGGGAATCGCGGTGAGCAGCTGGTAGGCCAGATCGCGCTGCTTGCGCAAGCGACCTTTCTCCGCCACCAGATCATTGATACTCTGATAGCCGCCCAGTGCCGTCTGAATCGCAAACTGCCCCGGCACGTTCGAGCACAGACGCATCGAAGCCAGTATCGTCAGGCCGTTGATATAGTCCTGCGCATGTTTCTTCTCGCCGGAAACCACCATCCATCCGGAACGATAGCCGCAGGCACGATAGTTTTTGGACAAGCCGTTCAACGTCACGAACAGCACATCATCCGCCAGCGAAGCGATCGAGGTGTGCGTCGCGCCGTCGTACAGCATCTTGTCGTAAATCTCATCGGCAAAGATGATCAGATGGTGCTCACGCGCAAGCTGGATGATTTCTTTCAGGATATCGTCCGAATACAGCGCACCGGTCGGATTGTTCGGATTGATGATGACAATGGCGCGCGTATGCGGCGTGATTTTGGCTTTCATGTCGGCCAGATCGGGCATCCATTCGTTCGCCTCGTCGCACAGATAATGGCGCGGCGTGCCGCCCGCCAGGGTCACCGCCGCCGTCCACAGCGGATAATCCGGCGCGGGCACCAGCACCTCGTCGCCGGTATTGAGCAAGCCCTGCATCGCCATCACGATCAGCTCGGACGCGCCGTTGCCGATGTAGATGTCTTCCAGTCCCACACCCGCAATTTTCTTCGCCTGACAGTAATGCATGATCGCCTTGCGCGCGGCAAACATGCCTTTGGAATCGGAATAGCCAGAGGAATTCGGCAGATTCAGGATCACGTCCTGCTGTATCTCTTCCGGCGCTTCGAAGCCGAACGGCGCAAGATTGCCGATATTCAGCTTGATGATGCGCTGGCCTTCCTCTTCCATCTGCTTGGCGCGCTCCATTACCGGACCGCGAATGTCGTAACAAACGTTGGCCAGCTTGTCGGATTTTAATATTGGTTTCACAGTTAAAGTTTAGTATTGATTTGTAATGGTTTAAATATGACAAGCAAGCCCGCAAGGGGCTTCCCCATGAAACATAGTCGCTACGCTTCTTGTTTCATGTGAAAGTGCGTGATTTTACCTGTGCTGCCCGCGCACAGCAAATCGTATAGTAAACCCTGCCCATTAACCGCACGAGGCAGCTTTAGTTTGACGCCACTTGCCGCCAGCCTCTACACTCGTCATCATGTCCATCTAGTCTTACCTGCGAGGTCATTGTGAAACTACATCTAGCCAATCTCGGCGGCACCAAACGCTTCACCGGCTATGCGGACGACCATGTGCTGGTCAACCGCGACCGCTTCGACACCCCCATCGTGGTACTCGCGGAAGCTGTCCACACCGACTGGGGCGTTGAAAATTTCGACGCATTAGCCGAAACACACTTCGACTATTTCCTGGCACTCAAGCCGGAGGTACTGCTGTTAGGCACGGGTACACGACAACGTTTCGCACACCCGCGCCTGTACCGCGCACTGACCAATGCCGGCATAGGCGTGGAATGCATGGACACCCCCGCCGCCTGCCGCACGTATAACATCCTGGTGGAGGAAGACCGTAAAGTGGTCGCGGCAATCATGCTGGAAAGTAGGGAGTAGGGAGTAGGAAGTGGGAAAATCGCCCCTACTGCCCACTTCCCACTATCCACTCCCCAAATTTACCCTATGAGCCTATCCCTGAAAAACGTCATCCGCCAGGCCGAAAGCGCCATCCTGGGCAAGCCGCAGCAAATCCGCTTTGCGCTGGCCTGTCTGCTGGCGCGTGGCCATTTACTGATCGAAGACTTGCCCGGGGTCGGCAAGACCACGCTGGCACAAGTCTTATCGCGCACGCTGGGTTTGCAGTTCGCCCGCGTTCAGTTCACCAGCGACTTGTTGCCCGCCGACATCCTTGGCGTGTCGGTATATGAGCGCGACAGCAATCAGTTCAAGTTCCATCCCGGCCCGATCTTCGCGCAAATGATATTGGCGGACGAAGTGAACCGCGCCACGCCGAAGGCGCAGAGCGCATTGCTCGAAGCCATGGAAGAGCATCAGGTAACCATAGAAGGCGTGACCCGCCCCCTGCCCGCCCCGTTCTTCGTCATCGCCACACAGAATCCATCCCATCAGATCGGCACTTTTCCGCTGCCGGAATCGCAACTTGACCGTTTCCTGATGCGCATCGAGATGGGTTATCCCGACGCCCAGGCCGAACGCGGCCTGCTATCCGGTGTCGACCGGCGCGAAATCATCGCAAAACTCACCCCGCAGATGGAAAGCGCAGAACTGCTGGCGCTGCAGCAGCACGTCAAACAGATACATGTCTCGCCGGCGCTGCTCGACTACGTGCAGGCCATCCTGCGCCATACCCGCGAATCGGCGCACTATACGCACGGCCTCAGTCCGCGCGCCGGGCTCGCCCTGCTCTCCGCCGCGCGCGCCTGGGCACTGATCGACGGGCGCGATGCCGTGATCCCCGAAGATGTGCAGATCATCCTGCCCGGCGTAGTCAGTCACCGCCTGCAAACCATAGCCGAACATCAACATTCGCTGACGCAGGAACTGATCGCAGCGGTGGCAATCCCCTGACGAGCATGGCAAAGAGCACACACATAATAATAAAATGGGTCATGTTCGTCCCCCATCCCAACCTTCCCCCGCAGAAAAATCCTTGCAAGGGAAGGAGCAAACGTATCGCTGCGCGAGTTTCTCGTTAATCCGTGTTCAGCGCGCTCAAACAAAAATTCCGCAACTGGCTATTCCGTCCCAAAATCGAGCACGGCACGGTCGTACTCACGCAACGCCGCATCTTCATTCTGCCCACTCGACAAGGGTGGGTGCTCGGCTTGCTGTTGGCCCTGATGCTGTTAGGCTGCATCAACTACAACCTGAGCCTGGGGTATGTGCTGACTTTTCTGCTGGCGATGATGGCGGTGATGTCCATGCTGCACGCTTTCCGCAATCTGGCCCATCTGGAGATACATGCCGGACGCGCCGACGCCGTGTTCAGCGGCGAGACCGCGAGATTTCTGCTGCATTTCAGCAGCAAACTGCCCCGCTACCAGCTTATCCTGCGCGGCGAAGATAGCGACAGCGTCATTTTTGACATGCCTGCCCGTCAGGATTACGCAGTCGAATTTCCTCTGCACGCCGCCCGGCGCGGCTGGCTGGAAACGGGCCGTTTGACGCTGTATACCGAATTCCCGCTCGGCCTGTTTCACGCCTGGTCATATTTGCATTTTGACGCGCGCTGCCTGGTCTATCCCCGCCCTTTACCCGACGCAGCGCTGCCGACAGGCAATGCGCCGGATGGCGCGGGCAAACGCAGCCTCGCGGGTGACGATGATTTCGCCGGATTGCGCACCTATGTTGCGGGCGATGCCTTGCCGCACATTGCATGGAAGGCCTACGCACGCGGGCTGGGATTGCAAGTAAAACAGTTCACCACCCCGGTCGGAGAAGCGCTATGGCTGAACCTCAACGATACACCTGAAACCGACCTTGAAAGCAAATTGTCACGCCTGACACGCTGGGTGCTGGAGGCAGAAGCCCGGGGACTGCGCTACGGCTTGAGCCTGCCGGATGGCGAACTCCCTGCCGGCAACGGCAGCGCACATCGCGATGCCTGCCTGCGCCAACTTGCACTGTTCGGATTGGTTGAAACAAAATGACCTGCTGCCCTGTGTTATTTCTGGTCTTATGAGCAAATCTCACCTCTACGGCCTGTTGCTGTCCATCCTGATGGTCATCGCACCCCATGCCGATCATCTGCCTCCATGGGTTAGCGCCTTGTGTATCGTGCTACTGGTTTGGCGCAGCTACCTCGCATGGAGCGGCAACCCGCTGCCCAAACGCTGGCTGTTGATGGTTATCACACTCACCAGTCTGAGCGGCATCCTGATCGACTTTCATACCCTGTTCGGGCGCGAAGTCGGCGTCACCCTGCTGATGCTGCTCGCCACTCTCAAGCTGATGGAACTACGCACGGCACGCGACGCCATGGCGCTGATCTTCCTCTCCTGTTTCATCCTCATCACCAACTTCCTGTACTCGCAGAGCCTGCTCACCGCGCTGTACATGCTCGCCACGCTGCTCGTCATCGTGACAAGCTGGGTGCATCTGCATGCGCCGGGCATCGCCGTCAAACCACGCTTGCGCGTCGCAGCCGTATTACTGTTACAAGCCATTCCGCTAACCCTCATCCTGTTCATCCTGTTTCCACGCGTGCCCGGCCCGCTATGGGGTTTGCCGCAGGATGCCTTTGCCAGAAGCGGGCTGGATGACACGATGTCGCCCGGCAGCGTGGGTCGCCTTGCACTATCAGATGCCGTGGCGTTTCGCGTCAGTTATCAGGGCAAACCCCCACAACGCGCCCAGATGTATTGGCGCGGACCGGTGCTATGGGACTTCGACGGGCACACCTGGACGCCGGGCAGGGCCACGCAGGGCATCGCGCCTCAATTCAGCGCAACAGGACTGACGACCGAATACAGCGTGACGCTGGAGCCGCACAATAAGCACTGGTTGTTCGCACTCGACGTGCCGGACAGCATCTCTGTACCGGCTCGCCTCACGGATGATTTTCAGATACTGAGCCGGGAACCTGTCAACGAGCGACTGCGCTACGAGGCGCGCTCCCACCTCACATTTCACGCCAATCTACAAGAATCACAGGCGCAACTTCAACGCGCACTGCAATTGCCGCAGACGCTCAATCCGCGCGCACGTCAGCTGGCCGCAAGCTGGCGCGCTGACGACGATCACGCTGTCGTACGCCGCGCCCTTGGCTACTTCAACCAGCAGAATTTCTACTACACGCTGGAGCCGCCGCCGCTGGGCCGCAACAGCATGGACGATTTTCTGTTCGACACGCGTCAGGGATTTTGCGAACACTATGCTGCCAGCTTCGTATTTCTGATGCGCGCGGCCCACATTCCGGCGCGCGTGGTAACCGGATATCAGGGCGGCGAATATAACGCCTACGGCAACTACTACATCGTGCGTCAATCCGATGCCCACGCCTGGGCGGAAGTGTGGCTGACAGGACAGGGCTGGGTGCGCGTCGACCCGACGGCGGTGATCGCGCCGGAACGGGTGGAACGCGGTTTATCCGCCGCGCTGACAGACAGTGCCGCCTTACCCTTCATGTCGCGTAATCCGCCGCTCTGGCTGCGTGACCTGCGCCTGAACTGGGATGCACTGGCCAACCAGTGGAACCAGAGGGTCCTGGGTTATGACAGCGAACGCCAGTTTGCCTACCTTTCCCGCTTCGGCCTGGAATCCGTCAGCCTGCAAGTGATATACATGACGGCAGGACTGGGACTGGTGATCGCGCTGTTCGCGCTGTACATGCTGCGCCATCTGTTCAAACGCGAACAGGACAAAACCCAGGCCGCCTGGCTGAAGCTCTGCCGCAAACTGGCCAGGTCCGGACTGCCTCGCGCGCCGCATGAAGGCCCATGGGACTACGCGACTCGCGTCGCCATTGCCCGTCCCGCCCTCGCTGATGCCATTCAGGACCTGGCCGCCCGCTATGTCGCATTGCGCTACGGTGCGATTCAAAATGAGCGCGCACAAAGCGAATTCATACGCCGCGCCACGAAATTTGGCAGATCAAAAAACAAGTAAAAAAATATATGTCGCCAGTCCGGCAAAGAGCCGTTTACCCGGACTCCCTCAGTTGACCGAGCACGACAGCCGCCTACATCTGCCGAAACAGATGCGCGTAGCGCCTGCTGACTGAAATTTTTTCCGGCCTGTCGCGCAAGGTGAGCGTCACCTTGCCCAGCAGATCGTGACAGGCAGAAACGATCTGCCGCACGTTGACTAGCGTGCCACGGTGCACCTGCCAGAACTGTTCACTATCCAGTTGCCCTGTCAGCTCTTTGAGCGGGGTGCGTAACAGCCACTCGGCATCAGGTGTCAAAACGGTGGTGTACTTGTCGGTTGACTGGAAGTAGCACACCTCCTCCACAGCCACCATGCGCACCGTCTGACCCATTTGCACGCGCAACCAACGCAAGGGTTCAGGGTGGGTCTGCCTCGCCAACAACTGCTGCAAGCGCATCAACAACGCATCCGGCGCGACCATGCTGCGCTGCTGCAAGCGTTCGACACAATGTTGCAAACGCGCATCGGAAACGGGCTTCAACAAATAGTCCACTGCGGCCTGCTCGAATGCTTCCACGGCATGATCGTCGAAGGCCGTCACGAATACCACACGGCAATCGCTCATCGCTGCGCGCGCCGCCTCCAGGCCACTCTGCCCCGGCATGCGGATATCGAGGAACGCGATGTCGGGTTTGAATTCGGTTAACGCTTGCTCTGCCGCCATGCCGTCGTAAACCACAGACACAATTTGTAACTCCGGCCACAATGTTTTCAGCCTGCGTTGCAAGTCTTCCGCCAGGTGCTGCTCATCGTCAGCGATGATCGCTCTCATTTCACACCACCGTCATTCCGGCGCAGGCCGGAATCCAGTCAATTAAAGAAATCTTGCGAAGCAAGACAAGACCTGGGTTTTGTCCGCTGCGCGGGGTATTTTTTTGTACCAGATTCCGGCCTGTGCCGGAATGACGATTGAGCTTCATCGCGGCAACTCCAGGCGCGCACTCACACCACCGTGAGGATTATTTTGCAATACCAACTTGCCCGAGTCGCCAAACAAGGCCGCCAACCGCGCCCGCACGTTCACAAGCCCGGCACCTGTAGCAGATTTACCGTCAAAACCTGCACCGCTGTCGCTAACTTCGATCCGCAACGTCACATTGTCCAGGCTCGCGCGAAGGACAATCTGTCCGCCCCCTATTTTTGGTTCAATGCCGTGACGCACCGCATTCTCGACCAAAGGCTGCAACAACATAGGCGGAAACAGGCAAAGACGGGCGTCCTCTGGCGCGTCGATTGTCCAGCGCAGGCGTTCGCCGAAACGGATTTTCAATATCTGCAAATAATTTTCCAGCATCTCCAGCTCATCTCCCAGCGTGGCGTGGTCGCGGCGCGCGCGTACCAGCGCGATGCGCAACCAGTCGTTGAGACGTTCCAATAATTTTTTCGCCAGCACAGGATCGCTGTCTATCAGGCTGCCAACATTAGCCAGCGTGTTGAACAAAAAATGCGGTTCGATCTGCGCTTGCAACATTTTCAGTTGAGCCTCCATCTGGCGACGCTCGCTTTCCATTTCATTCAGCCGCCGCTGTTTGACTTCAGTATCCAATTGCTCGATGCGCCGACTGAGAAAATAGGTGATGCTGCCGATGCCGCCGAAGAACAGGCCGATGACCACCGCGACTCTGGATTGGGGATTGCTCCAATCACCGGCATTGGTAATCCATGCCGCCAGCGATACGCCGAGCATGATACTGCCGGGAAAGGTGAACGCCAACATCAGCACGCGGCGGCGCTTGTCGCTGACACGACACACCACCGAGGCATTGATGGCATAAATGGATAAGCCAATGCACTGCGAAAACACCAGATTGATCCAGAAACCATCTCCGAATTTAATCATCGTGAGCAAGCCGGCGATGGTCGTGTTGAACAGTATGTTGATGAGCGTACTGATGAGAATATTTTTGCTCATGGCAGGATTATCCGTAAACGGCTTTGTCATTCCGACAGGCAGGCCGGCCGGAATGACGGCAAATTTGGGTTCAAGGCAATGCCACTTTCAAACCTGCCGTAACACTGCGCGTAAACAGCGATGACAACTCCCGGCGCGCACCGCCGCTGTTTAACACCAGGGTCGCAAACACACCAAGGTGAGTGGTCAGGTTTTTTTCGCCGTAAGCGCCTAGCTCGTTACTGCTGTCGGTGGCGTTGTGCGTGAACATCGCGCGCCAGTAATAATCAGCATCCATCATGTTGCTCTGCCACACAAGGTGCAGGTAGTCGCGCCCCAGCAAACGCGGTGCGTAACCCAACGCCATGCCCGCCAGCGGCAATGCGTCGGCGGCGCGCGCGAAGTAAGCATCCGTTTCAGCCTGAGTGTAGCCGCGACCCTCATGCAGATATTCGGCGGCGAGTGAATTGCCATCTTCAAAAGTGTAAGTCGCGCCAGCCAACGCCGTGGTGCGCCTGGGCGAAGTCGCTTGCACGCTAAATGGTTGAGCCACATCGGCAGGCGATAGCAGCGCGGAAGCTTGTACGGACGAGCCAAACTCGCCGTACAACAACAGCGTGTCGCTCAAAGTGAACTGAGTATTCGCGCCATAGAACGCGGGCAAAAACGGCGCTTTCACCGCAACCACGCCATACGCCCATTCATTGCCGCGCTGATCCAGCTTCGCCAGCCAACTGTCGCGCCATTGATCCGGTACGACGGCGCCGTAACCGGCGCGCACAATACGCGCCAGCGTGGCGCTGCTCTGCATGTCCGGTGTCCACGTGAGCTTGACGTTGTCCATGCCAACCAACTCACGCATCGGATCGCCGCGTCCGTTGTCGAAGTAAAATGGGCTAGACGGTGAACGAAACTGCGCCGCGCCCCAGTTCAACACCTCACGCCCGGCGGCGACATTCCAACCTTCGGCAGCACGCACACGTAATTGCCATTGGCTCACGTAACGCTCAATGCGTCGCTGTGAACCGAATGAATGACTCATCTCGCGTATTGAAGCGATAGGCCGCATCGTGAAACGCACCGTTTCATTCTCGGCTTTGAAGTTAAGACGCAGCTCGGCTGCATCGCTGCGCTGTGGCAGGTGCGCGATTTGGTTGCCCGGATTCAACACGCTATCACCCCGCAGACTCATGCTGTTGACATACCCGTACAGCGTGCCACCCCATGAGCTGCGCCATTCTGACTCAACCGCAGAGGCCGTCGATACCCATACGCACATGGCCCATATTACCAGCCTCATTGTAACTGCCCCAAATCGAACTCCGATGCTGAAACATTTTTCACTTTCACCGTACCAAAGTCCATCACCGTCTCCGCATCGATCAGCGCGTCGCGGATAGTCATACGGCTCACGAACGGCGCGCGACGGCCTTGATACTCAATGCGGTTGTTATATTCAAAGCGCGCGGTCTTGAGCAGCTTGCCGCTGACCGAATAGAACTCGGCCTTGACCCCTACCATGCGCTCGATCGCAACCCAGTAGTGAATCTTGTCGTAGGTTGCGCGTTTGTGTTTGGCACTCAGGTCGAGCACGTAGCAGGTTTCACCGTCCAGTTTTTCCGTCGCGCTCAGGTGGCTCGCTTCGTAGTCTTTCGCGTAATTGGTGGCGGCGATGTCGCCGTTGGACGCCTGCCCGCTCATGCGCTGGCGCGGCGAAATGGGAATGGGTTTGGACAGACCCGGCTTGGTGAGCCACATATTGCGCTCCACCTGCAATATTTTCGAGCCTTTAAATCGCAGCGGTTCCTGGGTTTCCGCCACGCTGGATTCGTCCGCCGCAGTCACCAGAATGCGTTGCGGCTCGTCCACTTTCTCGCCGTCGCGCGACTGCAATGTAATCTCCCACACGATGCCCGGCAGACCTCCTCCGCGCGCCTGGTCGGAGCTGATCAGAATGCTTTGCGCATCGGGCGCGGCCAGACTGGCCGTGCTCCATAACGTCAAAACTAATAGTTTCAATAGCGTGTTCATGTTTTCCCCATTGGTAGATTTAACCACGTGGGCACAGAAAACATGCCCACCCTACTTTACACATGCCCCAGTGCATCGATGATGTCCTTCTTTGCCGCCCGCCTCGCGGGCAAATAGGCCGCCAGCGTGCCGACTATACCCATCAATATGAAAGTAAAGAGGGTGCGTCCGGTATCCATATCGACCATGAGCGGCACAGCGCCCGCACTGTTGGGCGGCGTGTAGGAGATATTCGCCACGTTGATGCCCCAGCGCACACACAACGTGATGAGCAAACCGGTTATGCAACCGATCAGGGTGAGCAGCATCGACTCCATGGTGAACAACTTCACGACACCGCCGCGCTTCAAACCAATAGCGCGCAGTGTGCCGATTTCGCGGGTACGCTCGATCACGGTCATACCCATCGAATTCGCCACGCTCATGATGACCACGGTGAGCACGATGGAGAAAATAAAGCCGAAGATCATATCGAACATGCCATGCACCTGATTATAAAAATCGGACAGTTCTTGCCAGGTTTGGATATCGACATCGAATCCGGCTTTGTTCAATTTAGCTTGCAGCTTGCCCCGCATGGCTTCGGTCAGATTGACATCATCCAGCAAAATAATCAGCCGATCCGCGCGGCCTTCCGCATCCAGCAGCGAACGCGCCAAAGCCAGCGAGAAAAAAGCGAATTTGTCGTTACTGCCCGCGTTGCCGGTGTTAAAACTATGACCCAGCGTGATGTCCTGCGCGTTGGCTTGTCCTGTGAGGGTGTTCACCAGCACCGCCGCTTGTCCTGCAACCTTGAGATGCAACATCTCGACCAGACCTTCGCTCAAGCTCGCTACCTCGGGATGCCCGGCATCGAGTCGCATCTTCATGTTCTCGAACATGCCGCTCTGTTTTTCCTGATCGGTCAGCGCGCCTTGCCGCAGTTTCACCACGGCATCCGGCTCTATGCCTTCGGCCATGAAAATGGTGCTGGCGCGTCCGTTGCTGACCAGGCCGCTCAACGCTAATCGCGGCGAAATCAACTCCACATGCGCCTCATTTTGCAGCTCTCGGGTGATGGCCGCCACTTCGTTGGCGGTGAGCATGTAACGCGCAGGATCGAGCTTGCCCCCCTTGCGCATTCCGTTTTTCGTCAGCGTGAGATGCCCCAGCAATTCGCCGTGTATGGATTGGCGCGCGAGTCCGTCATACACGTTGTGCGTGTATCCGGCGAACAGCGTAATGGCCGAAAAGCCAAAGGCGATGGCGAGCAGTGTCACCATGGAGCGGCGGCGATTACGCAGCAGTCCGCGCAGGGCAAATTTGAATGTATTCTTCATGCTGTCACCTCGTTTGCCGTCATTCCGGCGCAGGCCGAAATCCAGTCAATTAAATGATTCCCCACGAAACGGGACGACATTCCGGCTTTGTCCGCTGCGCGGAATTCTCTTTCTGCTGGACTCCGGCCTGCGCCGGAATGACGGGTTTGAATATTCATGCTGTCACCTCATCGCTTTCAATGCAGCCATCTCTCAACAAAATCTTTCTGTCCACATGATCCAGCAGGCGCGGATCGTGCGTGGTGAACACGAAAGTCACACGGCGCGCACGGTTCATTTCGCGCATCAGCTCAACCACCATGCGGCTGTTTTCGGAATCCAGATTCGCCGTCGGCTCGTCGGCGATGACCAGCTTGGGATTCACCACCAGCGCCCGTGCGATGGCGACACGCTGGCGCTGCCCGCCGGATAACTTATCCGGCAAGGAATTCTTGAAACGCGCCAGCCCCACATCCACCAGCGTTACCGCCGCGCGTTCGCGCGCCGCATGTTCCGCCACACCCTGAATCTGCAACGGCAGCATCACGTTCTCCAGCGCGGACAGCACGGGGACAAGGTTGAAGTTCTGGAACACGAAGCCGATCTTCTGCCCGCGAAAATCGGTGAGCGCATCGTCGGCCAGCAGATGCGTGTCCTGCCCGTCGAAGCACACCGTGCCTGCGGTCGGCGAGTCGATCAAGCCGATGATGTTCATCAGCGTGGATTTGCCGCTACCGGACGGCCCCCACACAGCGAGGAATTCGCCCGCGTGGATGTCCAGCGAAATGCTGTTCAGCGCATCAATCGTCGTCTCGCCCAGCATGAAGCGGCGTTTGATGTTGCGCAGTTTGAGAAGGGGAGATTGCATATCGCTCATGGTGTCCTCACCGCATAAAAATAGATTGGGTAATCGTGTCATCGCCCACATCGAACGACGCTTCGGCAAAATTCGGTGTCCCGACAAGAGGACGCGCATCGTTGGAAAAACCGTACAACTCTTTCGGTTTGCCGATGAGATTCGTATCCAGCTTGCCGTTATTATTTTTGTCGGCAAAAGCGGAGATGGCATATTTACCGGGCTTCATATCTGGGATGATAAATGTGATTGCATCGCCGATCGCCTCCGCTTTGAGCGCAAGCACCGTTTTATCCGACAAGAAATTTTCAGGCGAATTGAACAGCACAACCATCAGCGTCTGCCCGGCCAAACCCTCGCCGTGAAATACCAATTTCAATTCTCCCGCCTGACTGGCAAATGGCAGCAGTAAAGTTGCCAGGACCGCGATGTGCTTCATATTTCCTCCTGTGTTGATGACAGAAGGCACTGTAAAGAAAAGAAACACGAAGGGGTAGCCCGTTGCGATGAAATGCAAAAAACGGGGAGTGAACAGCATTTTTGCACCAAAAAATCGGGCGTTTTTGTTAAAGGCCAGCCTTCGGCACAAAGCCTGTGTCCCTCAATTCAACTAGGTGGCTTTTGCTTGCCATTTCAGGTGGGGGCTCAATGCTATAATCCGCGCCACTCATATTGACGACAACCCTCATGTTCATCACCCGCCGACTGGAATTCGATGCCGGACATCGCATTCCCAACCACAACAGCCAGTGCAAACACCTGCATGGCCATCGCTACGCGCTGGAAATTACCCTGTCCGGCGACATTATCAACACCGAAGGCCAGTCCGAGCAGGGTATGGTGATGGATTTTTCCGATGTCAAACGCATCGCGCAGGAAAAACTGGTCTATGTGTGGGATCACGCCTTCCTGGTCTATCGCGGCGACCAGGTGGTATGCGACTTCCTGGCGACCCTCCCCGACCACAAGACTGTCATCTTGGATGTCGTTCCCACCGCTGAAAATCTGGCTCAGGCTGCCTTTGATATCCTCAATCCCGCCTACCAGGACAGCTACGGCAATCACTTGCGCCTGGAGCGCATCCGTCTTTTTGAAACCCCCAATAACTGGGCGGACTGCGTGCGCGGCTAAAATTTTCTGGACAGGGCGCGCGGCTTAGTGGAAAATGCGCGGCTTCGAAAGCTTGGCGTCCGCCAGCATCGGAAAATACGGAAGTGTGGCCGAGCGGTTTAAGGCACTAGTCTTGAAAACTAGCGAGGATGAGAGTCCTCCGTGAGTTCGAATCTCACCGCTTCCGCCAGAACACAATCCAACGCAGTCCAATGCAATCCAGACAGCCCGCACAACCACTAGGTTTGCGGGCTTTTTTGTGTCCATAGCGGTGTATTGCCGTTTGTTGGCATCCAGTAATTTTTGTTGGTACATCCGTTGGTATATGTTATGTCGGTACATGGAAGTACCAACAAGGGGCGATCATGGCACTAACTGAGCTGGAGGTAAAAAAGAAAAAGGCAACCGACAAACCGCAAAAGCTATCAGATGGCGGTGGGCTGTTTCTGTTAATACAACCGAACAGCGGCAAGTATTGGCGCATGGCCTACCGCTTTACAGGCAAGCAAAAAACACTGGCGCTTGGGGTTTATCCAGACGTGAGCCTAGCCGATGCCCGCGCCCGCCGAGAGGATGCACGCAAGCTGCTGGCGAACGATATCGACCCAGGCGCGGTAAAGAAGGAAACCAAGCGAGCGATTCATGCCGCAACTGCCAACAGCTTCGAAACGCTTGCGAGGGAATATCACAAGATGAAAGCCCCTATGTGGACAGCGGGGCACGCAAAGCAGTGGCTAGGCAACATGGATGCGTATGCCTTCCCTATGATTGGGGTGATTGAGATAGGCAAGATTGAACCGGTGGATATTATCGGCATTTTGCGTGGCATGGAACAGGCCAAAACATTCGAGACCCGCGACCGACTGGGGCAATCAATGGGCGCAGTTTTCAAGTATGCGATTGCCTTGGGGCTTGCCAAGCACAACCCCGCTGCCGAAATTCGCATGGCACTAGCTGACCGTCCGAAGGTGGAACACTTCGCCTGCATCGCACCAACAGGAATCCCCGACTTTCTGCGCGCCCTGAGCGCCCTGAGCGCCTACGAAGAAAGGGGGGAAAGTTTCCCCGATTTCCATATCTGCCCTTCGTCTAATGATGCTGGCAGCGACCCGCACCAGCGAGGTGCGCTATTCCAAGTGGGCAGACTTTGACCTGGATGCAGGCGCGTGGATCGTTCCGGCAGAGCAAACCGGACGCAAGGGTAAAAGCGACAAACGCCGCGATCATGCCGTCCCCTTGTCGGTTCAAGCGGTGGCGATCTTGCGCCGCCTGCAACCGATAACGGGTGAAGGCGAATTCGTCTTTCCGAACCGCAACACCACGGGGCAGGTTATCAGCGAAAACACTGCTCTAAAAATAATCGAGGCCGTTGGGTACGGCGGCAAAATGACCGGGCACGGACTAAGAAGCCTTGCCCGCACTGTGCTGGGTGACATGGGGCACAGGTGAGAAGTGCTGGAGGCGATGCTATCCCACGCCGTCGCAAATCAAACGGCGGCAGCCTATGTGCGTACTTCATACTTTGAGGAACGAAAAGGCATTATGCAACAGTGGGCAGACTACCTGGACCATGCCGAAGCCGGTGCGGAAGTTATCCCGCTGCGTGCCAATTCTTCCGCACGCTGATGTTATTTTTCATCCGGGACACGTTAAAAACAGTCGGGACAAGTCGGGACAGTCGGGACACGCTGTCCGGCGCAGTACAATGCCGTCTAGCCGCACGACTGAAAACCTTTGCATAATTTCGTGCGGATGCAAAGCCAATGGCGGCGCGGCTTGCACGGCGGCGGCAAGGGGCAAGGCGGGCAAACGGCAACCATGCAACCCTGCAACCCGCATTACACCGTGGACGGGCGCTGAAAAATGCCGCGCAAATTGGATTCACTGCCGCACCTTAAATTGGGCGCGATTTTGCAGCTTGACAATGTAACTTGTAGGATTACAATATTTCATGATTAAGAGCTTCAAACATAAAGGGCTTGAGCGGCTATTTATCAAGGGCGCGGCCAGCGGTGTGCAGGTGGATTACGCGCCACGCATTACCCTGATACTTGATGCCATAGACGCGGCGGAGCAGGTGAAAGAATTGGACTTGCCCGGCCTGCGCCTGCATCGCTTGAAGGGCGACAAGCGCAACCTGTGGAGCGTGAGAGTGTCGGCCAATTGGCGCATCACGTTTGAGTTTAAGGATGGCGATGCATATATTTTGGACTTGGAGGATTACCACTGATGGACACTTTACGAAACAAGAACCGCGCACCCACTCACCCCGGCGCGTTGCTGCGCGAAGTGGTGTTGCCTGAAATGGGGATCACCCAGGGCGAGCTTGCCGACCGGCTGGGCGTGTCACGCCGCACCGTGTCAGAGATACTGCACGAACGCCGCCCGGTTACGCCTGATATGGCGATCCGCTTGGGCAAGCTGCTGGGCAATGGTGCGGGGCTGTGGTTGCGGATGCAACAGGCGGTGGACGTGTGGACGCTGGAACAGCAAGGCGGTTACGCCCATATTCAGCAACTCAAGGCCGCATAGAGTTTCACCGTACCCCATGCGGATCATGAGGAAAGCGGGGCGGGCTGGTGTGTCACCACCGGCCAACCCCTAACCACAGAGCAAAACCTACCAAGGAGGTAAGCATCATGGCTAAGAATGATTTTACAGCAATACCCGAAGAACTCGCAGCGGCTACCGTGGCGGATCACGATATGGAATTGTCTGGTGTGCAGGCAACCCTAGACCGAATACTGAGTAGCGGAGATGACAGAACCAAAAAACTGATTTTTAATCGAGTAGTTTGCCGGATGGCAGATGCCCTACCAGAAGCGCCGTCTGAACGCCTAAAGGAGGCCGAACCCGCCAGCCACCAAAGTTTACGTGATGCGACCGACAAGCTAAGTGAGGCGGTTTACCTGGCGGAATTTATCCAGTCAATCAGCCTGAATGTGCCGCATGATGGCAGCATCATTTTGCAGCCTGGACAACTTACTGGGTTTTACTATGCCATGCAAAACACGATAGACCGGATCAAAGAAGCCGAGGTGTTGATTGATACGGCAATGAAGCAACCCGATGCACTGGCGGCCTGACTACTACAGCGAGTTTGCCACCCCTAACCTGTCAATGCGAAAAACGGGGGCCTTGGTATCACCATAAAAAAGTGGCGAAATCTGAAACCACCTCCCTCATGTAATCAGTCCTCTTAGCAGAGGATATACAAAATTTCGGTGTGCGCTCGACTAACTGCTTTGGACTTCACCCGCTTTAGTTTCGACATTATCAGATATCTACAAAAGCGAGTGAAGACCAGTCATTCGTGATTACACCCTACTGGGGCACATATTACGATTTCACGTCACCAGTAATCTTTTGATGTGCAACACCGCTATGCTGCTTGCTATCCCAAGCAAGTGGAATTACACTTTAATATAACTTTATTTTATAGGGATGTATTATGCACACTACAAATCTACGTAGGGTTGGTGGCTCGGTCATGTTGGCTGTCCCTCCAGCATTCCTTGAACAACTGCACTTACAAGCTGGGAATACCGTGGGTATGGTTGTCACTGATGGTCGTCTGGTAGTTAATCCTAAGCCACGGACGCGCTATACGCTCGCCGAGTTACTTGCCGCCTCCGACTATTCACAGCCACAACCGGCTGAAGAACGTGAATGGGTCGATGCGTCCGCCGTGGGTGGTGAGTTGATATGAATCGGGGCGATATTTATCTGGTTTCGCTTGATCCAACCGAAGGGCGCGAACAGCGCGGAAGTCGCCCTGTTCTGGTAGTGTCTCCGGGCGAGTTCAACGAAGCCACCAAGTTACCGATAATCTGCCCGATCACGAGCGGCGGAGATTTCGCACGTCGCATTGGGTTCGCTGTCCCTATCACCGGCATCAAGACAACAGGTGTTGTTCGTTGCGATCAGCCTCGCGTGCTTAATCTTGGTGCTCGCAATGCGCGCAAGGTGGATACTTTACCGCAGTCCATTATGGATGAAGTATTGGCAAAACTTGCTCCAATTTTTGAGTGAATTGCACACGCTGCAATCTTCCTTAACACCGGGGATATTTGAAGTGGAAATTCATTGAAATACACACTTGACTCGATGTTATCTTGGTCTGTATTCGCCGCATGAATTCTGCCGATTTACAGCAGTCCACAGTATCTTATTCAATTAGCGAAGAGACGCGCGCAGCTTTTGCAGAGGCATTTATAAGCAATGCACCGGATGATTACTATGTCGAACCCGGCCCAGATACCTTCAGCGACTAACTGCTTTAGAGCAAACAAAAGAAGTTGATTTTGTCTGCCAACTGACTATCGGCAACCGAAACTGTACGTTCAAAATTTAAGCTATAATCGTTTCCGCAACTATTGTGAAAAACTACGTGTTTATTGGGCTTAAAAGGACATAAAACGATGAAGTTGCGGGAACGACATAATATATAGCTTATTGATTTTAAACGATTAGGCGGCAGACTTAAAAACTAGCGAGGATGAGAGTCCTCCATGAGTTCGAATCTCACCGTTCCGCCAGACATACCCACTTGTCATGCCATCCACAGCGAGTCCGATAGCCATCATGGCAGCAAACAGCAGAAAACTCCTTACCCTGCTACAGCGTTGCCGAGGCAGCATGTTGATGAATGAAAGTCATCGCCTGCACATTCGCAACGAACTGAATCAGGCGCGTGGATTGATTCCGCTGCTGATGAAACGTCGCAACGGCGAGCAATGGAGCAGCGACGAGCGCGCCACCCTGTTGCGCGACTTGCGCTCCCTGTCCAACCTTAGCCCTTACCTGATTCCCCTGCTCATGCCCGGCGGCATTTTCATGCTACCGCTGGTAGCCTACTGGATGGATCGCCGCCGCAAGGGGCGTGACCACGAGGGGCGTGACCACAAGGGGCGCGAAGACAGTAAAGATAGCAAAGACCAAGAATCAGCCTGATTGCACAAGCGCCACAGCATACTATTCAGCCGTCCGACGAACGATACGGCTCCCGGCGAATGCTCAGGAAATCAACGCTCGATCCAGCCGCTGATCAACTGTTCGAAATCATCCAGTGCAACCGGACGTCCAAACAAATATCCCTGAAATGAAGCACAGCCGATATTGATCAACGGCGACAACTGCGCGTGTTCTTCCACGCCTTCGGCGATCACTTCGTAGCCAAAATTACGCGCCATCGCCACGATGGTCTGCACCATCATCGCATCACCGCTATCGGTCAGAATGTCGCGCACAAAAGATTGGTCTATCTTCAATTGACTGATAGGCAGACGCTTGATGTATTGCAACGACGAATAACCCGTGCCGAAATCGTCCATCGAGAAGCGCACGCCGAACGCTTTTAGCTCGGTCATTTTCAGAATGGCCTCCTCGACATCTTCGAGCACCAGATTCTCGGTCAACTCCAGCTCCAGACGTTTCGGATTGGCGCCACTCTCGGCCAGAATCGCTTTCACCTGGCGTACAAAATCCGGCCTGTGAAATTGTACCGGGCTGATGTTCACGGCCAGACGCATATTGCACAACACAGGGTGCGTCTCCCATAGCTTGAGACGCGCGCAGGCTTGCTCCAGCACCCACTGCCCGATAGGCAGAATCAGCTTGGTCTGCTCTGCCAGGGGAATGAATTCAGCAGGCGAAACCATGCCCAGCACGGGGTTGCGCCAACGCAGCAAAACTTCCGCGCCCAACAAGGTATTCTCCTGATTGGTCTGCACCTGAAAGTACAGTTCCAGCTCACCATTCGGTAAGGCTTGACGCAACGCTCTTTCCATCAAGGTGCGCGCTTCCAGCACAGCCTGCATCGCCGGTTCGAAGAAACGCACCATGTTGCGCCCACCTTCTTTGGCCTCATACATCGCCAGATCGGCATGTTTGAACAGATTTTCGGCCTCGACCTCTGCGCCGTTAAACAAGACCACACCAATACTGGACGAACTTTCATGCACATAATCTGCAATCTGATAAGTCTGCGAGAGCGAGTCACGTATCTTTTCCGCAACCAGCCCGGCTTGCACCACCGCCTCGTTTTCATTAACACTCAGGCCTTCCAGCAACACCACGAATTCGTCCCCGCCAAAACGGGCGACACTGTCGCTATCGCGCACGCATACGGAAAGACGACGCGCCACCTCAATCAGCATCTGGTCGCCAAACTCATGCCCCTTGGTGTCGTTGAGCACCTTGAAATGATCGAGATCGAGAAACATCAGGGCACCGCAATGCCTGTTGCGATCGCTCTGCCCCAGCGCGATATGCATACGATCCATCAACAGGCGGCGATTGGGCAAATGCGTCAGCGGATCGAAAAATGCCAGGCTGTAAATTTCCTCCTCCGCCTTCTTGCGCCCGGTGATGTCCATGAACACCGCTACGTAATGAGTGACTTTATCGCGATTCTTCACGGCAGTGATCGTGAGCCATTTCGGATAGATTTCGCCATCCTTGCGTCTGTCCCATAACTCACCAGACCATCTGCCCTCGCGGTTGATCGCCTCCCACATGATTCGGTAGAAAGTTTTATCCTGGCGTCCCGAGCTCAACAGACTCGGATTTCTTCCCAGCACTTCCTCCTGGGAATAGCCGGTAATCATCTCAAAAGCGTGGTTCACCTTGATGATATTGGCATCCCTGTCCGTCACCAGTATCGCTTCCTGGGTCTCGAACGCCACGGCGGCGATACTCAATTGCAACACAGCTTCTTCGCGTTCGGTGACATCCTGTACCGTACCGACTGAACGCACCACCCGGCCATCGGTATCAAAGTAATGAGTGCAGCGCTGCTCTACCCATTTTATACGCCCGTCGGCCATTAGCAAACGGTGAATAATTTGATGGGGCTTTTTTTCCACCTGTGCATGGGAACATGCCTGACTCACCAACGCCCTATCCTCGGGGTGAACAATGTTCAGAAAAGTCTCATACGTCGGGATGAATTCAGACGAATCGATTGCAAACAGGCGGAGCATTTCATCCGAACACTCCAGCTTGCCCGTGAGCAGATCGAGTTCCCAGCTACCGAAGTGGGCAATCCTTTGCGATTCCGCCAGGAAAGTATGTTGCTTCTCCTGCCGTGCAATGTTCTCTGTCATGCGCTGCGCCATCAGATCGAATGAACGCCCCAGCGCGGACAACTCATCCCCGCCCTGCAAATGGGTACGCGCACTGTAGTCGCCTTCGGCGCATCGGCTGGATACGGCAGCAAGCAGATTTACGCGCCGTGTCACCAGCAGATGCAACAGAATACCGATCAGGCCTGATGCGAGCAGGGTGATGAAAGCAAAAATCAGCGCCTGCGCTATCGTTTCCTTTTTTTCCGCTTGCAACTCGCGACTGATGTCGTATTCGACGTACAACATGCCCATGGTCTTTTCCAGGCCGCCCTGTTTGTATTCGGTGATCAACGGAAAGTAGCCCTGCAACAGGGTACTTTCACCGTCATTGAACGCGAGCTGGCTGACGCCGTTGTCGATAATCTGGCCCGCTTCAATATCAGAATATTTTGATTCCGCGCGGGCAAGTTTACCTTTCCAGCTATAGCGATTCGCCATCAACACACGATTCTTTTCATCCACCAGCATCAGGGTGCGGATACTGGGATAAGTAGCCGCAATGGAGAGACTCAGCAAGGCCTGTTGTCCATCACCCGCCGTCAGCCAGTTGTACAAGCCATTTTGCAAGCCGCCCATCTGCAGCGTGGCTTCGGTCAGTACATGCTTCTGTATGGAGGCCCGATTGGAACGATCTGTTTGCAGATAGATCAGGAACGAGCTGGCAAGCGAAACGATCACCAGAATGAACGAAATGAGCAGAGAAAGGCGCTTTTTCATTTGACGATGCACGCCTCGATATCGGCATCCAGCGCCTGACGTATATCAACACGGCGTTTCAACTGTCCTTCCTGCATCATCACCTGCACCAGATTATTCGCCGGGGCGACAAGAGCCGGTTCTTTGCCACTGAGCAAGCGCAGGTTTTCCTGTTGCGTAGTGATAGACAAGCCGCTCAACATCGCCTGATATTCCTGCCCGCTGACCCCCAGGCGCTCGGCGATGCGACGCGTCGCCTCTTCAGGGGATTGCTTCGCATATTCCAGTGTACGGAACCATTGATGTGCAACATTGCACACCTCCTGACGGCGCGCCTGAAACACATCCTCATGCACCACCATCAGATCAAAAATCTCGTTGGGTATCTGGCTGCTGTCGAAAATAACATGCGCCCCCAATGCGGCCAGCTGAGACTTGAAAGGCTCATAACTGACGAACGCATCTGCCCTGCCCTGTTTATACATTTCAGCGTGCTTGCTCTCGCTGCTCGGAATAACTTGCACATCTTCCCGCGTCAGTTGCGCCGCTTTCAGCGTGCGACTCAGCATATACACGCCGAGCGGAATGTTGGTGATGACGATGCGCTTGCCCTTCAGGTCGGCCAGCGTTTTGACATTGGGTGAGGCCATCACCGCATCACCGCCGTTGGAACCATCCATAACGAACAGGATGCGCAGCCTGACACCACCCGCCATGAGCTCCAGGGCTTCATCCAGCGTCAGTGTCGCCAGATCGGCAGAGCGATTGCGGAACGATTCGAGGGCGATATCCGAAGAAGGCAGCTCGAAGATATTCGCCTTCTCTCTGGGCAGATATCCGATGTCGCGCGCCAGATAGACGGGTTCATAACCGGGCCACGGACTGCTGGCAATGCGTAACGGCTCGGACGGTGCCTTACTGCAAGACGAAAGCATGCTCATTACCAACAGCGCAACACTCACCTGTAAGAACCGTAAAACAAAACCCCGTCGTGCAATCGTCATTCCGCCACCCTTGAACTGTTCCTTAACACCTGAATTATCAAAACCTTGCATTACCATCATCTCAAGTCTCAATAGTACTCAATAATCAATTCACGATTGCAACTTTCTTGATACTTTTCCGGAAAACACCAGTCCGCTATGCATTCGTGTCCAGCTTGCGTCCCAGTCGGCTATCATATTCTGTTGAAGAATGACTGATATCCGCCGGCTCTTTCTGCTCCTCCGCAGCCTCGACGCGTCTGTTTTTTCGCGCAGACTTTTTTTCGCCATGGTCAGGTTGGCGTCCGGCCAGACTGTTTTCGATATAGCTTATGCCCGCTATCAGATCCATGATTTTTCTCCCCGGTTGTTTACGATATCGGCAAACCGGGTAATTTCTTGAAGTATCATGCCGCTATTGCACCTGGAACTACACCCATGCTGGATTACGCGGAATACGTAAAAATATTTATCGGCCTGCTGGCGATCATCAATCCTTTAGGGGTGATACCGATCTTCATCAGCATGACCGCCGATCAGAACCCTGTCCAGCGCCGCCGGACGACCAACATGGTGGCATTGGGGGTAACCATCATCCTGTTGATGACGCTGTTTTTTGGCGAACTGCTGTTGGCATTTTTTGGCATCACCGTCGCGTCATTCAGAGTCGGGGGCGGCATCCTGATACTGCTGATGGCTATTTCCATGCTGCATGCAAAAACCAGCCATATCAGGCAGACTGATGAAGAAGCCAGCGAATCCATCGACAAGGAATCCGTCGCCATCGTGCCGCTGGCCATGCCCTTGCTGGCCGGACCGGGCGCTATCA
>JAUSAO010000081.1 GCA_030652475.1 Gallionella sp. | reverse complement strand
CGCAAGATCGCGCGGCTGATCCGTCGCGACACGGCGTACCGGTGGATCGTCGGCGACCTCACGGTGAGCCACGACAAGCTCTCGAAGTTTCGGCGCGAGCACGGCGCCGCCTTCGACACGCTGTTCACCGACGTCGTCGCGACGCTCCTGCACAAGGGACTGCTGTCGCTCGATCTCGTCACCCAGGACGGCACGCGGACCCGCGCTGCGGCGTCGGCCCCGTCGTTCCGCTCCTTCGGATCGCTGCTCCACTGTCGGGAGCAAGCGGCGCTGCATCTCAAGGCGGTTCTGGCCGACGACCACCACGAGCACACGAAGGCCGAGCGCGCACGGCGCGAAGCGGCGGCGCGGGACTACCAGGCGCGCGTGGAGGCAGCGATCGACACCGTGAAGGCGTTGCAGGCCGAGCGCGGACCGAAGGCGGCGGCGACGGCGCGCGCCTCGACGACCGACGCGGACGCGCGCGTGATGAAGATGGGCGACGGAGGGTTTCGCCCCGCGCTGAACGTTCAGTACGCGGTCGCCGGATCGGGCGAAGGCGGGCCGCGCGCCATCGTTGGCGTGAGGGTCACCAACGTCGGGAGCGACATGGGCAGCCTGACGCCGATGATCGAGCAGATCGAGGCGCGCACCGGGGAGAAGCCGACCACACTGCTGGCGGACGGCGGGTACGCCAAGCACGACGACATCGTGCAGGCGACGCGGCATGAGGTGATGGTGCTGGTGCCGCCGTCCGATCGGGCGAAGTCGATCGAGGCGCTCCGGCAGGAGGGCGCGCCGCCCGAGGTGATCGCGTGGCGTGAGCGCATGGAGACGCCCGAGGCGAAGGAGCAGTACCGCGCACGGGCGAGCTTGTGCGAACTCGCGAACGCGCACCAGAAGACGCATCACGGGATCCAGCAGTTGCTGGTGCGGGGCATTCCCAAGGCGACGTGCGTGATCCTCATGGGCGCGATCACGATGAACCTCCTGCAGTTCGCCGCCCGCCTGGCGTAGGCACCGAAGCGCGGGCGACCGTGTCGCCCACAAGGCGCGAAACTCACGGTCCCCTCACGAGTCTCGGGCGCGGAAGACCGCGAGCGCGGCGCGACGCGCACTCCGTTCATCGAGACGAAGCAGGCGCGCCGCCAAGCCGATGGTG
The DNA here is from genome assembly GCA_030652475.1 of Gallionella sp. Taxonomy (GTDB): domain Bacteria; phylum Pseudomonadota; class Gammaproteobacteria; order Burkholderiales; family Gallionellaceae; genus Gallionella. The sequence goes on along the minus strand of JAUSAO010000081.1, from coordinate 75 downwards.
AGTCGACGCGGTCGACGCGCCGACCTCGCTCAGCGTGGCCGAGGCCCGGCGCACCTCATGCGTCCGGCTTCTCCC
>JAUSAO010000082.1 GCA_030652475.1 Gallionella sp. | reverse complement strand
GAAATTTTTTCTGGAAGGGAATGCGCACCGTGGCGAGACTGCTGGACGCGCCATATGAGAAAGGTGTAAAGGTTTGTGGCAACGAAAAAACAGAACTTGAACAGCGGCTGCAACGCTCCACTGTTTTAAACTGGTGGGATATAACAATACATCCTAAAGTGGTATGTTTGTAATTTCCTTATCCCTGACTTCCCGTATCATTCGTGCAAAAAACCGTTCTCAGGAACTAGTCAAATTCAGCTGCGCCTCAAACGCCTCGATGCTGTACAACCAGTGCCAGATTGCTCAGCGTGATGGCTTCACGTTTATTGTCGCCCAGTTCGCGAAAGGCCTTGAGTGCGCGCTGGTCGTACAGCTCGGCATGATCTAGATCATTCAGTCCGTCATAAATTAAGCCCAGCCAACTGTAAGAGAGAGCCAGTTCCTCGGTGGATTGCGAGAGTGCTTCTGGCGGGCAACGCATCCTGTGCGCGCCCCATGCTGGAATAGGCGCGTCCCAGGCAGAGTTGGGCGGAGCGCTCATCAATACGATTGAGGTTGCCGCCTTGCAGCAATTGTTTGGCCTCGTTTTCTGCACGGGCGTAATCCTGTGCGTCGAGAAAGTTGAAGCAGGTCTGGGTATCGGCCTGTGCCAGACCAGATAAAAGCAGGCTGGCGATAAGGGTGATATGCGTGATTATTTTTTTGGATACAGCAAACATCGGAGTTCTCCTTGAATTGGGGGGCACATCATGCAATGGCTGATGGTTCAGGGAGGCGCGCGCGGAGCGCGATGTTCAACGCGGGAACTTAATGCGGGAACTTAATGCGGGTGCAGCAAACAAATGCTTGCTTGCTTGCTTGCTTGCTTGCTTGCTTGCTTGCTTGCTTGCTGTAGTAATGGTGGTGAAATTCATGGTGTCGGAGTTTAGCACAGAAGAAATTTCACGCTGCTCCAGCATCTAACGTCCATGCCTGCGACGTATGTAGCACGCGCCATATTTCGATACGTTTGGCTCGCGGCTTGAAACGATAGACGACAATAAAGTTGTTGTGATTAATGACCAGTTCGCGGGTTCCCGGCCTGCGACCAAGTCGTCCAATTTCAGGATGCTGCAACAGCAAATCGGTTTGACTCATTATCTCGTCAAGCTGATTTACTGCTGCGGTTACATTTTCAAGGGCTATGCGCTCAATGGCTGCGTGGCGCTCTTCTCTGGCCCTTGGCATCCATAGCAGCATCATCATTTAGTGTCGGCAGCAATTCTTGCTTGTAACACTTTTCTCTGAGCCGCCATCTCTGCTTTAACAACCTCGTGCGGTATCCACTGGGTGTTGGGATCGTCGGCTTCTATTTGAGCTTGAGCCACCTGCTCGCAGAACCATTTGTCATAGGCTGCAGCTTCGTGAGTCTCCTTCATCCGCGCGCTGGCAACCTCACTGCGACGCGCGCTTTTCAGTGCAGTCGGGTCAAAGCCGGTTGCGTCCACCTGATATTTAACCAGTCCGATTTCCTTGAGATAGCCCACCAGCGTTTCAAACTTGCGGAAGATGCGGATAGATCCACGCTTTGCGGCCAGGGCACGTTCAGTGATGCCGTACTTGATGACGATGCCCCAGCCACCGGGTTGACCGATGATACTGGCATCGCTCACGGCATCAGCTTCAACCAGCCGGGTCAGGGTTACGTGGTCTATGGTATCGAGAGTAATGGCCATTTTTTCACCTGTTGAAAGTTAATTCGCGGGGGTGAATAATGCCCGTTATCTAAGATAATGGCAATCTGAATCCAACAAAACAAGTTTCCAGCTTACTGAAAACTGAAACCGTTTTAACAGTTAAACCTAGAAAAAGCTGTTGTCCACGAAACCCACGAAACGGTTTTAGCAGGCAATCCGCAAAGCGGATGCTCGCAAAAAACACGAACAAATTCAAATGCATATCCTGATTTGTTGCATCACCCGTTGGGTGCGTTGCTC
>JAUSAO010000077.1 GCA_030652475.1 Gallionella sp. | reverse complement strand
AGGCACGAAATTCACGAAAGAAAACAATCGACTACATAAATTGAGCAACGCACCCAACGGGTGATGCAACAAATCAGGATATGCATTTGAATTTGTTCGTGTTTTTTCGTGGGTTTCGTGGACAACAGCTTTTTCTAGGTTTAACAGATGAATTATCCGGATTTCTTTGATGCCGTACCCCGCATTAGTTTGCATGACCCCCTGGCTGAGTTTCTCGGCGCAACGGAGAATGGGTTGTTGCAATACAGCTATGTTGATGCGGTACGGCTGGCCGGACATTCCTGCCCGACGGTCGCTGCGGCCTACTGGTCTACTTATAAGGCGCTTGTCATGCTTTATCCGGACACCATGCCGGTGCGTGGCGATATACGGGTGGCGTTCAGGCTGGACAGCGCAAGTGGCGTCACGGGTGTGATCGCGAATGTGGTAAGTATGCTGACGGGTGCAATGTCCGACAATGGCTTCAAGGGATTGGGCGGCCGTTTCAACAGGCGCGAGCGATTATTCTTTACCCAGGCCATGGAAGGAGAAATTCGCTATACCCGGCTCGATACCGGCCAGGCGGTAGAGCTTGCGTTCAATCTGCATCTCGTTCCGGCCGCGCCGCACCTGCCTGCGCTGATGACGGCTTGCCTGTCCGGCAACGCAAGCCAGGCAGAAACAACAGAATTCCGGCACCTTTGGCAGGAACGGGTAAGGCGCATCTTGCTGGAGCATGGTGACGACCCGGCCGTCTTTGTTGCCAGCCACGTTTAAAGGCTTGCATCAGAGCCGCTTCGGGAAATGTTTAACCGCGCACATGCGCTTTGAAGAAAGAGAGTGGTTTGCCGTGCTGGAAAATTTATTGCAAGGGTTAGTCTTACCAAGTCGGGAGGAAATATGAAACTCTCCTCTCATCCCGTCTGGCTGGTGGGCTTTCGTCCATTTTTTGCATTGGCGTGTTTGTCCGGCCTGGCGCTGCCCATGCTGTGGGCGTTGATTTATTCCGGTGCTGTTTCAGCTCCGTTGACTTCTTTTTCCATGGTGCAGTGGCACGCGCATGAAATGTTCTTCGGCTTCGGCTGGGCGGTGCTGGGCGGATTTTTGCTGACCTCAACCAAAAACTGGGTCAAAGTGCGCGGTCATCACGGTTACGCGCTGATGTTCCTCGTTGTTGCGTGGCTGTTCGAACGGGTCGGCATGTGGTTTGAGGGGAGTTGGCCTTATTTCCTGTTTTTGATTTCAAATAACCTGTTTCTGGGTGCCATCGTCGCGATGCTGTTGTGGACGCTGTTGCGTAACCGCGACAAGGATATGTACCGCGACAATTACTTCTTCCTGCTGATTCTGCCGATGTTTCTGATAAGCAAGAACCTGATGCTGAATGCAGATTACTTTGAGCATGGCTCGACCATGGCACTGGGGTTGTTCCGTGTGGCTTTTCTGGTGATGCTGGAGCGTACACTGTTCCAGTTTATGAAAGGTGCATTCCAGGTTGAAATCCTGAGTAATGATAAACTTAACACCGCCATCAAACTGCTTGGGCTGTCTCTGGTATTTGCCAGCTTCATCCCGCCAGTGCTGGCAGGCGGCATCGCCTTACTGCTTGCGCTGTTGCTGATGGTGCGTTTTATTTACTGGAAACCTCAGCTGGCCATACAGCGACTCGATATCGCTATCATGTACATAGGTTATCTGGCGATTGTCGGGCAACTCCTGATTGAATTTTTCAGGCTGATCCTGTTTTACGAATGGCAGAGTGCCCTGTCCATGCATGTGTTCACCTTCGGTGCGATGGGGCTGATTATTCCCGGCATGCTGGTCAGGATAAGCAAGGGGCATACCGGCAGAAAAGTGGTGTTTGACGGGCTGGACAAGTTTGTGCTGTGGGTGATGATGCTGGCCTTTGTGCTGCGCATCGTCGCGCCGCTGTTCGACCCGGCCGATTATACGCGCTGGATATTCCTCGCTGCCGTCTGCTGGTTTGTCAGTTTCGCGATGCTGGGATGGCGTTATATTCCCTTGCTGCTGCAAGCCAGGGTGGATGGCAAGGAGCATTGACGGGCATTCATTCGCCCAGTTCAAGTTTCCTGGTGTAATGACAGATATAGCCGCCGCGATGCTTGATCAGATACTTCTGGTGGTATTCCTCGGCACGGAAGAACTCCCTGAATGGCACGACTTCGGTGACGATTTCGGCCTGCCAGTCGCCTGAGGCATCTATAGTTTTGATGACATCCTGCGCGATGTGTTGCTGTTCCTGGTTAAGGTAAAAAATAGCCGAACGGTATTGCGTACCGACGTCGTTACCCTGCCGGTTGTGTGTGGTCGGGTTGTGCATGCGGAAGAATTCGAACAGTAAATGACGGTAGCCAAGCTGCTCAGGATCAAATACGATCTTGAGGGATTCCGCGTGGCCGGTGCGCCCGGTCTTAACCTGTTCATACACTGCATCCGGTGTGGCGCCGCCCGTGTAACCGACCTCGGTTTCCAGTACGCCGGGAATTTGCCGTAGCAGTTCTTCCATGCCCCAGAAGCAGCCGCCAGCGAGGTAGGCGGTTTGTGGCGTGATCGGATCGGTCATGGCAGCTCCAGTGGGGGATTGCAGGGTGGACAGCAGCAGCAATACAAAGGCCATTGTTTTTAAATCATAGCGCCATAGTTTGCACATTAAAACATACATTTAATATATTGATTATTAATGATTTATAAAACAAATACCGCCGATGGTGACTGTTAGCGCCGTTCTTTTTTCATGGCTTGTGCTGCTTCGCGTTTCGAATCTTTCTCTTTTTCCGTGGCTCTCTTGTCATGGAGCTTTTTCCCTTTGGCGAGACCTATGGTCAGTTTAACCCTGCCGCCTTTGTAATGCATGTCCAGCGGCATCACGGTATAGCCTGCGCGTTGCACCTTGTTGCTGATTTTCTCGATTTCTGCCGCGTGCAGCAACAGTTTGCGGGTGCGCACCGGGTCGGGATGAATATGGGTGGAGGCATTCAGCAAGGGGCTGATGTGCGAGCCGAACAGGAAAAGTTCACCGCCTTTTATATTGACGTACGCTTCCTTGAGTTGCGCGCGACCGGCGCGGATGGCCTTGACTTCCCAGCCTTCCAGCATGATGCCGGCTTCATATTTATCTTCGATGAAGTATTCGTGAAATGCTTTTTTATTCTGGATAATGCTCATGAGAGGTGAATTTTGCTGTGTGTTCGGCTATTCTACCAGTCTTTGGATTTATGGCTTGATTGCTAATGGCATCAGTAGATAAAACGGTGTTAGTCGCGCACAGCGCGGAACAGATGTTCAATCTGGTGGATCGCGTAGAAGATTACCCGGCATTTCTGCCCTGGTGCGGAGGTGCGAGAGTCGCCGAACTGGACGGATTCAAAGTGCACGCCACGGTAGATATTAATTACCACCATATTAAACAAAGCTTTACAACAGAAAATAGTCGCACCCCTCCATATCGGATAGACATGACCTTGCAGGATGGGCCCTTTCGTCATCTGGATGGATGCTGGCGATTCATCCCATTGAACGATACAGCCTGTAAAATAGAATTCCGTTTGCATTATGAATTTTCCAGCAAGCTGCTGGAAAAACTGGTCGGGCCGGTGTTTCATTACATTGCCAACAGTTTCGTAGATGCATTCATTCACCGAGCAGAAAAGGTTTATCGCGACGTATGAACGAGAGAATCAACATTGAAGTGGTTTATGCCTTGCCCGATGAGCAGACCTTGCTGATAAAAGAACTACCGGCGGGCGCGACGGTGATGGAAGGGCTGCTGGCCAGCGGTCTGCTCGGAAAATATCCGCAGTTGGACTTGTCCGCCCACAAGTTGGGTATTTTCGGCAAGTTGACCAAACCCGATGCCGTGCTGCGCGACAAGGATCGCATCGAGATATATCGCCCGCTCCTGGCGGACCCCAAGGAAGTGCGCCGCAGACGTGCCGAAGAAGGCAAGGTTATGAAGAAAGGCGGCGGCGACGCATGATGGGGATAACTAACAATCTTGTCATTCCCGCGAAGGCGGGAATCCAGTCAAATATCAAGCGCCTTGCGCAGCAAGGACAAACCCTAAATACACATTTAATAAAACCACTGGATTCCCGCCTTCGCGGGAATGACGAACGATTAGGTTTAGAGGTTTCAGGTGCTTGATTACGATTTGCATTGCCATTCCAATATTTCCGATGGCACGCTTACGCCGGGAGAAGTGGTAAACCGCGCATTTGAACGCGGCGTGAAAGTGCTGGCTTTGACCGATCATGACGACACCGATGGTCTGGACGAGGCGCGCAACGTTGCTATGCAGCATGGTATGCGCTTCATCAACGGCGTGGAGATTTCCGTGTCATGGCGTAAGCATACCCTGCACATCGTCGGGCTGGGCATTGATCCGGCCTATGCGCCGTTGCAGGATGGTTTGCGTCTGGTGCGTAGCGGACGGGGCAGACGCGCCGAGAAAATGGCCGATGAACTGGCCAAGGCTGGCATCGGTGGTGTCCTGGCGGGGGCGCTCAAGCACGCGAGTAATCCGAACATGATAGGGCGTACGCATTTTGCGCGTTATCTGGTCGAAGCCGGGCATTGCAAGGATGTGAAAAGCGTTTTCAATCGTTATCTGGCAACCGGAAAACCGGGCTATGTAGCGCATCAATGGGCGAATCTGGCCGATGCGATCAGCTGGATATGCGGTAGCGGCGGGGTGGCGGTGCTGGCACATCCCGGTCGCTATATGGTCGGGCGACACAGCATGGGGAAAAAAACCATGCACGAGTTGCTCACCGAATTCGTTGAGCTGGGCGGACAGGCTCTGGAGGTCGTCACGGGCAGCCATACGCCTGAGCAATATGCCGAGTTTTCGCGCTATGCCGACGAATTTAATCTGTTATCTTCCTGTGGTTCCGATTTTCACGGGCCGGGTGAAAGCTATCGAGATATGGGCCGCTTACCCGATCTTCCGTTAATCTGTCGCCCTGTTTGGCAGGCATTGCAGTAATTTGGAGTTCATTTTATGTCCCAATTCTTTACTATTTATCCCGATAACATCAATCTGCGCCTGATTCGTCAGGCCGTGGCCATCATTAAGGATGGCGGCATCGTGGTGTACCCCACCGATTCCTGTTACGCGCTGGGCTGCCATCTGGACGACAAAAATGCGCTGACCCGTATCCGTCAGATACGCCAGCTTGACGAGCAACATCACCTCACCCTGATGTGCCGCGACTTGTCCGAGATTTCGAACTATGCGCGGGTGGATAACGCCAAGTTCCGTTTGCTCAAGGCCAATACGCCGGGCAGCTATACCTTCATTCTCGAAGCCACCCGTGAAGTGCCGAAGCGTTTGCAGCACCCCAAGCGCAGTACCATAGGCATACGTGTGCCTGATCATCCGGTAGCGCTGGCCTTGCTGGAAGAATTGGGGGAGCCGATGGCCAGCTCCACGCTGATTTTGCCCGATGAAGTATGGCCGCTGAATGATGCCGAACTGATCCGTGAGTTGCTGGAAAAAAAGGTGGAAGCCGTGATAGATGGCGGTGCAACGGGTGTTGATTTCACCACCGTGATTGATTTGACCGGTGATACGCCCGTGTTGATCCGGCAAGGCAAGGGCGACATTTCGCCCTTTGGAATTGTGGGATGATGCAAACAGAGCAGCTCATTCAAACTATTGCCATCGCGACCATTCCGATTCTGTTCGCCATCACACTGCACGAGGCCGCGCATGGCTATGTGGCGCGACATTTCGGCGACAACACAGCCTATCAGCAGGGACGCATCAGTTTGAATCCGCTGCGTCATATCGATCCGGTCGGGACTATCCTGTTGCCGCTGCTGACGCTGGTGCTGGGCGGCGTGCTGTTCGGCTGGGCAAAACCGGTGCCGGTCAACTTTTCCGCACTGCATAATCCGAAAAAAGACATGTTGTGGGTGGCGATTGCCGGGCCTGCCTCCAATCTGCTGATGGCGCTGGGCTGGGCCTTGCTGTTCAAGTTATCATCCGCTTCCCCCGACGGTTACTTTGCCGAGCCGTTAATGGGGATGGCGGTTATCGGTATCAAGATTAACATTGTGCTGCTGGTGCTGAATTTGCTGCCCTTGCCGCCATTGGACGGGGGGCGGGTGGCTGTCAGCCTGTTGCCGCATCGCCAGGCGTATCAGCTGAGCCGCATCGAGCCTTACGGAATGTTCATATTGATCTTTATGGCAATTACACCGATGCTGGGCTGGGTGCTGTTTCCGCTGGTCAAGCTGGTAGAAAATTTTCTTTTCATTATGGTTGGAATCTGAACATGTTTGCTGATCGCGTATTATCGGGAATGCGTCCTACGGGAAGTTTGCATCTGGGACATTACCACGGGGTGTTGAAAAACTGGGTGCAGATGCAGCACGAGTATGAATGCCTGTTCTTCGTGGCCGACTGGCACGCGCTGACCACGCACTACGACTCACCGCAGATCATCGAGCAAAGCGTCTGGGATATGGTGGTGGACTGGCTGGCGGCAGGGGTAGATCCGGCCCATGCGACGCTGTTTATCCAGTCAAAAGTGCCTGAGCACGCCGAATTGCACCTGTTGTTGTCCATGATCACGCCGCTGGGCTGGCTGGAACGCATGCCGACCTACAAGGACCAACAGACAAAACTTGCCGATAAAGACCTGAGTACTTATGGTTTTCTGGGTTATCCGCTATTGATGAGCGCAGACGTGCTGATCTACCGCGCCACACAAGTGCCGGTAGGTGAGGATCAGGTGCCGCATGTCGAATTCACCCGTGAGATGGCACGTCGCTTCAATCACCTTTACGGACGCGATCCCGGCTTCGCGGAAAAGGCCGAATCGGCGGTAAAAAAACTCGGCAGCAAGAAAGCCAGGCTGTATCAGGAGTTGCGTAATCGTTTTCAGGAGCAGGGCGACAGTGAAGCGCTGGAATCGGCCAAGGCTTTGCTTGATGAACAGCATAACTTGAGCCTGGGGGACCGCGAGCGTCTATTCGGCTATCTGGAGGGCGGCGGGAAAATGATATTGTCCGAGCCGCAAGCCATGCTGACCGTGGCTTCAAAAATGCCCGGGCTGGATGGGCATAAAATGTCCAAGTCGTACAACAACACCATTTCGCTGCGCGAAGATGAAACCAGCGTCGCCAAAAAAATCCGCACCATGCCGACCGATCCGGCACGCATACGCCGCACCGATCCGGGCGATCCGGAAAAATGCCCGGTGTGGCAACTGCATCAGGTCTATTCCGGCGAACAAACCAGACTGGGCGTGATACAGGGCTGCAAGAGTGCCGGCATCGGCTGCATCGAATGCAAGCAGCCGCTGATCGATGCTGTGCTGGAAGAGCAGCGCCCGATGCGCGAACGCGCACAACTCTATCTGGACGACCCGTCGCTGGTACGCAATATCATCGCCGACGGTAACGAAAAAGCACGTAAGCTGGCCCGTGAGACAATGCGTGATGTGCGCGAAGCGATGGGGTTGAGCTACAGTTAAAAGTAGTCAAGTCAATTAAAATGATATACATTTAAGTTGCATTTATCATTTTCGGGAGTAGCTATGCAAGTCGCAAAATGGGGTAATTCGCTGGCAGTCAGACTGCCTGCTGTTCTGGTGCAGGCGCTTGATCTGCACGAGGGTGAGGATATTGAACTTCACGCCGTAGGTAGCAGAAGCTTTGAAGTTGAACGTCGGCCAGATACGAAAGAGCTGCTTTTGCGACTGCGCAAACTCAGAGGTTCGCTTCCCGCCGATTTTCATTTTGATCGACTCGAAGCCAATAGCCGGGATTGAGCGCAATGAACCTGTCTTTTCTCGACAGCAACATCATTCTTTACCTGTTATCGGCAGATGTCGTTAAGGCGGACAAGGCGGAGGCGATTGTAGCGGGGGGCGGTGTCATTAGTGTACAGGTTCTCAACGAGGTAACCTCCGTTTGCCGACGCAAACTCAAAATGCCCTGGGGTGACATTGAGTCCGTGCTGGCGGCAGTCAAGTCGGCTTGTCACGTCATTCCTCTTACGATCGCCACGCACGAAACCGCAGTGAAAATTGCGCAGCGTTACGATATTTCTTTTTATGACGCCAATATTTGTGCTGCGGCCATGCTGTCAGGTGCAAAAATTCTCGTTTCTGAAGATATGCAGGATGGGATGAGCATTAATGGGCTCATTATTCGAAACCCGTTCCGTTGAGAAATAAAGAGGGTGTTTAATCTGCGGACACATGCTTTGTTGTTACCATGCGCGATGTGCGCGAAGCGATGGGACTGAGTTACAGCTAATGGAAGCCATTCTGAAATCGCTTCTTACCTGCCCGCACTGCGGCGCTGTTAAGGAAGAAACCATGCCGACCGATGCGTGCCAGTATTTTTATGAATGCACAGCGTGCCACACCGTGCTGCGTCCAAAATCCGGCGATTGCTGCGTGTTCTGTTCGTTTGGCACCGTACCCTGTCCGCCGATACAGTTATAGCAGCGTTGTTGTAAACACTGATTCCATCTGAGCAATAGTTACCCCCTACGGAAAAATCAAGGTGGTGTGATGCAAGAATCCAACCGTATCGAATTCAAACGCGAACTGACCGACAGCCTGGAAAAGGAGGTGGTCGCGTTCCTCAATTATCGCGATGGCGGGGTGATTTATCTTGGCATTGACGATAAGACGCACGCAGCCGTTGGCATTGAGGATGCCGATGCGGTGCAACTGAAAATCAAGGATCGCATCAGGAACAATATCAGCCCGTCCACCATGGGGCTATTCGATGTAATTGCCGAAATACGCGATCAGAAAGAGATTGTCAAAATCACTGTCGCCAGCGGTTCCGAGAAGCCGTATTACCTGTCCAGAATGGGCATGTCGGCCAAAGGTTGTTATATCCGCATAGGGAGCGCCTCTGAGCCGATGCCTGCCAGAATGATTGAGGATTTATTCGCCAGCCGGATTCGCAACTCCATCGGCACCATCAAATCACGCAAACAAACGCTGACTTTTGAGCAGCTGAAAATCTATTACAACGAAACACGGCTAAAGCTGAATGACCAGTTTGCGCATAATCTGGAGTTGCTAACTGAGGATAGCGCATACAACTACGCCGCCTATTTGCTTTCAGACGTGAATGGGCTGTCTGTCAAGGTCGCCAAGTATGCAGGCACCGACAGAGTGAATCTGGTCGAAAATGAAGAATACGGCTATTGCTCGCTGGTGAAAGCCACCAAAGCGGTGCTGGAAAAGCTCAAGGTCGAGAACACAACCTTTGCCCGCATTACGCCGGGTCGGCGCGAAGAGCGCAAGTTGCTCGACCCTGTGGCACTGCGCGAGGCGGTGATCAATGCCATCATCCATAATAATTACAGCAATGAAGTGCCGCCTAAATTCGAGCTGTTTGCTGACCGTCTGGAGATTACCTCCGCCGGTGGCTTGCCTTCCGGCTTTGATGAAGAGGAATTTTTCATGGGTTATTCGGTTCCGCAAAATAAGGAGCTGATGCGTGTTTTTCACGATCTGGACATGGTTGAACAGCTAGGCTCAGGCGTGCCGCGCATTCTGGCGCACTATCCTCGCACCATTTATCAGTTCACCCCCAATTTTATCAGGCTGGTCTTTCCTTTTGCGGAAGGGTTTGATCAAGTTACCGGACAGGCTAGTGACCAGGCTGGTGACCAGGCTGGTGACCAGGCTGACAAGTTGTTAGTATTTTGTACTACCCCGCGTTCGGTCAGCGAAATAATGCAACATCTGGGCTTGGGCCATCGGACGTATTTTCGCAATACGCTGTTAAACCCGTTGATCGCATCGGGAAATTTGGCGTTTACCATCCCTGATAAGCCTTCCAGCCCAAAGCAGCGATATATTATCGTCAAGCCAGAGGTCGATTAGGCGTATGAACGAATTGATTGTCCGTCCCCAGGCCAGCATCCACGGCGAGCCGCTGCTTACCATGCCGCAGGATCTCTATATTCCACCGGATGCACTGGAACTGGTGCTGGAAACCTTTCAGGGGCCGCTGGATTTATTGTTGTACTTGATACGTCGGCATAATCTGGATGTGCTGGATATTCCGATGGCGGAACTGACCCGGCAATATCTGAGTTACATCGAGCTGTTGCAGCAGCACAGGCTGGAGCTGGCAGCGGAATATCTGCTGATGGCAGCGGTGCTGATCGAGATCAAGTCGCGCCTGTTGCTGCCGAAATCGCCCAAGATTTCTGATGACGGTGAGGAAGACCCGCGCGTCGAGTTGATGCGCCGTTTGCAAGAATACGAGCAGATGAAACTGGCTGCACAACAACTCAATGCGCTGCCACACGCCGGACGTGATTTTGAGATCGTGCAGGTGCTGATTGAACAAACGTGCGAGGCGCGCCTGCCGGAAATCAACGTCGAAGATTTGCGGCAGGCGTGGCTGGGGCTGCTGGCACGCGCCAAACTCAACGCCCATCACACCGTGCGCCGCGAACCGCTCTCGGTGCGCGAGCAGATGGTACATATTTTGCGCTGCCTGCAAGGAGGCGAATATGTCGCATTCGATACGCTGTTTGATCTGGAGGGCGGCCTGAGCAAGCTGGTGGTCACGTTTATCGCCATGCTTGAACTGGCCAAGGAATATCTGCTGGAAATTCAGCAAAATACATCATTTGGGAGCATCTATGTCCGCAGCAGCCGAGCCATCAGTTCCGACTGAATTGCGCAGCGCAACAGCACTCAAGATCATTCTTGAAACTGCGCTGCTGACCAGCGCAGAACCGTTGCCCTTGAGCGAATTGAAAAAGCTCAGCGACAGGCCGCTGGATAATCGTCAGGTCGGCATGCTGCTGGAGGAAATTGCACTGGACTGGCAGGATCGCGGCGTGGAACTGACTCAGGTCGCCAGCGGCTGGCGCTTTCGTGCCAGGCCACACATGCAGCCGTATCTGGACAGACTGAATCCGCAAAAGCCACCGCGCTACTCGCGTGCCGTGCTGGAAACACTCGCGATTATTACCTACCATCAGCCGGTTACACGCGGTGACATTGAAGAAATTCGCGGCGTTGCCGTTTCCGCAACCATTCTTAAAACGCTGGAGGCACGCGGCTGGATAGAGGTGATCGGTACACGCGACACACCCGGCAGGCCCGAATTGTTTGCCACCAGCAAACAACTGCTGGACGACCTGAATCTGCGTGCCTTGCAGGAACTGCCGACCCTGCAACAGATAGGCAGCTTGCTGGAACAACAAAGCCATCCAGAGCGTGGCTGATAAGGCGTGAGCGCTTCATTTGAATATAACCCATTCAAATAGAATGGGTTATATGGCCCGTTAGAGTTTACTTTTCATGATGGGAATGCGCTAAACTTCAGCTCGTTTTTTTGAGCACCCATCCGGATTTGATGTTTATGCTGAGCAAAAAACAAATTACCTTTTCTTTGCTGCTTCTGGCGTGTCGAGCCGTCTACGCAGCCGATTCCTCAAGCGAGATGGACTACTATCAGGAATTTCCTGTGGTATTGAGCGCCTCTCGTTTATCGCAACCGCTTTCCGAAGCGCCGAATGCGATGACGGTGATAGACCGCAAGATGATAGTCGCATCGGGCTTCAGGACCATCCCTGACTTGTTCAAGCTGGTTCCGGGTATGTATGTCGGCTATTACAAAGGCAGCCAGCCTTTTGTTTCCTATCACGGTTCGCCGGATCAGTATGCGCGGCGCATGCAGGTGATGATCGATGGTCGTAGCATATATATGCCGCCGGCCAGTACAGTAGACTGGGCGAACCTGCCCATCACCATAGAGGATATCGAACGCATTGAGGTGATACGCGGCCCGGCGGCGGCATCGCATGGTGCAAACTCGACACAGGGCGTGATCAGCATTGCCACGCGCGATGCGGGCGGAGCTGAAGGTAAACAACTGTCAATCACGCGCGGCAGTAAAGGTGTCAACGATGTCTCCGCACGCTACGGCAAACGCGGTGACGTGTTCGATTACCGTATGACACTGGCTTACACGGCAGACAATGGCTTTGATAATCTGACCACCCCGCCCAATAATTATCCCCTCACCAAATTCAAAGCGACCAGTCTGCTCAATAACAGCAACGACAGTAATCAGGCGCGTTTGCTGAATTACCGTGCAGACTATCATCCCAATGGCATTGATCGTTACGATGTTCAATTGGGATTGAACCGTGATGTGCAGACAGTCGGCTGGACGGATAGCGTTGGCAATCCGGTTCACGACCTGTTATCCAATTCAACTTTCCTGCAACTGGGCTGGATACGCTTGCTGGATGATGCTGCTGAATTAAGCATGCATTACTACCACATGGAACAACGGCAACATGAAGCGTTCACCGTTGTCACGCCAGCCGTTCAGTCCTCTGATATGAGTCGTGATGAAATAGAGTTACAACATACCTTGCACCTTTCAGATGTCAATCGTCTGGTTTATGGGGCGGCCTGGCGGAATGATCGGCTTGCTGCACAAGGCTATGCACAGGCTTTGTTTTTGATTTACGGTGCTGCACCAAGCTATTCTTCATCGTCCAACACACATGAATATCGCCTGTTCGCACATGACGAGTGGCGTATCACGCCCCAACTGCTACTCAATACCGGTGGTATGATCGAGGGCGATGGCATGGGGCATCAGGATTTATCTCCGCGTATTGCGTTGAATTATCATTTAAGCCCGATGCAAACCGTGCGCATGGGGATGTCTGTTGCATACCGTACACCCGCATCGGCCGAGTCAAGGTTTCGTGTACTTCAGCCGGGAGCCTTGTTTGTACCCAATGCGACGGTCAATTCACCCGGTTTGATGCCGGAAAGAATGTTGTCGCGGGAGTTGGGATATCTCGGTGAATTTCCGGATTTGTCCACCTCCCTGGACCTTCGCCTGTTCAGTGACCAACTTAGCAATGGGATTTTTTACGACAAAACATTTACCGGTACCTTTGTAAACGGTATGTCTGTGCTGTATCAGGGATTTGAGGCGACCCTCAAACACGCATTTAATGAGAACAGTGATCTGTCCGTCAATTTTGCACATGAACTGGCAAGCAGCAACGGGCCCGCCATGCTCGCGGCCGGATATACGGGATTTATTTCTTCCGCCCCGTGGACAAATGACAGTTTGAGCGGCAATACGCCGCGCAACAGTGCCAGCCTGCTTTATGCACTGCGTCTGCCGCATGATTATGCTTTCAGTACGGCTTTTTACTATCAGGATGCCATGCAGCCGTTCGATCGCGGCGTTATCGATTTCCAGCCCATACAGCGTCGCATGGATGCGCGCATCGCCAAAACTTTCAATCAGGGCGGAGGAGTGAAGGGCGAGGTGGCGCTGGTGCTGCAAAACCTGTTCGATGCCAAATACACTGACTATGTCGCCAACAATGCCTTCAACCGGCGCGGCTACGCCACGCTGACGCTCAATTGGTGAAATGACTACAGGGAACAAAATCGTCAGGTGCTTGCTGCATTCCATACTGCTGTTGGGATGGTTTGTTCCGGCCAGCTACGCAGATGACGGGTCGCGTGTGCTGCTGGTGTTAAGCGATAGCAATGCCCTGTACCAAACTTTTGCAAACGCCTACCGGCAGAATTTGCCCGCCGGCATTCATTTGCAACAGTTGCAGCGCGCCGAGGACTTTGACGGGCAACAAGCGGATCTGGTCGTGACGGTCGGGGTAAAAGCTGCGGAGCGGGTGGCGATGAAAACAACACAGCCCATGCTGGCGGTGATGATCCCGAGTTATACCTATGCGGACCTGCTGGCGAAACGGCCCGGCAACAAGCTGACTTCCGCTATTTTTCTTGATCAACCCTGGCACAGGCAGGTGGATTTTTTGCGCGCCGTCCTGCCCGAGCGCAGTAGGATTGGTGTGCTGTACTCTGCTGATACCCGACTGGAGATAACGGCATTACGCAGAGAACTGACCGATCATGGATTTACGCTGACAGGCAGCGCGCTGGGCAGGGATGATGACCTGCACACCCGACTGGAAGCGGTGCTGGCGGCCAGCGAAGTGTTGCTTGCCGTGCCGGACAGCGCCATTTACAGCAGCAACAATATCCGCAATATCCTGCTCTCCAGTTACCGGCGCGGTATCCCGCTGGTCGGATTTTCCCAGTCCTATGTCAGGGCGGGGGCGTTGTGCGCGATTTTTTCCACGCCCGAACAACTGGCTGCTCAGGCCAGTCGCACAACGTCCTCGTTTTTACAGACACGTAAATTGCCCGAAGCGCAATATCCCGCGCGCTATGAGATTGCTGTCAATCAGGAGGTGGCCAGAACCCTGGGGCTGACCATCCAACCAGTCGAGTTGTTACGCTCGCAGCTCGAAAAATCACCAGGGAACCCGCGATGAACAGCAAAACATATGGTATCCGCACGCACGTCGCCTGGTTGACCTTGTTGCCGTTACTGGTCATGGTGATCAGTCTGGAAACCTTTTTTCTGCATGACCGTTTCTCTGATCTGGACCGTGACTTGATCACCAAGGGACAATTGATTGCCCGGCAACTGACGGCCAGCAGTGAATATGGCGTGTTCTCAAACAACCGCTTATTCTTGAGTGATATCGCCAAAAACGCCTTGCAGCAACCGGATGTAAGAGCCGTCGTGGTGCTGAATGCGACCCCGGAAATTCTGCTGGCGTCCGGTGAGATGCCGAGCGCACTCGAAAATACCCTTGCCGGAAATGCACAGGGCAGCACAGCACTTTATGCCGATGAATTGCTGGAACTGGTTAACCGTGATGTTGAGATGTTCGATAACGGGAAAACGGTGTTGCTGTATCAGCCTATCCTGTCGGCACAGGTCGTGCTCGACCACATGGATGTCACACCGGCCGCTCGGCAGACGGGGGCGGTGGTGGTTGAGATGAGCTGGGAACAGACGTACAGGCTGAAATCCAGACTGTTGTGGTACACCTTGGTGATAACGGCAGCGTTTTTGCTGGTCACGCTGTATCTGGTGCATCTTGCCAGTCGCCGCATCATTGATCCTGTCAGAGAGTTGAGTGACGCGATACGCGCCATCGGTGGCGGTGATCTTGATCGGCGCATAAAACTGCCAAGCTGCATTGCTGAACTATGCACTTTGACCCATGGCATCAATCAGATGACAGCTGACTTGCAGCATGAGCGGGCTATTTTGCGGCACCGCATCGCGCAGGCGACCGAGCAATTACGCAATCTGGCTTTCTACGATACCCTGACGCTGTTGCCCAATCGTCGCCTGTTGAATGACAGGCTTACCCAGGAAATGGCTGCCAGTTCGCGTAGCGGGCATTACGGTGCAGTGATGTTTATGGATATGGATAATTTCAAAGCGCTCAATGATCAGTTCGGGCATGCCGTGGGCGACACACTGCTGATTGAAGTGGCGCGCCGCATCAGCAGTTGTCTGCGCGAAATGGATACCGTGGCGCGCTTTGGCGGCGATGAGTTTGTAGTGATGTTGGGCGATCTGGATGCCGATCGTGCATTGTCCGTGAAACTGGCGCATAGAATCGCAGAAAAGATAGGCGCGTTATTGGCGGAAACTTATTTATTGAGTGGCCAGCAGGAGGGCGGGGCGATGATAAAAATCGAACACCAATGTAGCGCAAGCATCGGAGTGGCGCTGTTTCTGAACCATGATGCCAGTCAGGATGATATTTTGTACTGGGCCGATGCGATGATGTATCAGGCCAAGAAAGAAGGCCGCAACAGGATTTGCTTTTACGATCCGGTTGAAGCAGTCAACCGTCCGGGCACGGAAAGCCCATCGCACGCGTCATAACCAGCACACAGAGATGATCAAACTGAAACTGCACTGGCAAATCCTCATCGCACTGCTGCTGGCTGTCATAGCAGGCACGCTGGCGGGCACCGATTCGGCATTGTTCGGCGTAACGTTTTACGCTGTATTTGATTTCATCGGCACGCTATTCCTGAATGCGCTGAAGATGCTGATCGTGCCGCTGGTGGTGTCGCCCATCATCGTCGGTATTGCCGGTATCGCATACTGGACAGGTGTCGAACCTCGGTTAATCCTAGAAAACGCAGTTAGAAAATTTCACAAAACGGATCAAGATGTTATAGGTTTTCGTGGGTGCGAATTCATTCGCACGGAACACGTTGATTGTGCGAATGAATTCGCACCTACAAGAAGCTCAACAGCCGTTTTTAGGTT
>JAUSAO010000075.1 GCA_030652475.1 Gallionella sp. | reverse complement strand
AACCTAGAAAACGCAGTTAGAAAATTTCACACAACGCATCAAGATGTTATAGGTTTTCGTGGGTGCGAATTCATTCGCACGGAACACGTTGATTGTGCGAATGAATTCGCACCTACAAGAAACTCAACTGCCGTTTTTAGGTTCAAGGGTATTTTTTTCTCGCATGAACCACATTTAACACGGTTACAGTTGTCGCATCCTCTTCCAGAATCACGATGTAATTAGGGTGCAGCACTAACTCTAATGTGCCATCCACACGACCTGTTTTGCGTACAAAAGTTGGATCCGCCAAGAGCTCGACCTGGTCATCAATGTACAACCACATGTCAGCACCCGCTTTTGGATTATCCTGGGCGATATAGGCCTCGATCGCATCGAGGTCGTCATGGTAGGTTTGTGTGCGCACCACCAGTTTCATAGTGCATCACGCATAGCCATTTTTCTCGCACGAATTTTCTGCCATTCATCTGGTGCAATTCGCTCGTTGCTACCGTCAGCCAGTCCGGCGCGGGATGCTTGCACTTTCTGTTGCAACCAGTCGCTATGCGACAGCGCAGCGTGCGCCTCTTTTAATCGTATCGCTGTGTCTGGCCGTTTGACGCGTTTTGTTGCGGGGTGGAAATTTGCGGCATTAACCTCATATTGTGCGAGATGCACTTTTTCACGCATGAATTTGGCAACGGCATCCAGGGACGAGAAAAGACGCTCTTTAATCTGCCCTTCGCGGGTACGAACCGACACGATCCGCTCGACCATGCCATATTTAACGGTAATTTTGAACACATCATTGTCAGCCACCACGGTGGCGTGTCGAATGGCGTTTGCATCAACTAGGTCTTTCAGGCTTTGCGGGGCGATGAGATTAAGCATGATTTTACAACTCTCAATATAAGATAGTTTTTGCATTTTATATTATAAAGTGACTTGCGACTATGTATCAGTAGAGACGATTCATTGGTCAGCGAGGTGTTTTTGAGCGAAAACTATAAAGTAAAGGCCTGACCCTGAGTGCTTGTCCAAATGTTGGAATGTTAGACCTGACCCCGAGACGCGCCTTCGTCTTCCGATGATGTCGTCGGCAACGCGAATATTTTCGCCTTCCTCAAACCAGGCCGGATCAAGATCGTTAGCCGCTTTGTCCGGCAGAATCAGTAACGCCTGTTTAACCTTGCGTCCTGCTTCAATCGTCGGTTGAACCTAGAAAACGCAGTTAGAAAATTTCACAAAACGGATCAAGATGTTATAGGTTTTCGTGGGTGCGAATTCATTCGCACGGAACACGTTGATTGTGCGAATGAATTCGCACCTACAAGAAGCTCAACAGCCGTTTTTAGGTT
>JAUSAO010000080.1 GCA_030652475.1 Gallionella sp. | reverse complement strand
TTGATTAACCTTAAAACCTCATTTCATCCACGAAAAGCACGAAATTCACGAAAGAAAACAATCGACTACATAAATTGAGCAACGCACCCAACGGGTGATGCAACAAATCAGGATATGCATTTGAATTTGTTCGTGTTTTTTCGTGGGTTTCGTGGGTTTCGTGGGTTTCGTGGGTTTCGTGGGTTTCGTGGGTTTCGTGGGTTTCGTGGACAACAGCTTTTTCTAGGATTAACAATAATCCTGAGCGTTATTAACCGCACATATTGCGGGATTAAAAGCATGTAAGCTCAGTATTGACGCAAATCAATTCCCAATACCCAATCGCTGGCGCACTGCTTCAAACAGGCAAATCGCCGTGGCCGCAGCCGCATTCAGCGACTCGATCTTACCCGGCATCGGGATAGTGATCTTATGGGTAGCGCACGCCAGCAACGCGTCGGACAACCCGGCACCTTCGTTGCCCATCATGAACGCGACGCTGCCCAGCAGATCGCACTCGTAAAGACCGTGCGTAGCGTGCAGCGTGGTTGCCAATCGCATCCCTGAAAATTCCCCGGCTACCTTTAACAAGTCCTGCTGTTCGTGAATGCTCAGACAGAAATGCCCGCCCATAGACGCGCGCAGCACTTTGGGCGACCAGGCATCGGCGCAAGCGGGCGACAGAAACACCGCATCGCAACCCGCAGCCCCGGCCGAACGCAACATCGACCCCAGATTGCCGGGGTCTTGTATGTCTTCCAGCAACAAGGCAAAACGGCTGGTCGCCGCAGATACGTCCGGCTGCGGCAGGTCTATCAACGCGAGGAGGCCGGTTGGCGTTTTCAGTTCGCTGAGCTGGGCGTACAACTTGTCATCCAGCTGCGTGACAGGCACATCATTAAGCCGCACCAGCAAACCGGCAATTTCGCCATCCTGCAATGCGGCTGCGTTCAGTAAAATATGGCGCGGCTGATGGCCTGCATCGAGATACGCTGCCAGCAAATGTGCGCCGTCGAGCAGGGTCTGGCCGGCCCGGCCCCGGTTACGCGCCGAACCGCTCAGCTTAACTAGTTCCTTGAAGAAGGGATTGTCGCGTGACTGAATCAGTTTCATTGGGCTTCTGCTATCCGTTTCGCGATATGTGCCAGCGCCTCATCAACCTGATCGATCAGGATCAAACACAAATCTCCCGCCTCCAAGCGCGACAAGGCAGTATCAATGGCCAGAAATTCACCGGTAATTTCTTCGATTCGTTTTGCTCGCCCGGCCTGCACCAGGCCTTGCCTGAGCAGCGCCAGCACTTCACCTTCCTCGCGACCGCGCTGACACTGATCCTGATACAGGATGACCTCGTCAAACACCTCGCCCAGCATCTCGGTTTGTTGGCGGATATCTTCATCGCGCCGGTCGCCCGCGCCGCTGATCACGACCAGGCGCCTGTTCGCCGCTATGCTCTCAATGGCAGGAATCAGCGCGAGTATCGCATCGGGATTGTGACCGTAATCGGCAATGACGGAAGCGCCGCGATAATCGAAGAAGTTGAAGCGACCGGGCGCCGTCTGTGCATCATTCACGAAGCCGGCCAGTCCGCTGCATATCGTGTCCCAATCCACGTTCAGCGCCCAGGCGGCAGCGATGGCAGCCATGGCGTTTTCGATCTGAAAACCTATCGTGCCATTGCGGGTGATCGGAATCTGGCTCAATTCGACGCGCTGCTCGGCCTTGTTTTCGCTCGCCACGATCTGGCTGCCATCAACGTACACCACGCGGCGACCTTGCGCACGGTGCGCCGCCATCACCGGATGGTAACGATCCTGCGCAAAAAATGTGACCGAACCCGGACAGAACGCTGCCATGCCGGCTGACATCGCATCGGCCGCATTGAGCACGGCCACACCGTCCGTGGCAACATTCTGTACGACGACCCGTTTCACCACGCTCAGGTCTTCCACTGTACTGATGTAATTCAGGCCCAGATGATCGCCCATGCCAATGTTAGTCACCACGGCTACATTGCAGCGGTCAAACGCCAGTCCCTCGCGCAACACACCCCCGCGCGCCGTCTCGAATACCGCCGCATCGACATCGGGATGCATCAACACATTGCGCGCGCTCTTGGGGCCGCTGCAATCTCCGGTGTCTATGCGTTTCCCATGAATGTAAACACCATCCGAGTTAGTCATGCCGACACGCAAGCCCTGGCAACCCAGAATATGCGCGATCAATCGCACCGTGGTGGTTTTGCCGTTGGTACCTGCGACAGCCACCAGCGGGATACGCCCGTTTTCGCCGGCGGCAAACATCGAGGCTACAATCGCCTCGCCCACATCCCGCCCCTTGCCGAACGAAGGCTGCAAATGCATGCGCAAACCAGGCGCCGCATTAACCTCGACGATACCGCCGCCCTGTTCCTCCATTGGGCGCAGCACACTGTCACACACTACATCCACGCCGCAAATATCCAGGCCTATCATTTGCGCCGCCGCGACCGCGCTGGCCGCCAGGGCAGGATGCACATCCTCGGTGACATCCGTCGCCGTTCCGCCCGTGCTGAGATTGGCGTTATTGCGCAACACCACGCACTTGCCCTTGTCCGGAATCGAGTCAGCCGTGTAACCCTGCACTTCCAGTCTGGCCAGTGCAATACTGTCGATACGCATTTTGGTCAAGGAGGTAGCATGCCCATCGCCACGCCGGGGATCGCTGTTTACCTGTTCGACCAGTTCGCGCACGCTGTGCACGCCGTCACCGATCACCATGGGTGGTTCGCGGCGGGCGGCGGCCACCAGTTGATTGCCCACCACCAGCATACGAAAATCGCTGCCGGGAATAAACCGCTCGACCAATACCTCCGAACTGATTTCAGCGGCGGCCGCATAGGCCATGTTCAAATGATCGCGTGAGTCGATGTTGACCGTCACGCCCTTACCCTGATTGCCATCCATGGGCTTGACGACCACCGGGGCGTCTATCTCGCACATCGCAAGCCAGGCATCGGCCGCATCGCGCACCGGCCTGCCCTGTGGCACCGGCACCCCCGCCGCATCAAGCAGCCTCTTGGTCAATTCCTTGTCCTGTGCAATCGCCTCGGCAATGGCACTGCTGCGATCCGTCTCGGCAGCCTGAATACGGCGCTGTTTACTGCCCCAACCGAACTGCACCAGACTGCCCGCGGTCAGGCGACGATAAGGAAAACCACGCCGAACCGCCGCCTCAACGATGGAAGCCGTGCTGGGGCCCATACGTACGTCCTCGTCCAACTCGCGCAGCTCAGCCAGAGCGGCTGCAAGGTCAAAAGGCAAATCTTCGGCGGCCGCACGGCATAGCATTTGTGCGAACTTGAAGGCCAATCTACCTACTGCTTCCTCGACATATTCAAATACCACCTGATACACACCCGCTTCCTGTGTAAGCGTCGTGCGACTGAAGGAAACAGGACATCCGGCCTGCGCTTGCAGCCCGAGCGCAGCCACTTCCAGTACATGCGCCATCGCGATGGCTTCGCTATGCCCCGGCACTTGCAACAAGCCGATTCCCGGAAAATGCGCGCGTAAACGCGCCTCAAAACCCCGGACTTGAGCAATGCTGCATTCAGCCTCGGAACAAGACACGATGGCCTCAATGGCAGTATGCCTGCTCCACAGATTGGGGCCGCGCAGGGCGCGGATACGTGACACTTCCATCGGGAGTTTCCTTTGTATTAGCGTGCCGAAGAATCAGCGCGTTCCACTTCAAATGTTGCAATGCCTGCGCGAATAAGATCGACAGAAACGCCCAGCGCCCACGCCGCCGCAATAGCGGCCAGCACATTATCCAGTTGCTGGCGTTCAGATTCAGCATCCTGCACGGGTAGTGACGCCAGCCTGAACAGGACAATTTCCTGCGCGCCCGCGCTCAGTACGATGACACCCTCCCGTACCCACACGGCACGTCCCGCTTTCTCGGAATGCGCTGTAATGACAGGCGAGGCAGCGTCACTGGAAAAGAAAATCACCTCGCCATCGCAATACTCGGCCAGCTGCGCCACCAGCGGGTCGGACGCATTGAGCACGGCCACCCCCTCGGCAAGCACGACATCAACCTGGGTACGCAGCACATTGCATACCTGCTCGGCGGTCTCAATATAATATTCGCCGAAATGGCTGGACGGATCAATGTTGGTCACGATGCCGACCTGACAGCGATCATAACCCAGGCCCTCGGACAAAATCGTCGCGATACTGTTCTCAATTACCGCGGCCTCTACCGAACGATTCAGCAATACTTTTTGCGCCGCCGCCCAGGTCGCAGCATTGCGTTTATCCACGACACGTTTATCAAAACAAAGCCCCTCACTGCTGGCCAGTCCGACATATTTTCCAGACAGCTTCAGCAATCTTGCCACGATGCGTGCAACCTGCGTTTTGCCATGCGTACCACAAATACCGACCACAGGGATGCGGCCGTTTTCAACATCGGGGAACAAGTTCTCCACGATGGCCGCGCCGACCGGTTGCGCCTTGCCGGACGCAGGCTTGAGGTGCATCAGCAGGCCGGGACCGGCATTGATTTCGACTATGGCGCCACCCTGTTCCGCCAGCGGACGCGTAATATCCTCTGCCACCAGATCCACTCCGGCGATATCAAGCCCGACGATGCGTGCAGCGAGCGAGACCGTTGCCGCCACCTCGGGATGCACCAGCTCGGTCACATCGAATGCCACATTGCCGTTACGCTGGATCAGTACCTGCCTGCCTTCCGGCGGGATTGTATCTGCCGTGTAACCCTGCCGGGCGATTTCAAACCTGACTGCCGCATCGTCTTCCAGGCGGATCACGTTCAGCGGGCAGTCTTCGCTGCTGCCCCGACGCGGATCAGTATTAATCTGGGCGTCTATCAGTTCGGCAATGGTCGAACGACCATTGCCCGACACAAAGGCCGACTCACCTCTCGCCGCTGCTGCCAGACGTCCGCCTACCACCAGCAGCCTGTGCTCGTTACCACGCACAAAGCGCTCGACGATGACTTCGCTACCCTCTTCGTCGGCCAGCTTGAACGCCGCCTCGACTTCCTCGCGCGTCATCAGTTCGGTGGATACGCCACGCCCGTGATTGCCGTCGGAAGGTTTAACGACCACCGGCAAGCCGATGTCTTCTGCAGCCTCCCAGGCATCTGCCGGGCTCTCCGCGATGCGGCCTTCAGGAACAGGTACGCCGCATGCCTGCAACAAGGTTTTGGTCAAATCCTTGTCTCTGGAAATTCCCTCGGCAATGGCGCTGGTCTGGTCGGTTTCTGCGGTCCAGATGCGGTGCTGACGTGCGCCATAGCCCAGCTGCACCAGATTGCCTTCCGTCAGGCGGATAGACGGGATACCCCGTGCTGTCGCCGCATCCACGATGCAAGCCGTACTCGGCCCCAGACACAGTGAGTCCACCATATCGTGCAACCTTGCCACCGCCGCGGGTACGTCAAACGATTTGTCTTGCATCGCCGCCAGAATAAGCTCGCGCGCCTCATGCAGTGCGGCGCGACTCACCTGTTCGTTGCGCGAACGCACCACGACTTTATAAACCCCGCGCACCGACGTGCTGCGCGCCTTGCCGAAGCCGCTCTGCATACCCGCCAGATTTTGCAGTTCGAGGGTGATGTGTTCCAGGATGTGTCCCGGCCAGGTACCCTCGCGCAAACGCAACAGGAAACCGCCCCGTTCACCTACGCCGCAGCGGTGTTCGACCAGAGTCGGCAGCCAGGCCGTGAGTCGTTCATAAAATCCGGGGATCGTATTGGAGGGTGAATCTTCCAATACACCGATGTCCAGCCACACCTCCAGCACGGGGCGATAAGTCCAGATGTTCGGGCCACGCAGAGGCAATATTTTGAGAAACTCCATCAACACTTTCCGATGAATTAAAGGGTGAATATCCCGCGACACCTATTCGGGTAAACGCAGGGGTGAACGCTGGCCGCAGCCATTTGGTTTACCGCAGTGTTTAAGTGTACCAGAGCATCCCGTAAAATCGCTTGTCAGAGCCTTGTATTGTAGTAATATCGCCGCCCGTGAACACTCCGACACATTCCGAAACATCACTTCCGGACGCATGGCGCGCCAGCGTACAGTCACGACTGGCCGACGGGGAAGAAGTTCAGGTGTGGCTGGAGATCAATCTCGATGCACGTCTGAATTTTTCTCCGGGCTTGCTGCTGATTACCGGGCAGCGACTACTTTCCTTCGACAACCCGCAAGCGGCCAGCGAGTATCACTATCGCGACGGGCTGCGCATTCAGCAATACGATCATGGCGGAGTGGGACGTATCGAGCTGTTTGAGGGTGAAGTGCGTCTGGCCTACTGGTTTTACACGCTGGCCCGTAACATCCAGGCAACGCGCTTCGTCAAACAGTTCAAGCAGCAACTCGCGTGCTTTCTCACAGGAGTTGCTGTGCAGCACGCGACGCCGGAGTGCTGCCCGGATTGCCTGACCCCCTATCCGGACGACCAGCAGGAATGCCCGCACTGTAGCGGCACGATCAATGCGCCCCCTTCAACCTGGACGCTGTTCCGCCTGTGGCGTTTTGCCCGTCCTTACCGCTGGCAGCTGCTGAGCGGTTTTCTGCTGATGCTGGGCTCCACGGCCGCCACGCTGGTGCCGCCCTACCTCACCATCCCATTGATGGACCGTGTGCTGATTCCGTACCAGAACGGCGTGCCTATCGATTTCGGCCTGGTAGCCTGGCTGCTGGCCGGATTGTTCGGCTCGGCACTGCTGGCCTGGGGACTGGGCTGGGCGAAAACCTATATCCTCGCGCTGGTCAGCGAACGCATAGGCGCCGATCTGCGCACCATCACCTATGAGCATCTGCTGCGCCTGTCGCTGGAATATTTTGGCGGCAAACGCACCGGCGACCTGATGTCGCGCATCGGCTCGGAGTCGGATCGCATCTGCGTGTTTTTGTCACTGCATCTGCTTGATTTTGCAACCGACGTGCTGATGATTGCCATGACGGCCGCGATCCTTTTCTCCATCAATCCCTGGCTGGCACTGGCCACTTTGCTGCCGCTGCCCTTCATCGCCTGGATGATACACAACGTGCGCGACCGCCTGCGCACCGGCTTTGAAAAGATTGATCGCGTCTGGTCGGAAGTGAGCAACGTGCTGGCCGACACGATACCCGGTATCCGCGTGGTCAAGGCGTTCGCTCAGGAAGGACGCGAAGCGGAACGCTTCCGCATCGCCAACCAGCACAATCTGCAGGTCAATGACCGCATCAACAAGATATGGTCGCTGTTCTCGCCCAGCGTCTCCCTGCTGACCGAGATCGGACTGCTGGTGGTGTGGGCGTTCGGTATCTGGCTGGTCTCGCACAACGAGATCACCGTCGGCGTACTGCTGGCGTTTCTGGCCTACATCAGCCGCTTCTATGCGCGCCTCGACTCCATGAGCCGCATCGTTTCCGTCACGCAAAAATCAGCGGCGGCGGCCAAGCGCATCTTCGACATACTCGACCACGTTTCCAGCGTACCCGAACCAGTCAATCCGATTCATCTGGACAAAATCACCGGACGAATCGAGATACGCGACGCCGGATTCCGCTATGGCAACCGCGCCGTGATCAAGGGGCTGAACCTGACCATACAGCCTGGCGAAATGATAGGTCTGGTCGGTCACAGCGGCTCAGGCAAGAGCACGCTGGTCAACCTGATGTGTCGTTTTTACGATGTCAGCGAGGGTGCGATCAGCGTGGATGGCATCAATATCCGCTCCCTGCCTGTTGCCGACTATCGCCGCCATATCGGCCTGGTATTGCAGGAGCCGTTTCTGTTCTTCGGCAGCATCGCGGAGAACATTGCCTACGGCAAACCTGCTGCGACGCGCACGGAAATCGTTGCTGCCGCCCGCGCCGCCCATGCGCATGAATTCATTCTGCGCCTGCCGCACGGCTACGACTCGCTGGTCGGCGAACGCGGGCAGGGTCTGTCGGGCGGTGAACGTCAGCGTATCTCCATCGCCCGCGCGCTGCTGATAGATCCGCGCATCCTGATACTTGACGAAGCCACCGCCTCGGTCGATACCGAGACTGAACAGGAAATCCAGAAGGCGCTGGACAATCTGGTACAAGGCCGCACCACCATCGCTATCGCCCACCGCCTGTCCACGCTGCACAAGGCCAACCGTCTGGTGGTCATGGACAAGGGCGAGATCGTCGAGATAGGCAGTCACGACGAACTGATGGCTAGTGCAGGCGCGTATTACCGTCTGTATCAGGCTCAGGCGCGCAACGTGGACACAGACATGGATGATGCAGACACAAGCCGCAGCATCCAGCTTGATCACAAGGTAAGCGCATGAGCAACTTCACCTTACAACGCAACGCCGCTGGGCGACTGGAGTTCACCTCCTGCCAGGGCGATATCCATCAGGACGTCGTCCCGGTACGCGCCTTTCCGATCGCCGCACCTGAAGAAGGCATCTCACTGACAAGTAGTGACGGTCATGAACTGGCGTGGATAGAAAATCTGGCTGACTTATCTGCGGAAATTCGCACGCTGCTTGAAGAAGAACTGGGCAATCGCGAGTTCACGCCAGAAATCCAGCGCATCAACCAGGTATCCAGTTTCGCCACACCCAGCACCTGGCAAATAGCCACGGATCGCGGCGCAACCGAACTGCATCTAAAAGCCGAGGATCACATCCGCCGTTTGCCCCCCGCAGCCCTGCTCATAACCGACAGCCACGGCGTTTCGTTCAGGGTGCGCGACATGGAACAACTGGATGCCCATAGCCGCAAACTACTGGATAGATTTTTGTAGCCTGTCACTGCGCGACCAAACCGGGAATTTTTAGAATAAAAAAAGCCGTTGATTTCTCAACGACTTAATTAATATTGGCGGAGTGGACGGGACTCGAACCCGCGACCCCCGGCGTGACAGGCCGGTATTCTAACCAACTGAACTACCACTCCAAAACTGCTACTACTCATCACCGGCTACTCGCTATGAGCTACCAGCTTTGCCTGGTGGGTGCTGACGGGTTCGAACCGCCGACATTCGCCTTGTAAGGGCGACGCTCTACCAACTGAGCTAAGCACCCGTAATTCTCTCTATTTACAACATCACGCCCAAACAGTAGCGATTAGGGTTTATCCGCAGCCGTTTTAGGCAAATTCAATTTAATCTCAGCTTTCAGCCTGGCATCCGCCAAATAAGCCTGAAACAGTTCGTCACCTGTCATCTGACGCAATTGTTGCACATAACGCGCCAGCTTCACTTCATCAGGCTTTTCACCTTCTTTAATGCCATCCACGCGTACCAATACAAACCCGTCCTGCTGGGATTCAGCACCAACATACTGAGGCAGATTGGATTTATTCGCTTGAAATATCTGGCGCACCATCGCTACATCCAGCGCACCATGTTGAGCATGGGTAATCGTCTGAGCAACCGACCAATTCAACACAGGCTTACTGCCCTGCTGCAATTGACCGAGCAGCATTCTACCTTGTTTAGCCGCCATGTCCAGTGCTTTTTGACGTATTAATTTTTGTTTGATCATTTCCTGGACTTCCGCCAAGGCACGAGCAGTAGCTGGTTTGTGCTCCAGTATGCGCGCAGCGACCATCGTGTCGGCAGCGACCTCGATTGCAGCCGTATTACGCTTGTTTTTGACAGCATCATCGCTAAACACCGCCTGCATCATCTTGGCAGTCCAGATATCACCGGAAGTCGCTCCTTTTACCAGCCAGGCGCTTTGCTCAATCTGCACACCCAACAGCTCAGCGGCCGGCTTTAACGTATCGCTCTGCTCATACACGGTATTGCTGAATTTCTCAGCCAATTCAGCAAAATTATCCAATGCCTTTTGCTGGCGAAGTTTAGTCAGAATGGCATCGCGCACCCCATCAAACGCCAAGGCATCAGATGATTTGATCGCGACCAGCTTGATGATGTGATAACCGAAATCGGATTTTACCAGCTCACTAATTCCCCCAGGCTTGAGCGAGAACACAGCCTCTTCAAAGGGTTTCACCATCATGCCGCGACCAAACAAACCCAGATCGCCTCCGTTCATTGCCGACCCGGGATCTTGTGAGTTGAGTTTAGCCAGCTCAGCAAACTGCGCCGGATTCTGTTTGACCTGCTTCAGCAACTGCTCGGCTTTGGCTCTGGCCGCATCCTGCTCCGCCTGTGGCGCGGTCGCTGCAACAGTCAATAAAATATGGGCGGCCTGCCGTTGTTCAGGCGTGGAAAATTCAGGCAAGTGCTCATCATAATATTTACGAGCATCTTCACTCTTGACATCCGACTTAGACATCAAGTCATTGATGGCAAATTTCACATATTCGACTCTGGCCTGCTCCGGAAGCTGAAATTCCTTTTGATTCTGATCGTAATAGGCTTTGATTGCAGCCTCTTCGACGCTGGCTTGCACGACAAAGGATTGCGCTGATACATGCGCTACGCTAACCATGCGCTGCTGTTCGTTTATCGAAATGATATTGTTTGCGGCGCTATTGGACGCGTAGCCATTTTGCACATACGCTTCACGCAACTGCTGCCCGAGCAGATCATCCTTGACGCGCGCCTCAAACATCAACGGCGACATATTTTGATTGGCCAGGGCACTGGCATAACGCGCCTGATCGAATTTCCCGCCCTCTTTAAATGCGTCAATTCCATCGATAACCTGAGCCACCTGTTCATCTGTCACCATCAAACCGACCGCCTCTGCACGTTCAATCAACAGACGTTGCGCGACCAGATTATCCAGAACAGCCTGCTTCATCTCGTCCGTTTCGAACATGGCAGGATCAAAATTAGCGCCCAGCATCTGGCGCATTCTATCCTGCTGCTGACGCAAGGCAACCTCAAATTCCTGCTGAGAAATTTTCTTTCCATTTACAGTCGCTGGCGCGGCGGATTCACCTGAGCTTTGATATGACTCCAGGCCAAAGAATGCAAATGGCAAAATAATCAACACCAGGACTATTTGCACCACTCTTCTTTTTTCACGAACAAAATCAAACATAGCGACAAGACTCCAAGCGTTTTTTAAACGACAGATATGAAAAAAGGCGAACTTTCGTTCGCCTCAATTTGGCGGAGTGGACGGGACTCGAACCCGCGACCCCCGGCGTGACAGGCCGGTATTCTAACCAACTGAACTACCACTCCAAAACTTGTAACACTAGCCACTTACCACTCACTATTTACCAAATTGGTGGGTGCTGACGGGCTCGAACCGCCGACATTCGCCTTGTAAGGGCGACGCTCTACCAACTGAGCTAAGCACCCAGCAAAGACGACTAGTTTACAGCATCTTTCAAACCTTTGCCAGCGCGAAATTTGGGAACTTTCGCGGCCTTAATGGTGATGGCTTCTCCCGTACGTGGATTACGGCCCGTACGGCCAGCGCGATCATCAACGCAGAACGAACCGAAGCCGACCAGGCTCACTTCCTCGCCATCTTTTAGCGCGTTTTTAATGGCTTCAATCGTACCATCCAGCGCACGACCGGCGGATGCCTTGGAAATACCAGCGGACTTTGAAATTGCATCAACCAAATCAGATTTGTTCACGTACATCTCCTTCGCAAGTAATTAAAAGACCAAACACTAAATCATACAGCCCACACCCCAGGGCGCTTTATATCAAGGCCGCAGAACTTTGGTCAAGCTAATAAGCAGAAAGTTAATGCTTGGTTGCCACAACGGGCTCGACCAGCTTTGCGTCACCCGTCAGCTCAGCAGACACGGCCACCACTTCCTCACGGGGCTCCGGCTTGCGTTCAAGCGCCATTTCCAACACCTGCTCTATCCACTTAACCGGATGGATGTCCAATTTGCTCTTCACATTGTCGGAAATATCAGCCAGATCCTTGACGTTTTCCTCTGGTATCAGCACTATCTTGATGCCACCGCGCTGCGCAGCAATCAACTTCTCTTTCAATCCGCCTATCGGCAACACTTCCCCGCGCAAAGTAATTTCACCCGTCATGGCCACATCGGCACGTACAGGTATCCCCGTCAAGGCAGAAACCATCGCGGTACACATGCCGACGCCCGCGCTCGGACCATCCTTGGGAATGGCGCCTTCCGGCAAGTGGATGTGCAGATCAGTTTTCTGATAAAAGTCATCATCGATACCCAGACGCTTGGTACGGCTGCGCACCACGCTCAAGGCCGCCTGTATGGATTCCTGCATGACTTCACCCAGCTTGCCGGTGGTAGTGGTTTTTCCCTTACCCGGCAATACCACGGTCTCGATCGTCAACAACTCACCGCCGACTTCAGTCCAGGCGAGCCCAGTCACCTGACCGACCTGATTGTGCTTTTCAGCTACGCCGTATGAGTGACGGCGCACACCGAGATATTTATCCAGATTGCGTGAATTGATCACCACTTTGCTTTCCCGCGTCTTCAGCAACAGCGCCTTCACCACCTTGCGGCAAATCTTGGAAATTTCACGCTCCAGACCGCGCACCCCCGCCTCGCGCACGTAATAACGCACGATATCGCGCAACGCAGTCTCGGTAATGGAGATTTCCTCAGGCTTAAGACCATTGTTCTTGATGGCCTTGGGCACCAGATAGCGGGTAGCAATGTTGATTTTCTCGTCTTCCATATAACTGGATACATGAATAATTTCCATGCGGTCCAGCAAGGCATCCGGAATATTCAAGGTATTGGCCGTCGCGACAAACATCACGTCGGACAGATCGTATTCCACCTCAACATAGTGATCCACAAAAGTGCTGTTTTGCTCCGGATCTAGCACCTCCAGCAATGCTGCCGACGGATCGCCGCGCATGTCCATGCCCATCTTGTCCACTTCATCCAGCAGGAACAACGGGTTTTTCACCGCAACTTTGCTCATGTTCTGCAATATTTTGCCGGGCATGGAGCCGATATAAGTCCTGCGATGGCCGCGTATTTCAGATTCATCACGAACGCCACCCAGTGACATGCGCACAAATTTGCGATTGGTGGCACGCGCAATGGACTGACCGAGCGAGGTCTTGCCCACACCCGGCGGACCAACCAGACACAAGATCGGCGCTTTCAGTTTATCTACCCGCTGTTGTACAGCCAGATATTCAAGGATGCGTTCCTTGACCTTGTCCAAACCGTAGTGATCCTCTTCCAGCACCACTTCAGCCTGCTTGAGATCGGCGCTGATCTTGGTCTTTTTCTTCCACGGCAGGCCGATCAGCACATCGATATAATTACGCACCACGGTGGCTTCGGCTGACATGGGCGACATCAGGCGCAACTTCTTCAACTCCGCCTCGGCCTTGGCACGCGCTTCCTTGGGCATGTAGGCCGCTTTGATTTTTTTGTCTAAACCATCAAAATCTGCGCCATCCTCGTCTTCGCCCAACTCTTTCTGAATCGCCTTGACCTGTTCATTGAGATAGTACTCGCGCTGACTCTTTTCCATCTGACGCTTGACGCGCCCACGGATACGCTTCTCGACCTGCAGAATATCAATCTCGCCTTCGAGCAAACCCAGCAGGTGCTCCAGACGTTTTTGAACGGCATAAATTTCCAGCACTTCCTGTTTTTGTTCCAGCTTGAGCGGCAAATGGGCAGCCACAATATCGGCCAGGCGACCCGCATCATCGATGCCCGTCAGGGAGGACAGTATCTCAGGAGGGATTTTCTTGTTAAGTTTGACATACTGTTCAAACTGCGCGATCAGGGCGCGGCGCATCGCCTCGGTTTCGCTCCCTGCGCCATCTTCTGCAGGAATAACTTCAACCTCGGCAACAAAATGGCTGTCCACATCATCAACCCGCAGCACATTGACCCGCTGCGTGCCTTCCACCAGCACCTTCACCGTACCATCCGGCAGCTTAAGCATTTGCAGAACATTCGCCATACTGCCGATGGTGAATAAATCATCCGTACCGGGATCATCCTTGGAGGCCGTTTTCTGCGCAACCAGTACGATGGGCTTCCCCTCCTCCATCGCCAGTTCCAGTGCCTTAATCGACTTGGCTCGACCGACAAACAGCGGAATGACCATATGCGGAAAAACCACCACGTCGCGCAAAGGCAACAGCGGGTGGCGTTCAATAAAATCTTGGGTATCTTGTGCGGACATGGCAATAACCTATTCGTTGTCAGGAGAGCTACGTGGGGGCAGCTTGAGCGAATTCAATCCCTAGCGGGACAAGATATATGAAAAATCCGGAAACCGGGGACAACCGGCTTCCGAAACTTTTCAAGCGTTAACGTGAAACTCGCGCAGCGACGAACCGTACTCCTCACCCTTTGGGATAACCAGCCACTTGCCAGCTCTTGTGCCCTTTAGTGTGTGCTGGCTTAGTGGAATGGCTAGCAGTTCCATCAGAGGGGGAACGGGGGTGAGGGAACGGGCATGGCGGGTTTCATTATCAGGTTTTTCATGCCCGTTAGGTAGCGCCTGATGGATTAGGCTGCCTTGTGCGTATCCGAGTACACAATGATGGGTTTGATTTCACCCGCAGAACCGGATTCGTCCAACACCACTTTGCTGACATTATCCATTGAAGGAAGATCGAACATGACATCCAGCAGCGCCTGTTCCAGAATTGAGCGCAAACCACGCGCGCCGGTCTTGCGCGACAGGGCTTTTTTGGCAATTCCCAGCAAAGCGCCTTCGCGAAACTCCAACTCCACCCCTTCCATCGCAAACAGCTTGTGATACTGCTTGGTCAGTGCATTCTTGGGTTCGGTCAGAATCTGTTTCATCGCCGCTTCATCCAGCTCTTCCAGCGTAGCCACCACCGGCAAACGCCCGACAAATTCGGGGATCAAACCAAACTTGACCAGATCTTCAGGTTCCACGTCGCGCAATGTTTCACCCGTTTTACGCTCATCCACAGAACGAACGGTTGCACCGAAACCAATACCTGCCTTGGCGGAACGATTGCGTATGATCTTTTCCAGGCCGTCGAATGCGCCACCGCAAATAAATAATATATTGGTGGTATCCACTTGCAGAAATTCCGTATTCGGATGCTTACGTCCACCTTGCGGCGGAATCGAAGCCTTGGTGCCCTCAATCAACTTGAGCAAAGCCTGTTGCACACCCTCACCGGACACATCCCGGGTAATGGAAGGATTGTCCGATTTACGGGAAATCTTATCGATTTCATCTACATACACAATACCGCGCTGCGCCTTCTCGACGTTGTAGTCACAAGCCTGCAACAGCTTTTGTATGATGTTTTCGACGTCTTCGCCCACATATCCCGCTTCAGTCAGCGTGGTCGCATCCGCCATCACAAAGGGCACATCCAGCATGCGTGCCAGCGTTTGTGCCAGCAGCGTCTTGCCGGAACCGGTTGGGCCCAGCAGCAAAATATTGCTCTTGGACAACTCAACACCATCGTTGACATTAGACTTGAGCCGTTTGTAGTGGTTGTACACCGCTACAGAAAGAATGCGTTTCGCACGCTCCTGCCCGATAACATACTCATCCAGTGTCGCGCAAATATCCTTGGGTACAGGCAGGTCGGTCTTTTCACCTTTGGCTGTATCACCCTGCAACTCTTCACGCATGATGTCGTTACACAGGGTAATGCACTCATCACACACGAACACCGATGGCCCCGCAATCAGTTTACGAACTTCGTGCTGGCTCTTGCCGCAGAAGGAACAATAAAGTAATTTTTCCCCTGATTTTTTATCGCTGGTCATATCGACTAATCTTTCATCAAGTTATCTTTAAACACGCTTATCCAGCACTTGATCTACCAGGCCATATGTCACGGCATCCGCCGCACTCAGGAAATTGTCGCGATCTGTATCGCGCTCAATGACTTCGACAGTTTTGCCTGTATGCTGCGCCAGCATCTGATTAAGCTTCTGCTTCAAATAAAGAATTTCTCTTGCATGAATCTCTATATCAGAAGCCTGTCCGCGGAAACCGCCCAAAGGCTGATGGATCATTACGCGCGAATTGGGCAGGCAGAATCGCTTACCCTTCTCGCCAGCCGTCAGCAGAAATGCGCCCATACTGGCCGCCTGCCCGATACACAGCGTACTGACATCGGGCTTGATAAATTGCATGGTATCGTAGATTGCCATGCCTGCCGTCACCGAGCCACCCGGCGAATTGATGTACAAGTGTATGTCCTTGTCCGGATTCTCAGACTCCAGAAATAACATTTGCGCCACAATCAGATTCGCGCTGTGATCGTTAACCTCACCCACCAGGAACACCACACGCTCCTTAAGCAGGCGCGAATAAATATCGTATGCCCGCTCGCCGCGACCGCTGGTTTCAACAACCATCGGGATCATGCCGATATTCTGCGGCTCCTGCCTGTGTCCTGACAAAAGATTGTCGTGGTAATGCATATTAATTCCCCATCAATTCTGCAAACGCCACAGCCTTATCAGTTACCTGAGCGCGGGAAAACACCCAATCGACGGCATTTTCTTCCAGCACCAGATTCTCTATTTCC
This sequence comes from Gallionella sp., assembly GCA_030652475.1. Classification (GTDB taxonomy): domain Bacteria; phylum Pseudomonadota; class Gammaproteobacteria; order Burkholderiales; family Gallionellaceae; genus Gallionella. The sequence continues at coordinate 9,950 of JAUSAO010000080.1, read as the reverse complement.
TGATAACGTGCGGGATCGGCATAGTACCAACGCACCACATCTTCAGGATGATCAAAACTCTGCGCGTAATCTTCAATCAGCACACGAACTTTCTCCGGCTGCGCCTTCAAGTCAAATTTTTCCACCAGATCAGCCAGAATCAAGCCCAGCTTGACACGCTTCTCGGCACGTTCACGGAACAATTCCAATGGCAGTTGCATATTCTTTGTGGTCATGCCGCGCTGTTCCATTTCCTGCGCGGTTTGCTGCATCAGACGCTGCGATTCCCACTGCACCAGCGCCTTGGGCAAATCGAATTGTGCAACTTTCAGCAAGACATCCATCGCAGCTTCCTTGTTGCGCCCCTTCAGGCGGCGCGTCACTTCACGCTCCAGATTGCTGCGAATTTCCTGTTCAAGCTTAACCACATCACCCTCGGCGACGCCGACCGACTTGGCAAATTCCGCATCCACTTCAGGCAGCACCGGCGCCTCGACGCTGTTCAGCGTAATCGTGAAGGTTACTTGTTTGCCCGCCACATCCTTGCCGTGATAGTTTTCCGGAAAAGTCATGTCGAACGATTTGACCTCACCGATATTCATGCCGGCGATAGCCGCTTCAAATTCCGGCAACATGCGCCCCGAACCCAGCGTAACCGGATATTCACGGGCTTCACCCCCTTGAAATACCACCCCGTCCAGCTTGCCGACAAAATCAATCACAACCTTATCGTCATTCTGAGCCGCACGCGTAACTGCTTCGTAAGTTGCGCGCTGTTTGCGCAACGTAGCAATCGTATTATCCACATCAGTCTGGCTCAGCTCATACGTTGCACGTTCCACCGATACGCCGCCCACATCACCCAGCACCACCTCGGGATAAACCTCGAAAGTCGCACTGTATTCAATCTCATCCGCATCCAGATTGTTGGTCGTGATTTCAAATGACGGATCACCCGCCACTTTCAACGCATTGGCCTGCACGGCTTCGGCAAACGAACGTTGCACAATATCGCTCAGCGATTCCTGACGAGCCTGCGCACCAAAGTGCTGATCCAGAATTTTTGTCGGGATTTTACCAGGGCGGAATCCGGATATTTTTGCGGTACGCCCGAAATGTTTCAAACGGGCAGCAATTTGACCGCTAAGGGCTTGCTGGGTAATGGATGCGTTCAGGCGACGTTCTAACGCGCTCACAGTTTCTACGCTGGGCATGCTGTATTTCCTTGAAATTGAATTTGAATGGGATACAGGTGCAAAAGGTGATTCAAACTCTCACGCCTCACGGCGCCGGAACCCAAATCCATCCCTCTCTCACGCTGCAATCGTTGTCATATAACGGTTCCAACCAGCTCCCAGATTAATTATCTGGAAATTTCCGGGGAAATCCACTATTTTTGACCGCTGCCAAGGATAACACATGAAACAAAATCTTAATAACCGAAAGCCAAAAAGTCCGGTGGAAAGCAAAAACATCTATAAAGAGGGTATGGACACCACTACGTCCGGTTCAATCTGGGATCGAACGCATCACGCACCGCGTCGGCAAACAGGTTGGCCGCCAGCACCAGCACCAGCATGAAACCGAACGCGGCGACCAGCGCCCACCACACCATCGGTTCGCGCGCCATTTCCAGCCGTGCGCCGTTGATCATGGTACCGAAGCTGATCATGGAAGGATCCACGCCGACGCCGACATAGGACAGCACCGCCTCGGCCAGCACCAGCGCAGAGAAATCCATCACCAGTGCGATCAGGATAATGTGCATCACGTTGGGCATGATGTGGCGCGACAATATTCGCAGGGACGACACACCGAACGATTGCGCCGCCTGGATATATTCCATCTCACGCAATTTGAGCGTCTCGCCGCGCAGCAAACGGCACAGCCCGGTCCAGCTGGTCATGCCCAGGATCAGACAAAGGAACACCAGTCGCAGGTCGGCGCGCGCAGCCGCGGTATCGAACCAGCCGGGATGCGTATCTATGGTCACCTGCATCATCAGCACCGCCGCCGCGATCAGCAGCACGCTGGGAATAGAACTCAGCACGGTATAGACATACTGGATCACATCGTCCACCCAGCCTCTGAAATAGCCTGCCGCCACCCCCAGAAACAGCGCCAGCGGCAAGGTCACCAGCGTGGTCACCGTGCCGATGATCAAACCCGTGCGTATGCTCTTGAGCGCCAGATACAAGACATCCTGACCGACCTTGTCGGTACCCAGCACATGATAGACAGCAGCCAGATTCATCGTCATGCCGATCAGCGCGGCGAGGATCAGCGTGGCGACGACGACCGCGCGCCGCGCCTTGAAATTCGCTACGAAAAACAACAGCAACGCCAACACAACACCACTCGCCGCACCCATTAGCGCCCGCTGCACCACATCCCCGTCACGCTGCGCTGCGTCACTCAGATGCGCCCCGCCGTATTGCAGCCTCGGATACTCACGCACCACGCGCCCCTGTGCATCGGTAATGCTTTCCTTCGCATAGAGCGTCACTGCCAGCGGTGCGGAATAGGTCTTCTCGGTGTGCAGGCGCAAGGGCTCGACCAGCTTGTCGAATACGCTCAGCACTTCGGGCGAATACACCGTCCGGTCGCCATTGTTATCCTGTAACGCAACCCGGTAGTGCAAGGTATCCAGCCCGCCGACCAGCAAAAAAAGCGACAGCACCAGCAAGGAGACCATCGCCACACTGCTTTGCGCCACGCGCCGCCAGGGCAACAGCAGATGCTCCTGACGGCGCACATACCAGGTTACCGCACCGCACGCGGCCAGCAGCAGAAATACCAGCGCATCGCTCCACAGGATGACGGGCATAAAGCTCACAAAACACCCCCGAACGTCATTCCCGCGCAGAGCCTGCCCCCGCGAAGGCGTGGGGCGGGAATCCAGCAATACAAAAACTCCGCGTAGTGGGCAAAAGCAAGATATCGTCTCGCCTTGCGAGAATACTTTTGATCATCTGGATTCCCGCTTGCGCGGGAATGACGGGTTTTTTTAATCATTGCAGCCTCACCCGTGGATCCACCATCGTGTATGAAACATCGGTGAGTATCAGTCCGACGATGTACAGCAGCGAGCCCAGGAACACCATGGCGCGCACCACCGAAAAATCCTGCGCGTTGATCGCATCTATCGTATAGCTACCCAGACCCGGAATACCGAAAAACGACTCGGTGAGCAGACTGCCCATGAACAGCAAGGGAATCACTACCACCACGCCGGTCAGAATCGGGATCATCGCGTTTTTGAGCACATGAGTGAACAGCACGCGCAACTCGGACAAACCCTTGGCGCGCGCAGTACGCACGTAGTCCTTGCCGATTTCTTCCAAAAAGATAGTGCGATACCAGCGACTGCTGGAACCTATGCCGCCGATCACGCCGATCACAATAGGCAGCACCACAAACTTGAAGCTGCTCAGACCGCCGTCATAACCGGAAATCGGCACCAGATGCCACAGCTTGCTGATCAGAAATTGTCCGCCGATGATGTAAAACAGGCCGGAAATGGACATCAGCAGCACGCATAACGCCACGCCCGCGATGTCCAGTGCGGTGGCGCGGAACAGCGTCATCAGCAACGCAAAGCTGACGTAAATCACCAATCCAATCAAAAAAGTCGGCAAGGCAATCGCCAGGCTGGGGCCCATGCGCGTGGCGATTTCGCGGGAGATGCTGCGTCCGTCATCGGAATAGCCGAAGTCCAGCACGAACATGCTGGCGGACTTCTGCCAGAAAATCGTATCGGTGAGTTTTCCGGTACCGGCCGCCGCACTGTTGATCATCATCGGCTTGTCATAACCGCGCTGCAGCTTCCATTTCTCGATCGCCTCCGGCGTCACGCGTTTGATGCCCAGCTGCATGCGCGCCATGTCGTCCGGCGTGTTGATCACAAAGAACAGCGCGAAGGTGAGCAGATTCACCCCGATGAGAATCGGGATGGCGTAAAGAATGCGGCGAATCAAATAGGCTATCATTGCGCGTTATTCCGGTCATTGATTAGTATAATTTTACTCAGCAAATCTTCATAAACCCCTTCGATGTTCTGCATCACTTCGCTGTTGGTATAACGAAGCACCGACACACCCTGCGCATTCAATATCGCCGTTCGCGTAAGATCATCGTTGACCGATTCAGCATGGCTATCGCCGTCGATCTCAATCGCCACACGCAACTTCGCGCAATAGAAATCAACGATATAACGATCAATCGGTTTTTGCCGCAGGAATTTAAAATCTGAAAAATGGCGCATACGCAGAATTTCGTTCCACATACGGCTTTCAGGCCCGGTTGGATTCTTACGATTTTCGCGGGCTAACGCGGTAAGTCTTTTGTCATAAGGAATAAAACAAGCAACCCCTCCCAACCTCCCCTTGTCAGGGGAGGAGCTGTTAGAGCTTCTGCTTATTGGCCCTCCCAACCTCCCCTTTTGCGAGCATCCGCTATGCGGATTGCCTGCTTGACCCAATTCAGGGGAGGAGTCGTGACGCGGCATATCGTCGGGCAGACTATTCAACGACGATCGCTTCCCCCCTGACAAGGGGGGACTGAGGGCCGCGCTGTCGTGATGCCGCATGCGACCGGACGATCGCTTCCCCCCTGACAAGGGGGGACTGAGGGGGGTTCTTTTCTCACGACTCGTCATGACTTCGCCTCCTCCCGCTTGCTTAACACGCGCCACATCCACACAACGAACAGCAGCAACGCCGCCGCACTCAGCCACAGCGGCCACAGCCGGGGCTGATTCCACCCGGCTCGCAACGAATCGCGCCGCTCCGCCTCCACGCGCCAGTATTTGAGTTTGTTGTTCGCCATCACGTTGGGCTTCACGTTATGCAGCCAGCCGTGTTGCAAGACGTAATTTTTCGGATGAAAGCCCCACAGCCACGGGGTATCGCGGTGCAGAATTGCCAGCATCCGGTCTATGATAGCCTGGCGCTGCGGGCTGTTTTCCATGTTCTTCATCTGTTCGAACAGACTGTCGTATTCCGGGTTGCTGTAATTGGCAGCATTCTCGCCGCCTTTACCCACCTTGGCTTGCGCACCGTGCAACAAAAACAGGAAGTTCTCCGGGTCGGGATAATCGGCATTCCAGCCAAAATAAAACATCTGCGTGTCGCCACGGCGTATCTTGTCCTGGAATCGGTTGTAGTCGGTGCTGCGCACCACCAGTTGCACGTTGATCTTGTCGAACTGCTTGCGCATCCAGTCCAGGCGCGACTTATTGCCCACCCCGTTGGCGGTGGTATCCAGATTGATCACCAGCGGCTGACGGGTTTTTTCATCCACACCGCCCGGATAGCCCGCCTCGGCCAGCAGCCGCTTTGCCTCCGCAATGGACTTTCGCACGGGCTGACCCTCTGTCCAGTCATACACGACAGAATTGATGCCTGCCTCGCCGTCACGGTAGCCGAAGATGCCGGGCGGGAGCGGTGATTGCGCCGCGATGCCGCGTCCGTTGGCAAAGATGGAAACAAATTCCTCGAAATCCACCGCAATCGCGATGGCCTGGCGCAGCTTGCGCGTCTTTTCCGAATCTCCCCCCACCACCGGGTCGAGCCAGTTGAAGCCGGTGTACATCGTGGAAGTAGCGACTGAAGTGGACAACGCAATACCCTGCTCCTGCATGGCATCGGTTACGTTGGCTTCACCGCCGACGCTGACTTGCACGGCCTGATCGAAGCTGTCCGAACTGATGCCGGATGCATCGTAATAGCCTTGCAGAAATTTATTCCAGTAAGGAATGGTTTCCTTTTCCAGCGTAAAAATCACCTGATCTATCAGCGGCAACGGCTTGCCCGCGTCACGCAATAGTCCCGCGGCTGCATCACCCGCCTCGCCTTCAGTCGGATAACTTTCACTGTCGTAATACGGATTGCGGGAAAGCACCATGCGCCGGTTCGGGTCGTTTTCCGACAGGTAATAGGGGCCGCTTCCCACCGGCCACCAGTCCAGCGTCAGGTTGCGCTCCTTCATCCCGGGTTGCGCGTAGAAACGCTCGACTTCCTGCGGCATAGGCGCAAAGAAAGGCATCGCCAGCCAATAGGCAAACTGCGGATACTTGCCGTACACAGTGATACGGTAGGTCGTCTCATCGACCACTTCGACGCCTGACAGCGCATGGCCATTCAGGTCAAGAAAACTGTCCGGATTCTCGCGCAGCGCCTGCTGCAGGGTCGCGGCATATTCTTTCAGCCCGACGATGTATTCGCTCATCACGCCGTAAATCGGCAGATGCAGTTGCGGATGCGCCAGTCGCTTGATCTGGTAAACGTAATCGGCCGCCTGCACGCGGCGCGTGCCGCTGTGCGCAAAATCGGCCGGCGCGTGAATATCGCGCAGATCGTCAGGCGAGAGATGCAGGTATTCCAGCTCGCCTTTTGCATCGCGCGCAAAGGCAGGATGCGGCTGAAAACGCATGTCCGGCTTAATGTGGATTTCATACACGCTGTAAGCGATTTTTTCCGCAGACGCCGTCTCCGGCAAAAGCCGGCGCTGCGCATCCAGATAGCGCACTGCCGGCATCGCGCTGGCGGCCAGTGGAACCAGTTGGTAAGGGCGCTTCAGATAATGATATTGCAGCGGCGGCGCATAAATATTGGCGAGAAATTCATACTCGTTCTCACTGTAAGCCTGTGCCGGATCAAGATGCTTGGGCCGTTCCGTGAATGCGGTATAGAGTATCGGCTTGCCCGCCTCTGCCGCCGAATAGGGGTTATTCCACAGCCCGCCGTCACAGGCGGCAAGCAAAGTCAGCAACAAATAAGCGGCGAATCGTTTCATGGCGCCGAGTTTAGCGGAATATGGCAATCACAGGCAATTCTCCGAACGGCAGTGCGTGAGGGGTTAAACCGCTTTATCACGAGATAATGCCAAGGCAGTTGACACAAATCACAGCCTGTACAACACTGCGCCACCCCTTCATTATTTAAAGATGTTCGCATCGGCTATCGAATAACGCATGATCTCCAGTTTTGACATACCCGAGGACTGTCCTGCAGATGCCTTGTCCGAGCTGGCTGCCGAGCGCGAAGCCCATGCCGGAACACGTGCCCGGCTGAAATTGCTTGAGCGCACGCTGCTGCATTTTGTTCCGCGCGATCTGATCTCTTTCCTGGGCAAGGCCAGCCTGCTCGATATCGAACTGGGCGATCAGGTCGAAAAGACCATGTCCGTCGTGTTCACCGACATACGCGACTTCACCTCCCTGTCGGAGAGCATGACCCCGCAACAAACCTTCGACATGATCAACTCCTATCTGTCGGTGATGAATCCGGTCATCAGCACACATCGCGGCATCATCGACAAGTATATGGGTGACGCGATCATGGCGTTGTTTCCCATCTCGGCTGACGATGCGCTGACATCCGCCCTGTCGATGCTGGCACGACTGGATGAATACAATGCAGGGCGTGAGCGCGCCGCCTATGCCCCGATACGCATCGGCATCGGCGTTAATACCGGACGGCTGATGCTGGGCGTCATAGGCGGAGGAAACCGCATGGAAGGCACGGTAATCAGCCATGCCGTCAATCTGGCCTCACGCCTGCAGACCCTGACCAAGACCTATGGCACGCCGTTGCTGATCAGCGAACACACGCTGTATAGCCTGTCCGAACCGCACAAATTCTCTGTCCGCCATCTCGGCCGGGTCAAGGTCGCGTACAAGACCCATGCCGAATCGATCTACGAGGTATTCGATCACGATGCGCCACAGACCAGGGAACTGAAGACGCTATCCCTGAAAAAATTTGAAGAAGCGCTGGCCTATTACCACTCCCGTGCGGTCGAACGCGCGCACCTCCTGCTGGAAGAGATCGTCAGGGACAATCCCCACGACATCCCTGCAAAAGTCTATCTGCAACGCTGCGCTGACTACCTGAAAACCGGAATTCTGGTCGGTTCCGAGGAACTAGCCGAAGAACTGGAGTGGAGCACTAAATATGAGTTGAACATAGCGGAGATAGACAGCCAGCACCGTGAACTGTTAGCGCTCATAGCCAAATTGCACGAGGCCGTCACGACCGGCAATGATCCCGCGACAGTCTCCGCACTGATGCAGACGCTGGAAAATCAGATCAGCGCGCATTTCGACTTCGAGGAGAAACTGATGCACGACCATCACTACCCCTTCTCGTCCGACCATATTTCACAGCACAATTCCTACAAAAATTATGTCTCCAGGTTAAAAACCGAACTCGAAGCCAATGTCGACGACCCGCTACATCTGGGTTTTCGTATCAATCTGTTCCTGGCCGACTGGATGTTAAACCACTCCAATCGCGATGATCGGCATCTGGGAAAATTCCTGATTGAACGCGGCGCATTCCATCCTGCCGGCACACCTGATTCACCCACCTAAACGACCCGAACGGACACCATGCAATCTGACTGGAAAAAATTTCTTGCCGAACAAACGACCGGCATCACACCACACGGCGCCGAGTGCAGCGGCACGCTGCTGTGCGACCTGAGTCAATTCGGTGTGCTGCGCGTATCGGGAGAAGAGGCGCAGGCCTTTCTGCAAAATCTGTTGAGCAATGACATCCGCGAAGTCAGCGCCACACAGGCGCAATTCAGCAGCTTCAATACCGCAAAAGGACGCATGCTGGCAACCTTGCTGATCTGGCGCGACGGCGACGATTATCTGCTGCAACTGCCCGCCACCCTGACGGAAGCGATGCGCAAGAAGCTCAGCATGTATGTGTTGCGCGCCAAGGTAAAAATCACCGATGCCAGCGAAGAAGTGATTTCACTGGGGCTGTCCGGTGATCATGCGCAGGAAATCCTGCTCAAACTAGGCGGGTCACTGCCTGAATCGCCCCTCGGCGTTAGCCGTATCGAGAATCAGCCCGGCAGCATCATCAAATACAGCGACACGCGCTTCCAGCTCAGCACCACACCACTACAGGCCATCACGCTGGTTCAGACCTTGGGCAGTCAGGCACAACTCGTCGGCAACACCTGCTGGGACTGGCTCAACATCCGCGCCGGTTTGGCGATCATCCTGCCGCAGACACAGGAACAATTCGTGCCGCAAATGGCAAACCTCGACCTGACAGGCGGGATCAACTTCAAGAAAGGCTGCTACCCCGGGCAGGAAATCGTCGCCCGCATGCACTACCTCGGCAAACTCAAGCGCCGCATGTATCTGGCACATATAGCAAGCAAAACTGCGCCCCAGCCAGGCGACGAACTGTTCAGCGCGGACATGACAGAAACCGGCCAGCCCCAGCCCAGCGGCATGATCGCCAACGCCGCCCGCGCGCCCAACGGCGGATACGACGTCCTCGCTGTGCTTCAGATTGCTAGCCACGACGCGCACAGCGTCCACCTGGGCTCTTTGCAAGGCGCCCCCTTGCAATTCATGCCGCTGCCCTATTCGCTATAGCCCCGATTACTCATTAGCTGAATTAACCCATCCCCACCCCAACCCTCCCCTTTCACGCCAGTGCGAGCAGCTTGCTGCCGCACTCGGCGGGGATGCCCCTTCACTCAAAACAAGAAGCGCATGGCGCGACTATGTTTTAAGGGGAAGACCCTTGCGATTTTGCGGGTACAAGGGGAGAGAGAAGGGCAGGCGCAGTGGCATGCCAAGGGTGCTGACGTTCCCGCGCTCAAAATCCACACTCTCCCCCCTTCAAGGGGGGAGTTGGAGGGGGGATGGGGGAAGAGTTTTCCAATGGATAATTTGGGTTTATGACTGGATTGCCACGCCGCCAAGGCGGCTCGCAAAGACGGAGTGGATTGCTTCGCGATGACCACAATGACGCGGAAAAATGGATTGTTGAATTTAAAGCTATAATGCGGCGAATTCACGAAAGGACGCATCATGGACAAAGCCCGTGTAGACGATATGCTCATCGAGATGATCACCCCCAAGGTTCGGGAGATCGAGGAGAAATTCGGGCGCGGCGAGGGGCTCTCGCAGGACGACATCAATACCCTGCTGCTCAAAA
>JAUSAO010000070.1 GCA_030652475.1 Gallionella sp. | reverse complement strand
TCAACCAAATGCGAAATCAAGCCCACCATTTCCACCGACACACCATTTTGTGCCAAGGTCGTTGTCTTCATACGCAGCACCTCCGTTTTTGCAGTATGCAAATATTATAAGTGGTATTTTAGTATTTTCCAAATCCCTAAGGACAAACCAGCAGAAAAAGTTGCTGCCTTCAAAAGCCTGACAGTACCGATTCCTGAGGGGAGTCTGCACGACCGCAGTACCGCTGTGCAAACTACGCTAGGTAAGATAGGCGGATTTGCTTCATCGCGGACGACGGATACGATTCTTGTCGTGGCGGTTGATCCAAAGGACAGGAAATTCGTGGAAGCTGAGCTAAATCAGGGAATCGCCTCAGCGCTTCCCAGTTCTGAGCGTGGCATGAAAGTTGGCGCGCAAAAAACCCCCACAACACAGATTAAATTTGTCAGCCTGAAAAAAGGCGCAATTCCAACTATCACTGTCGCACCAGTTGGTGTGGTGGTGTAACAGAAACTAACGAGAATGAGAAAGTTACCTACCCAAGCCAGTAGTCAGTTGTGACATAGCCTAGGTTTTTGGCAGTACATTTCAGGAGAGATTTATGAGTAAAGTTGCACAGCATTTGAAAAGTTCCGCGAGTTTGCTTGAGTCACTCGAAGCGATCAAAAATTACCGCGCCTACATCACGATTGCATTGGGTGGATTTGTCGGCCTGATGGTTTTTGTTATGTTTGCATTTATAGCGTCCAAGCTGGCCATGAACGGCAATCTCGGCATGGCAACCGTCATTGGCGGTATGGGCGGCCTGTTGGGCTCTGTGATTTATTGCGTCGGCTTCCTGGCAACTGGCATCCTGCTGATGGATCAGGCCAAGGGCAATGAAATACGCTCTGTCGGCTCGGCCTTGTTTGCCGGTCTCGTTGTCTTGCCCGGCATGATCGGATTGCTACTGTTGCTCGGACTGGTGGTGGTCGCCGTCGTCATTGTGCTGGCAATACTGCTATTCGTCTGCAAGATTCCGGGCATAGGCCCTGTGCTTTATGCGTTCGTTTTTCCGGTCAGCGTCGTGGTGATGGGCGCCTTGTTTTTTGCCTATGTGAATTTGATTTTGCCGCTCTCGTTGCCGGCGATTCTGGACGGGAATGGCGTGATGCAGGTTATCGCAAAACTGTTTGCACTTGTCCGCACCAGCCTGCTTCCGGCCATTATTTACCAGATTTTACTGATGCTGATCGTCGGGCTAACCGCGCTGGTTTCATTCGGAATGCTGGCATACGGATTCTTCCCGGTGGCTGGACTCTCGGCGATGATTTTGCCTTCCGGCGGAATCTCTGAACTTGGCGGCATGCTGGGCGGAATGATGATGGGCGGAATGGGTGGTATGGGCGGCGAAGGCAGCGGATACCTGCTGGCGGGCGGATTCGGCGGCGCAATTGTTTTGATGCTCGCGGCGGCAACGCCGTTGCTGACGCTAGTCATGGGTAATTGCATCATCTATCTGAACTTTATGCGCGATCAGGATACCGGACAGTTTGAAGAGAACATGCGCAGCAAGATGGACGACTTGAAGAAAAAAGCGGCTGAAACACGCAGCCAATTGGCGCAGCAATCCGTTGCGATTAAACAACCGGCCGGCCAGTCAGCACCCGCCTGCGCCAAGTGCGGCCAACCGGTTTCCGACGACGAAGTGTTCTGCGGAAATTGCGGCAACAAACTTAAATAGCTGCTGAGTCTAACCATGTCAAAATTTTGCAAGAAGTGTGGTGCCGGACTCGAAGAAGGCACGTTATTTTGCGAGTCATGCGGCGCGCCTGTCCTGGCTGTCGCAAAAGTCGAACCAGCTACCAAGCCAGTTGAAATCGCCAACAAACCGTCCGCCTCAGGTAAAAAGCTGCTGCTTGGTATCGGTGGCGGCCTCATTGGCTTGGTTTTGCTCGGAGCGGGAGCATGGTTTCTGACCGGTGCGCCCGGCAAGCCTTCGGAGGCAAGTCTTTCAGCGTTGTTGAATGCGGATAATGGATTCAAGAGCCGGACGGTTTGCCTGGGAAATTTTCAGTACGATCACAATGCTGCCAATATCAACGCCAACGATCAGACCAGCCAGCAATGGTTCGGAATTCTGGCGAATGCGGGCCTTTACAGCGCTCCGCAGATCGTCACAACCGGGGGATGGTTTTCCCAGGAGTTATTTCAATACAAGCCTACCGACAAGGGGAAACTGGCGATTAAAAACGGCAAACTGTGTTTTGCGCAGGGCGTCGTGCTGGATAAGGTGACTTACGGCGAAGTGCAGCAAGTCCAAAACAAGAGTTACGCGACTGCCGAATACACCTACCACTTCCTGAATGCCGATGAGTGGACCAAGCGCCCTGAAATCAAAACCCTTGCGGCTGACGTATTCGGTCTGGAGACAATGACGGGCAAGCTGGTGGTGGAGCGTGCCGACAAGGAGTGGACAGTTTCCGCCATCCCAGCGGATAGCCTGTCTATCATCGTTGCCGCGCGCCAGGCGCAGCCGGTTCAACGCGACTCGACTTCAACGGGTTTCCTGGCTGGTTTGACCAATCTGTTCTCGGGACTGGGCGGCAACCCGCTGATCGGTAAGTGGAGAAATTCTATTTCCGGGGAGATTGTTGAGTTTACATCCGGCGAGGTAATTGCCCGCGTGGGCAGAGCCAGCATCAATTATGAAGTTAAGGGCAATCAGGTACATCTGACAAACACGGATACGCAAGGGGTATCTCTCTGCACCGTTGCAGATAAGGATCATATGACTATGGTGGAGGCGGGGCGCGTCTATCAATTTATTCGCAGCAACAACTAGTGAGATGTGCCGTGAAATGTACTAACGTGTCAGGTCGAAAATAAGGATGCCGCAAAGTTCTGTCGCGGGTGCGGGAACGCATTGGCCGCTGACTAATGGAAAGTATTGGGCGCTGATTGACAGCCACACAAATGGAGAAACTATGAAAGAAGAACAAATCCTCCTCGACGAGCAAGGATTAAAAGTCACCAATGCACGATTTATTGCAGGAGGGCAGACCTACGCCATGTCCGGCATCACCTCAGTCCGACTCATCAAAGTGCCTCAGCTGAAAGTCTTTGCTTGGATTCTCATTGTTACCGGAATATTTTTCATATTTATTCCAACCATCATTGGCATCATCATGTTGCGGAAGCAGCTGCCACCATGGGCAGTTGGCCTTTCCACCGCATCTGGAGCGGTGAACGCATATTTCACGAAAGACGGAGCTTTCGCCGAGAGAGTAGTTGGAGCTCTAAATGATGCGATGATTGCGCGTGGATAATTGGCACAACGAGTAAGTTGATATCAGCGCAGGGATGCCGTAAGAAGCACAGTTTAATTTTAGGAGGCAATAGTGAGTGTTTTTAAGAGTCTTGTTGTAACGGGCGGCATTCTTCTCAGTTTCGCATCAAGCAGTGCGTTTGCCGCAAAATATAACGCTATTGAGAAGCCGATGGCTCCTCCATCCAAGGCGACGGAGATGTTCTTCAAAGCTGCCTCGAATGCAAACTTCGAAATGATGGGTACGTATCTCGCGCGTGGTGCAGATATTAATTGCGGAAACTGTGAGAGTATGGGCCGCCCACCTTTGGCTGTGGCGTTGGCTGGTGGTGGCGGATTTGCGATAAATATTGATTTGGTGAAGTATCTTGTACAGCATGGGGCTAATGTCAACCTGTTTACGCAGGGGGTGTTATCTCCTTTGATGTTTGCAATTTCAAGCAGAGAGTGGGCTTACTTTGCAGGAAAGCCAGAGCATCTGGTGGAAACTATAACGTATCTAGTGGATAACGGAGCTGATGTAAAACTTACTAACTCGGATGGTCAGAATGCATTGTTCGCTCTGGTAGCACATGGATACAACCAGCATTCTGCGAATGCTTCTTTGCGGCTCATGCGCTTTTTAGTGGACAATGGAACTGATGTTAACTACCAGAGCGTTGATGGGCGAACCGCATTGATGGTGGCAGCAGGTGGGTGTGGAATTGATTCAGTGAAATTATTTTTATTTCTGAAAGCTAATCCAAATTTGAAAAACAAAATGGGCGAGACTGCTCTCAGTCTGGCGGAAGATGCTGCTGCTAAAAGTCAATCTGGGAGCAGTTGCAATCAAGTCGTTGCCATGCTCCGCAATCCGAGCCAGTTTGCTATTAACCCACTGTCAAATGCGGATGTAATAGTTACTGCTCAATCTGCCAGATCTGCTGGAGCTGCCACGGCGGCGGTTGGCAATGTAGCGCCAGCCTTAAGTGCCTATGCAGGCAATTATAATGGCAATTATAACGGAGATGACCAAGGGGCTTTTCAAGTTGCCATTTCTCAAGAGGGTAATATCACTCTAAGCGGTAAATCACTACGCAGTAATCAAGCCTTTACGGGTAGCGGAAAAATTGGCGAAGATGGCTTGCTTGGGGTGACGTTGGGAAATATCAGCTCTGGCGCGACTTTTCAGGGATCGATCAACCCAACAACCGGTGCGATGTATGGTACGTGGAAGAATTCCGGACAAGCAGGAAATTTCTCCGGCAATAAGCAAGCACAGCTTGACAATCCCCTCAATGCAATCGGTGGCTTGCTGAATGGCCTCGGGAAAATATTGGTGCACTAATGCGCCTTGATAAACAATAGGAAGAAATAAATGAGTGGATTTTTCAGTTTCATTGGCGGGTTGATCGAGTTTGTGCTGTTTCTCGGCGTAGTCATCGCTGTGATTGCGTTTATGGGATACAACGGCTTGAGAACGCTTTCGGAGTCATTTCGCGAGGCGATGTCGAATATCGGCGTGGTGAGTAACAAGCAGGCTTCATTGATTAACCAGTTGATCGAGGTGGTCAAGGGTTATCAGGAGTCCGAGAAGTTCGTAATGTTGAAAGTTTCAGATGACATGTCACAGGCGGGGAAGGCAGCACAGGTTTATCAGCAATCGAATATGGTGTTGTCAGCTGCCAGCGGGATTGCGCAGAAATTTCCGGAGTTAAAAACCAATGAACAATATAAGCGGCTGATTGACAGTATGCAGGCGTGTGAGGCGCAATTGGAATGTGCGCGGCAGCGTTATAACGGAGCGGTCAAGGAATACAACGTCAAACGCAGTTCTATCCCTACCGTATTTTATGCGGCCACGCTCGGCTTTAAAGTCGCGCCATACCTCGAATTTGAAGGCGCGAATCAGGTTATCGACATGGGAACGATCAAGAGTTTTTCCAGCGATGATGATGGCGCGCGGCTCAATGCGCTAATCGGTATGGCGGGCAGCAAGGTTCTGGAGGCAGGCAGTAAAGCGATTGAAGGTGGCAGGCTGATTGCCGGTGCTGCACAGGAAAAAATTGCGCAAATCACCAAGACCGACAGTGCTGATGGGGGTAATGTTCATGTTGATCATAAATCCTGTGCTACCTGCGGACAGGCCATCCGCCTCGGCAACGTGTTTTGTGGCGGGTGCGGTACGAAGGCAGCAGTCGGCTGAATACCAACCGCTTATTTTAAAATTGTCATGCAGTTTGACTTTTCTGTACATTCTGCCAGAATGCCGATGCAGACGACGGCTAGAGCACAACCGGGTTGCCGGATACCCTTCGGGGCCGTGATGGGAATACCCGTCCATCCTAGTCGCCGCCCGCACTTCTTTTTTGCAGCGATGCAATATTCTTAGCGTCGCTTCTGCGGAACGATTGCAGATATACCTCTTCGCCGTTTTTAGTTGCTTTCAGCACGGCAACATAGGGTTGTTCCCTATGCTGGATCACGGTTGCATGGTGCTTTTTATCGTAAATCCTCTGCCCGCTATCGAGCAATTCCTGTAGCCACCGGAAACTCTCATATGTTATTTCTGGATGCTTCTTTTGCTTGTCAGCCGTGTACCGGGATAAAAGGATATTGTTGGTATTTGCACAGAGAACAGAGCATATGTCATCTGGTAGTCCGGCAACAATGATCGGATGTGGTTTTGCCCCTGAAAGAAAATTTGCAATTTCTTCGATTGTTGCTGAATTTATTTTGTTCATGCTCAATATTTTACCGCCACTTTTACCGAACTATCCTTTTTTAACGCAGAGTTTGATCAGCTAATTTGACGGCCTGGCATTCGTATTTGGCTATTACGGCAACGGATTTCAAGACAAGCGGCGCCAGTTTTTCTGGCGCCGTTTGGTTGTAAAAAAGGCCTGTGGCCCGTTCTACTTGCCTGCCTCTCCGCTATAATCGACACCTGCTTTTCTTCACGGGTGTCGTCATGAATAAAATCGTCAAATATGGTCTGTTGGGTGTCGGCGCAGTGCTGGGCGTTGCGGTGGCGGGCGCGGCGTATATTGCAGCGACTTTTGATCCGAACGACTACAAAGACCAAATCATTCAGGCCGTCAAGGAAAGCCAGCAACGCAATCTGCAGCTTGATGGGGATATCAAATTAACCTTCTTCCCCAGCCTGGGCGCGAATCTGGGCAAGGTATCGCTGTCAGAATTCAAGAGTGAGCAGCCATTCGCGGCTATCGAAACCGCGCGGGTTTCGCTGGCGTTGATGCCGTTGCTGAGCAAACAGGTGGTTGTCAATGAGGTGCTGGTGAGCGGTTTGACGGCGACGCTGATCAAGTACAAGGACGGATCGACCAATATCGACGATCTGCTGGGCAAAGACGAAAAGCCGAAGGATAGCAATCAGCCGGTCAAATTCGACATTGCTTCCGTCGTCATCGAAAAAACAAATCTCACTTATCGCGATGAAGGAACGGGTAGCCAATACGCTATCAAGGATTTGAACCTGAAGACCGGGCGTATTGCCAATGGCGTGCCGGGTAAAATAGACCTGTCGGTTGGCGTGCAGGGGAATCAGCCCAAACTGGATATCATCACACAACTCAAAACCACGCTGACTTTTGATCTGGACACACAGTACTATCAACTGGCCGATATGGATTTGCAGGTCAGCGGGGCGGCGCTGGATATTGCCAATCTCAAGCTGAAAGCCAGCGGGGACGCGAGTGCAAATCTGGCTGCGCAGGAATATGGCGCAAATAAATTAAAGCTGAATGCAACCGGTACGAAGACCAAGGATAGCTTTGATGTTACGCTGGATGCGCCTGCCTTGAGTATGACCAAGGACAAATTTTCCGGCGACAAGCTGACGCTGAATGCCAGGCTGGATGGTGCCTTGGGTAAAGTGGTTGCGCTACTTTCCCTGCCCGATCTGGAGGGCAATGCAGAATCATTCAAAGTCAGCGCACTGAAGTTAGATTTGGATGTGAAGCAGGCAGAACAGGCCTTCAAAGTGGTGTTGAGTTCGCCTGTGTCCGGAAATTTCAAGGCGCAGCAGTTCAGGTTGAGCAATCTTAGCGTGGCGGTGAATGCCACGGGTGACAAGCTGCCGAACAAGTCGGTCAGCAGCGAAATGAAGGGCAGTATGCAGGCGGATTTGCTCAAGGAAAGCGTGCAGGTCAATCTGGCCGGCGGCTTATTGCAAAGCCAGATCAAGGCCAAGCTCGGAGTGAACGGCTTTGCCAATCCGGCAATCAAGTTTGACGTGGATGTTGATCAATTTGACGCTGACCTGTATTTGCCGAAGAAAACCGTGGCGAAAACCAATGAGCCTGAACAAGCACTGGATTTATCGGCCTTGCGCAGTCTCAACCTGGATGGCAGCTTGCGTATCGGGCAGCTTAAAGTGGCGAATATCAAGTCCAGCAAGGTGCGTCTGGATATGAAGGCGCGCAGCGGCCAGGTGAATGTCAGTCCCTTGTCTGCCAATTTGTATCAGGGCAGCATGAACGGCAGTCTGAGTGTCAATGCACAGGCTACGCCCGTCATTGCCATCAATCAGAAATTAACGGGCATCAATGTGGCGGCGCTGACCCGGGATGCGGCTGATTTTGATACGCTGGAAGGCCGTGGCAATGTCGCAATGAATCTGACCATGCAGGGCAGTACGGTCAGCGCGATGAAAAAGGCGATGGATGGCAATGTGTCACTGAATCTGGCCGATGGTGCGATCAAAGGCATCAATATCGCCAGGAAATTGCGCGATGCGCAAGGCATGTTGGGCAAGGCGCAAACGCAATCAGCCAACCAGAATGAGAAAACGGATTTCAGTGAACTTAAGGCAAACTTCAAGGTGAACAAGGGCGTGGCGCACAACGATGATTTGTCGCTGAAGTCGCCGTTGTTACGTCTGACGGGCAATGGCGATATAAATATCGGCAGCAACAGTATGAATTACCTTGCGAAAGCGACTTTGGCCAAGACGCTGGAAGGGCAGGGTGGCCGTGATAGCGTCGGCGGAATCACCGTGCCGGTACGCGTTAGCGGCCCGTTTAGTGACCTGAAATATACCCTGGATTTTGGCGCGATGGTCAGCGAAGCCGCCAAACAAAAGGTTGAGGCTAAAAAAGAAGAAATCAAGACTAAAATGCAAGATAAATTGAAAGACAGCCTGAAGGGTTTGTTTAGATAAAATTTAGTCGTTAGTCGCGGGTGGCTGGTAGCGACCCGCACGTTCACATTTTCCGGTCACACACCGTTATGCCCAGCTTCGCTGCATCTCTCATCACCTGGCAACGCGAGCATGGTCGTCACGGCTTGCCCTGGCAGGGTGCTGAGGCTTACCGTGTGTGGTTATCCGAGATCATGCTGCAGCAGACGCAGGTTGCCACGGTCATACCTTATTACCAGCGCTTCATCGCCTCTTTCCCGATTATTGCTGCCCTTGCTGCCGCCAGCGAGGAGCAGGTGTTGGCGCACTGGAGCGGGCTGGGCTATTACGCCAGAGGGCGCAATCTGCACCGCGCCGCGCAGATCGTCGAGCGCCTGCACGGGGGTGAATTTCCGCGTCAATTTGAGCAGGTACTCGCATTGCCCGGTATCGGGCGTTCAACCGCCGCTGCGATTTGTGCGCTGGCATTTCAACAACGTCACGCCATACTGGATGGCAACGTCAAACGCGTGCTGGCGCGTTACTGTGGTATCAGCGGATCGCCTGCCAGCAAGTCCGTGGAACAATTGCTCTGGCAACATGCAGAAGCGCTGTTGCCAGCGCGCGATGTTGCCGCCTATACGCAGGCCCTGATGGATATGGGCGCGACGCTGTGTACACGCAGCAGGCCGCGGTGCGTTTCGTGCCCGGTGCAACGCGGGTGTGTTGCACATCAAACCGGACGCGTGGCTGAATTGCCGACACCGCGACCGCGCAAGGTCGTGCCCGAGCGACACGCTACCTTTTTGCTGGCGATGCATGGACGCGACATCCTGCTGGAAAAACGCGGCCCTGCCGGTATCTGGGGCGGGCTTTGGTGTTTGCCACAATTCGATGATGAAGCTGAGGCGATGGCGTGGTGCGCGCGAGTAGGAATCAAAGCACGTCATTCCGGCGCAGGCCGGAATCCAGATAATTCAACAAATCAGTGCGAAGCACCCCCTGCATTTACCCATGTTTTTACCCACTTCAAATTACACATTACGCCGCTGCTGTTGAACCTTGCAGATAAACCACTCAAGGTGCAGCAGTCGGGGAGCAAATGGCTGGAGGTGGACGATGCTTTACGTGCGGCGATTCCTGCGCCGGTAAGGCGGTTGCTGGCGGAGTTATTGCCCTGCGGGCAATAACTCGCAGAGTTGCTTGTAAATATCTGCTTCGCAGCTGATGCGGAATCTGCGCGATAATTCGCGACCCGATGCCGCGCTGGGGGATGCTAGTCAATGCCTTTGTGCAGCCAGGTTTCGGCAATTTCCAATGTTTCCGGCAGCCCGAGCAATACCAGCACATCTCCGGCTTGCAGTATCATTTCTTCGCTGGGTTGTGCGCCGTGGACGTTGTAGCGACGCAATGCTTTTACTTCAACGTTCAAGGTATCCAGTTCCATCTCGCGCAAGCGTTTTCCGACCGCAGCGGAGTCTGCTTTGAGGAGTACATTCAAGAAACGCGGCTGCATTTCGTCGCTGATTTCGACGTCGTTGTTTTGATTGCTGCGCAGATAACCGTTAAACATCGCATAACGGCGCGCACGGTTTTCCTGAACGTGGGAGACGACGCGGTTAAGCGGGACGCCGGCCAGCAACAAGGCCTGCGAGGCCAGCATGATGCTGCCTTCCAGCACTTCGGCAACCACTTCGGCTGCACCGGCATTCTTTAACACCTCCAGATCGGTGTCGTCATTGGCGCGCAC
Organism: Gallionella sp.; assembly: GCA_030652475.1. GTDB lineage: Bacteria > Pseudomonadota > Gammaproteobacteria > Burkholderiales > Gallionellaceae > Gallionella. The sequence continues at coordinate 24,370 of JAUSAO010000070.1, read as the reverse complement.
CACGACTGGCAAATCCGGGCGCAGTTCCTTGACGTGACGCAAGATGGCCAGCGCGGAATGTTTGTCTGTGTAGGTTATCACCAGCACTTTTGCGCGCATCAAACCGGCGGCCATGAGCACTTCTCGTTTGGCTGCATCGCCATAGACGACACTTTTTTTGGCTGTGGCAGCCTCGCGCACCCTGTGCGAATCGAGATCCAGTGCGATGAAACGCAGTTTTTCCTCATCCAGTATGCTCGCCAGTTTTTGTCCGCTACGCCCATAACCGCACAGGATGACATGTCCGGTGCTGGACATGCTTTGAATGGCAATCTGATGCATTTGCAGGGCGCGATTAGTCCATTCCGCCGCCGAAAAGCGGCGCGCGATGGCTTCGCCATATTGAATCAGAAAGGGAGCGGCCAGCATGGACAGCAGCATGGTGGCGAGCGTGATTTGCATGGCGGCATCAGAGAGCAAATGTGCCTCATCGGTTAGCGTCAACAGTACGAAGCCGAATTCCCCCGCTTGCGCCAGGCCGATGCCGCTGCGCAATGCGACCGCCCAGTCTCCTTCAAAAGCGCGTGCCAGCAGGGTGACCAGCCATGCCTTGAATAAAATCAGTGCCGTAAGCGCCAGCAGTATCCAGCCCAGATTGCTCACCATGCTGCTCAGGCTGAGTTTCATGCCTATGGTGACGAAAAACAGCCCTAACAGCACGTCACGGAACGGTTTGATATCCTCTTCCACCTGATACCGGTATTCGGTTTCGGAAATCAGCATGCCGGCCACAAAAGCGCCCAGTGCCAGGGACAGTCCGGCCAGTTCGGTAAAATAAGCCAGGCCCAGAGTGATGAATAACACGTTGAGCGTAAACAACTCGGATGATTTCTGGCTTGCCACAACGTGAAACCAGCGACGCATGATGTGCTGGCCGAATACCAGCAAGATCAACAATACCCCCGCCGCCTTGAGCATCGCATAGCCCAGCGTGGCGGGAAGGTTGTCGGGTTGTGAGGCCAGAGCAGGAATAATAATCAACAACGGAACGACGGCCAGGTCCTGAAACAGTAACACGCCCATCATTTGCTGCCCGTAAGGCAGGTTGAGTTCGGCGCGTTCAACCAGCATTTTGCTGACGATGGCTGTGGATGACATTGACAGTATGCCGCCCAGTGCCAGGCCCGCGCGCCAGTCCATGCCGAACAGCCAGGCTACGGCCATTACCAGCAGTATGGTGGCAATGACTTGTGCGCCACCCAGACCAAACACCGTGCGTTTCATCGCCTTTAGTCGCATCAGGCTGAATTCCAGACCGATGCTGAACATCAGAAATACCACGCCAAATTCGGCCAGATGGCGTGTGCTGGCTGAGTCGGGAATCCAGCCAAAGGCATGCGGGCCAATCAAAATCCCGACGCTCAGATAGCCCAGCATTACCGGCAAACGCAGGATGCGGCAAACCACCACCACAAGCACGGCGGTCGCAAGCAGAATAAGCACGGGCGAAAGTGAGTTGTCCATCGGGATAAGTGCGAAAAATTACAGCCCCGATAATGCCGTACTAAGGTGCAGTTTGCAAAGTTTTAAATGGGGAATTTAAATGGGGAATGGGGCGCTGCCAACTACCCGCTAACGACTAACGACTGGCGTCTAATCACTACCTTGCTATAATGCGCCGCATGAATAAATTTATCTCATCCACGCCACGCTCACTTGAGCTGGGTCGTCAGGTTCTGGACATCGAGGCCGCAGCCGTACAGGCACTCAGCACACGTCTGGATGATAGTTTTTTGCATGCGCTGGATGTGATTTTGCGTTGCGAAGGGCGCGTTATCGTCAGTGGCATGGGGAAATCGGGACATATTGCGCGCAAAATTGCGGCGACGATGTCAAGTACCGGCACACCCGCTTATTTTGTGCATCCGGGCGAAGCCAGTCATGGTGATCTGGGTATGGTCACCAGCGAGGATGTGTTCATTGCGCTGTCTTATTCCGGCGAAAGTCAGGAACTATTGACCATCGTACCTATCATTAAGCGCGAGGGCGCGAAATTGATCAGCATGACCGGTAATCCGGCTTCGAGTCTGGCGCAAGTGGCTGACGTACATCTTAATGCGGCGGTGGACAAAGAAGCGTGTCCGATGGGCTTGGCGCCGACTGCCAGCACGACCGCTACTCTGGCATTGGGTGATGCACTGGCGGTCGCGTTGTTGGATGCTAAAGGGTTCAGCTCGGAAAACTTTGCGCGTTCTCATCCGGGTGGCAGTCTGGGACGCCGCCTGCTCACTCTGGTGCGCGACATTATGCGTAGCGGGGCACGTATGCCCATGGTGCGAGATGACGCCATGTTAAGTGCCGCGCTGATGGAAATGTCGCGCAAAGGCGTAGGGATGACGGCGATAGTGGATGAAAATGAAGTCGTGCTGGGTATCTACACCGATGGCGATTTGCGCCGTACGCTGGAAAAAAACCTGGATTTCGCGAGTACCCCGGTGCGTAGTGTGATGTCGGCCAACCCGCGCTGCATCAGTCCGGACAGTCTGGCGGTTGAGGCAGTGCAGTTGATGGAAGAATTCAATATCAATCAGATGCTGGTGGTAAATGACCAGCGTCAACTGGTCGGTGCGTTGAATATGCATGATCTGTTGCACGCAAAAATTATTTAAAACCGCATTACTACACGCTAGATTTTCTCAGGAGAGATTCATGTTTATAAGTCGCGCAAAATTAATTCGCCTGGTCGCCTTTGATGTGGATGGTGTCATGACGGATGGCGGGTTGTTTTTATCTGATTCTGGCGAGGAATTCAAACGCTTCAATTCGCTGGATGGACAAGGTATAAAAATGTTGCGAGCCAGCGGAGTAGAGGTTGCCATTATCACCGGGCGCACGTCACGCTGTGTCGAGATGCGCGCGCAAAATCTGGGTATTGCACATGTTTATCAAGGTGCGGAGCGTAAGCTCGACGCAATTGTCGATTTGCTCAATAAACTTGATTTGCCCCGTGACGCCGCCGCTTATATGGGCGATGACGTCGTTGATCTTTGTGTGATGCGACATGTCGGCTTGGCGATTAGCGTGCCGGAGTCGCCGCAACTGGTGCGTGAGCATTCTCACTATGTTACAAAACGCAGTGGCGGGCATGGCGCAGTACGCGAGGCTTGCGAGTTGATTATGTCTGTGCAGGGCACGCTGGATGCGCAACTGGCACCCTATCTGGGATGATTGCTGTCCCGAGATTTCGTTATTGGCTGCCTCTCTTGCCTCTGCTGGTTCTGCTGGCATTCGTTTACTGGCTGGACAGCCAGGTGCAACAGGAAGGGAACACAGCGGCCCATAATCAGCGTCACGACCCGGATGTCATCATGGGCAATTTTTCTGCTACCAAAATGGATCAGCAAGGCGTGCCGCGCTTCTTTTTGTCGGCTCAGCAGTTGCGGCATTATCCTGATAACGACAGCACGGAGCTTGAGTTGCCGCGTTTGACGATGTTGACCGAAGCTCGACCGGAGGTTCATATGGTCGGAAAGCGCGGCCTTATTTCCAGTCGTGGTGATGAAGTGATTTTTCGTGACGACGTTAGCGTGATGCGCGCTGCGAGCGCTGAGCAGTCGGCACTTACTTTGCGTACTCAATATCTGCGTGTTTTGCCTGATCTGGATTTGGCAAATACCGATCAGGCCGTCACTATTGTCGATGCCAACAATACCGTCCATGCAATCGGTCTGGAAATGGATAATAAGGCGCGCATCCTGAAATTACTCTCACATGTCAGAAGTGAACATTTACCCAATGCAAAATAGACTGTTGTTGATTTTCTTGCTGTTCTGTACCCCGGTCAGCTACGCCGAGCGTGCGGATCGCGAGAAACCCATTAATATTGATGCGGATCAAGTCGTGGTAGACGATGCCAAACAGATCAGCACTTTCGTCGGTAAAGTGGTATTCACCCAGGGCACTATGGTGATACGCGGCGACAAAATTGTCGTGGTGCAGGACAAGGAAGGCTTCAAGCTCGGGACGGCTTATGGTCGCACCGCCAGTTTCAGACAAAAACGCGAAGGCATGAATGAGTATGTAGAAGGTTATGCCGAGCGCATCGAATATGACACGCGCGCTGACACGGTGGATTTTTATGTGCAGGCGAGAGTCAAACGCTCCCAGGATGAAGTGCGCGGCGCGCACATTACTTATAACTCAAAGACTGAAATTTTCCAGGCAGACAGCAAGTCTACGGCGTCAGACGATAGTGCGCCCAAGCGAGTACATGCCGTGCTGCACCCGAAGCCTAAAGCAGTGGATGAAGCACAAGTGCAGCCGAATAAACCCGGGAACACAACGACACCAGTGGGGCAGGAATGAGTGAATTACGTGCTGTTGCCCTGAAGAAAAATTACGGTTTACGTACCGTGGTGCATGATGCGTCCTTATCGGTAAACAGCGGGGAAGTGGTGGGTCTGCTGGGCCCTAACGGAGCGGGTAAGACGACTTCATTTTATATGATAGTCGGTCTGGTAGCTGCGGATGGCGGAAAAATATTGATTGATAATCAAGATATTACGCATATGCCCATACATCGTCGTGCGCGTCTTGGTTTAGGCTATCTGCCACAGGAAGCGTCTATTTTTCGCCGTATGACCGTGGCGCAAAACATTCAGGCGGTACTAGAGTTGCAAGATTTATCTGATGAGGACATTCAGCACAGGCTCGAAGAATTGCTGAACGATCTGAATATTCAGGCTATCCGGAATAATCCCGCGATTAGTCTGTCCGGTGGTGAGCGTCGCCGGGTAGAAATCGCCCGCACGCTAGCGACCGACCCGCGTTTTATCCTGCTTGATGAGCCCTTTGCGGGCATTGATCCCATTGCCGTGCTGGATATTCAGAAAATTATTGGCTTTCTCAAGGAGCGTAATATCGGTGTGTTGATTACTGATCATAACGTGCGCGAGACTTTGGGTATTTGTGATCGCGCCTACATTATTAACGCCGGAGCCGTCATGGCGGAAGGCAAGCCGGATGAAATCATCTACAATGAGGGCGTGAGGAAGGTTTATCTGGGTGAACATTTCAAGCTTTGAGTTGAATCTAGCCCGGAAAAATATTTTTATCTACGGCATTGTTGGTGCGCTGAAAATTCGAGATTTTAGGATGAGGCGCAAGGAGCCGCGCAACGAATGACGGGATATATCAGAAAGATAGGCGAAAAATGAGCAAGCACGCGACACCGCGATTCGCCTAAAACGGTTCTAGCAGGGATATTGCCCGGTGGGCGATAACGCGCAAAAATGGATTTATGAAAGCATCTTTACATCTTCGCATGTCCCAGCAACTGACGCTTACGCCTCAGTTGCAGCAGGCAATTCGACTGCTTCAACTTTCTACGCATGACATGCAGCAGGAAATTTCGCGCATGATCGAAGAAAACCCCATGCTTGAATTGGCTGAGGAAGTGGGATTCAGTGATTTTTCCGGTGAGTCGCACGGCAGCGTGAGTTCGGAAAATGACCAGCCCGCAGAGACGCGCAGCGAGGATGACAGTAGCTCCAGTGAGGCTTTTGAGTGGAATACCAACGTTGCCGCACCACGCGGTGATGACGACGAAAACGACGCGTATCCAGAACAGGCGGCTCAACAAGCCAGTTTGCGCGAGTATTTGCATAGTCAGCTCTCGGTGAGTCAGTTGGACAGTAAAGACCAGCAAGTCGTTGGGATGCTGATTGATGCGCTGGACGATAATGGTTATCTGGCGCAGGATCTGGCTGAGTTGGTGGAGATTTTGCCAGTAGAGCTTGCGCTCACGCTGGATGATCTGGAAACGGCGCTGGTGCAGTTGCAATACCTTGACCGGCCCGGCATAGGCGCGCGCAGCTTGAGCGAATGTCTGGCACTGCAACTCAAGGCATTACCAGAAGATACCGCTCAGCGCGGTCTGGCGATCAGTCTGGTGAGTGAACATCTCGACCTGGTGGCGTCCCATGATTTTGCCAAAATCAAAAAGCTGCTACGTTGTTCGGATGATAATTTGCGCACAGCACAGAATCTTATCGTCGGGCTGAACCCGAAACCGGGTGACGAATTCGATCGTAGCGTTGCCGATTACGTCATACCCGATGTGATAGTCGAGAAATACAAGGATAAATGGCGCGCACGCCTCAATATTGAAGCTATGCCCAAGCTGCGGGTCAATCAGATGTATGCAAATATTTTGCAGCAACGGGATGATAAGTCAGGTTCTCCGTTAGTGGCGCAATTGCAGGAAGCGAGCTGGCTGGTGAAGAGCTTGCGGCAACGTTTTGAGACTATCCTGCGCGTAGCTCAAGCCATAGTCGAGCGGCAGGGAGCTTTTCTGGAACATGGTGAAATCGGCATGCGCCCTTTAGTTTTGCGTGAAATAGCCGATACCCTTGAGTTGCACGAATCAACCGTTTCGCGCAGTACCACGCAGAAATACATGCGTACACCGCGTGGAATTTATGAATTTAAATATTTCTTTGGCAGCGGTTTAGTCACGGAAAGTGGGGGCGTCTGTTCTTCTGCTGCAATACGCGAACTGATTAAACAATTGGTCGGCGGCGAAGATACCTGCAAACCCCTTACGGACGGACGCATGTCAGAAATTCTGGCGCAGCAGGGTATCGTAGTCGCCCGCCGCACCATAGCAAAGTATCGGGAAGCGTTGCATATACTCCCGGTGAATCTCCGTAAATCACTTTAAAACAAGGAGCATAAAATGAACCTCCATATAACCGGACACCACCTGGAAATTACGCCTGCTATTCGCGAATATGCGACTGGCAAATTTGGCAAAATCAAGCGTCATTTCGACAATGTGATGGACATAAACATTATTTTGTCTGTTGAAAAGCTGCAACAAAAAGCCGAGGCCACCATACATATCAGTGGTAAGGATCTGTTTGCGGAATGCGCGGACGAAAATCTGTATGCCGCAATCGACGCATTGGTGGACACGATGGATCGTCAGGTGAAAAAGCACAAAGACAAACTGTCTGCGCGTCGCCACGATGAAACAGGCAATGTAGTAGAAGAATAGAATAGAACACTATGGACGGCAGCGATGCCGTCCATTTTTGCTTAGGGCATTACGACGATGAATTTAATCAGCCAAATTCTGGTATCCGACAATATTCTGTTGGATACTGAATCAACCAGCAAAAAACGCGTGTTTGAACGCGTGGGTTTGCTGTTTGAAAACCATCTGCAAATAGCACGCAGCCAAGTGTTTGACAGCCTGTTTGCCCGTGAAAAGCTGGGCTCTACCGGTCTGGGGCAAGGCGTGGCTATTCCGCATGGGCGTATTCCAAAGTTGCGCGAAGCGACAGCCGCTTTTGTCAGAACGACTCACCCGATTCCGTTCGATGCACCCGATGGACAACCTGTCACGATGATTTTTGTGTTACTGGTTCCTGAGCTGGCCACTGACTTGCATCTGCAAATTCTCGGTGAGCTGGCACAAATGTTCAGCGATGAAGGGTTTCGCAAATTGTTGCTGGCCTGTGAAGACAATGCCAGTGCCTATCAGCTGTTTTGTGACTGGAACAGCGCGGCATGAGCCAAGTGAATATCCGGCAACTGTTTGAAGATAAACAGGTGCGGCTGCAGCTTATTCGCGTGGCAGGTACCGACGGGGTCGATCGCATTATAGACGGCGAAGCTGTTGAAGCATCCAATCGCGAGATGGTCGGGCACCTCAGTCTGATTCATCCAAGTTGGGTGCAGGTATTGAGCGAAATTGAACTCGATTATCTGCGCAATCTGAGCCTGGCTGAACGCAATCAGGCTTTTGAACAAATTGAACAAAATGGTACGACCTGTTTGATCGTTGCGGGTACGGTTGATATTCCGCCGGAATTGATCAGTTTTGCCAATCGCTCCAGTATTCCGTTGTTCGCTTCCACTAAAACTAGTGTGCATTTGATGTGGCTGATCCGCCATTATCTGGCCATGGAACTGGCTGAAACCACGACGCGCCATGGCGTGTTTCTGGATGTGCTGGGTGTGGGTGTCATGATTACCGGAGAGAGCGCCGTCGGCAAGAGTGAGCTGGGGCTGGAACTCATTACGCGTGGCAGCGGTCTGGTAGCCGATGATGTCGTCGAGCTGCATCGTATCACCCCGGATACGCTAGAAGGACGCTGCCCCGACCTGCTGCGCGATTTTCTCGAGGTGCGTGGTTTGGGCATGTTAAATGTCCGCACCATGTTTGGTGAAACCGCTGTGAGACGCAAAAAGAGTCTGAAGCTTATCGTGCACCTGCATCGAACCCAGGATGGCGATCTGTCAAGAATGGAACGGCTGCCCATGGCGGCCACGCACCAGGAAATTCTGGGTGTAAAAATTAATACCGTGAATGTTCCCGTGGTGGCAGGACGTAACCTTGCGGTGCTGGTGGAAACGGCGGCGCGTAACTTCGTACTGCAACAACGCGGCATCAATACCATGCAGGAATTCGTTAGCCGGCACGATCAAATGTTGGCGGGTGACTGATATGCAGCTATTTGTGTTGAGCGGTCTTTCGGGTTCAGGAAAGAGTGTCGCACTCAAAGTGCTGGAAGACAGCGGTTTTTACTGCGTAGATAATTTGCCTGCCGAACTTCTGAATAGCCTGGTTGATTACTTGCTGGCTGCGGGATATGTCAATATCGCGGTCAGTATTGATGTGCGCAGCGCCAATAGCGTGCAGGGGTTGCCGGATATATTGTTGCAGATCATGCAAAGAAATTTGGCGGTGCATGTGCTGTTTCTGGATGCAAAGAGCGATACGCTGGTGAAACGCTTTTCCGAGACGCGCCGCATGCATCCATTGAGCGATGGTGTGCGGACTTTGCCGGAATGCGTCCAATACGAGCGCGAACTGCTTGCCGAGATTAGCAATATCGGACATCACATAGATACCAGCGAACTCAGAACCAATGCGCTCAGCGTCTGGATCAAGCAATTCATCAGCCTGGACCGTGCACGGCTGACGCTGTTGTTTGAGTCCTTCGGTTTCAAACATGGCATTCCGCTGGATGCTGATTTCGTGTTTGATGTGCGCTGCCTGCCCAATCCGTATTACAACACGCAACTGCGTCCATTGACGGGGAGGGATGCGCCCGTCATCGAGTTTCTGGAAAGCGCGCCCGCAACACAGCAGATGTTTGACGATATACGCAACTTTGTAGAACGCTGGTTGCCTCATTTCATCGCAGACAACCGCAGCTATCTTACTGTGGCGATAGGGTGTACCGGGGGGCAGCACCGCTCCGTATATTTCAGCGAAAAACTCAGCCAGTATTTTCAAACGCGGCAACAAGTGCTGTTGCGCCACCGCGAACTGAGTTGATGCATGCACTGCGGCACATCCGTCCGGGTGACTGGCTGACGTTGCTCTCAGGCAGCGTTGCTGTAGTGTGGCTCACCTTGTCGCTGTGGAGCGGTGAACTCGCCGACAAGGCGGTGATACGCAGCGGCGGGAAAATATTTCGTGAGGTGGCGCTCTCGCGTGACCAGAAGATAGAAGTACCCGGGCCGTTGGGAATGAGTCTGATATTGATTCAGCATCGTAAAGTACGCATCGCTTCTGACCCCAGCCCACGCCAATATTGTGTACGTCAGGGCTGGCTGGAACACGCGGGCGAGATTGCACTGTGCTTGCCCAATCAGGTGAGCGTCGAACTGCTGGGCAGTCACAAGCGCTATGACAGTCTCAACTATTAGGGCAGGGCTGAGTGCTGAGGCGCGAGTGGAAAGCGGGGCAACGGGTTTTACTCAGTCCTCGCACCTCAGCCCTTGAAAAATATGACCAGCTCAACCATTAAACTTCACGCCACCGCCGAAGACCATCATGTCGCACGTATGGCGGCGGTGGCGCTCGGCTTGACTTTGCTGGAGGCGGCGATTCCCTCGCCCTTGCCCGGCGTAAAACCGGGACTGGCCAATATCGTTACCTTGATCGTGCTGGCGAAATACGGCTGGCGTACCGCCGCGTGGGTGTCGTTGCTGCGGGTGTTCGCAGGGAGTCTGTTGTTCGGCAATTTTCTGACGCCGGGATTTTTTCTCAGCCTGTCCGGCGCGCTGCTCAGCCTGCTGGTGCTCAGCTTGGCGCAGCATCTGCCGGCGCGTTGGTTTGGACCTGTCAGTCACAGTATTTACGCAGCCTTTGCGCACATCGCAGGACAAATGGCCGTAGTGTATCTGTGGCTGATCCCACATGCCGGCATCGCCTACCTTATACCGATTTTCGCCACCGCAGCACTGGTGTTCGGCACGGTGAACGGCCTGATTGCCGCCCGTTTCATGGATAATGTAAAAACTAAATAATTTGGAGTGCATTAGCCCGTGAAAACCATTACCCTCGCCTTCACCGGTGCATCCGGCATGCCTTACGGCATGCGTCTTTTGGAATGTCTGCTGAACAGCGGGCAACGCGTGCATCTGGTGTATTCGCAGGCGGCACAGATCGTCGCAAAACAGGAGATGAATCTGGTGTTGCCGAATCGCCCGCAGGACGCAGAGCGTGCGTTAAACGAGCGACTGGGGCTGTGCAGCGGAGAGCTGCATGTTTTCGGGCGCGATGACTGGTATGCACCGATGGCTTCCGGTTCGAACCCGGGAGATGCGATGGTGATCTGCCCTTGCACCATGGGTACGCTGGGTAAAATTGCCGCTGGCATCAGTGACGACCTGATCGCCCGCGCCGCCGACGTGATGCTGAAAGAGCGGCGCACGCTGATACTCGCGCCGCGCGAAATGCCGTTCTCGGCGATACATCTGGAGAACATGCTCAAATTGGCCCATGTGGGTGCGGTCATCATGCCGCCGAATCCGGGATTTTACTACCAGCCGGAAAGCGTGCAGGACATGGTGGATTTCGTGGTGGCGCGCATCCTCGATCATCTCGGCGTGGCGAACACACTGATGCCGAGATGGGGTGAGAAGTAGGAATTCAGACGTAAGACGTAAGTTTGATTGCTTAGTCTTAACGATGACGCGTATTCTGATCTGATCTTTACATATTGAAATAATTTCTATATCATTCCGGCATGACAACGAAACAGCGATTTCGCAATAAATACCGTCTCCAATTGCGTGAAAAGGATCATGAGCCTATGCATGTGCATTTGGTCGGCGGCGATGTGAATGCGAAATTTGATCTGATTACCCTTACGCTGTTAGCGGGTAGTCTTCCGGTGGATTTGAAAAAAGAAGTGACCGACTGGCTTCGAGACAATCAGGCATCCTTAATTGAGGAGTGGAAAACATGGCAACAATGAAGCGCCCCCGCCTTGACTCAGTTGAGGCTTTATCCGATTACCGCCTGCGGCTGACTTTCCAGGATGGCAGCGTCTATACCGTGTCGCTGGCAGATGATTTCGACAAATTTTCCGCTTTGCGCCCCCTGCAAAATCCGCTTGAGTTTGCCAAAGCCATGCTGATACCCGGCGAGGGCTGGACAGTAGAATGGCCTGAGCTGGACATTCAAATCGGTGCGGATACCTTGTGGCTGGATGCGCAAGCACAGAGCGCACCGGATGAAAATACACGAATATTCGCAAAATGGCGTGCGCGTTACGGCCTGAGTCTGGCGGATGCAGCACGTGCACTGGGGATGACACCGCGCACCATGAGTGCTTATGGTGCTGGCTCACGTCCCGTCCCGCGCTATATTGCGCTGGCATGCAAAGGTTGGGAAGCGGAGCAACAGGGCAAGTAAGGCGGGATGCGGCGCTAAACGCATCTTTTCTAAACATGCCCCTAGTGCTTGCACTCATGCTGCAAGGATGAGGTGGTTTTCCTAGTTTTTACCAGCAATTCAGCAGAAAATTGGTAGCACGAACCTCACGCTGCTGATAATCTCCATAGCCTTTTTTGTTTCAATAACCAGCCTTGGTTTTCAGATAACACCATGTTTAAAATAATAATTTCGACTGTGCTACTTGTTGTTGTTTTCGCCGGTGGTGGATATGCCGCTTATAAATTCATGGGTGACGGTGGAAAATCAGATATTCACTCATACACAATAGATCAGCCAATAGTTATGCATACCAAAGGCGGGCTATTAGAGGTGTCGAAGGTGCTGCGCACAGAACATTTTGAGTCTAGTGTCATTAACACGGTGCTTGGTGTCGACGTGAGCAAAACCACCGCTCGAACTCGAGTACCAGCGGTCTATCGGTATCACATTGAATTAGCTCGTGAATGGAAGTTCGAGATAAAAGGCGGCGCTTTTTTTGTGGTCGCACCCGCTGTGAAACCATCACTGCCTGTTGCAATTGATACTACGCAGCTGGTAAGTGAGTCTTCAGGTGCTTGGTCTATGGTTAATGGGCAGAAGAAAATTGATGAGCTGGTTAAAACAGTCACGCCTGTTCTAGCTGCCAAAGCAATATCACAGCAATATATTGACTTACAGCGTAATGAAGCTCGAAAGGCAGTTGAGGAATTCATCAGGACGTGGCTTCTTGCGCAGGAGAAGTGGAAACCAGCTTCAGCGTATCCGATGCACGTAACTTTTTCGGACGATCCCGTTTCGGCAATTAAAGGTGTTCAATAACTAACCTGAAGTTTCACGGAAACGCATCAAGTGGGAAGAGCGTGGGGCTAGGTCTAGATTTGTAGCGTAGCGGTCGGCCTCAAGCCATTATTTATCTCCTTCATGCGTTGCTGTGCGATGTTGAGTTCGTGTCGTGGTGTCTTGTCAGTTTTTTTGATAAAGCCGTGCAGAATGATGATGCGATGCCCAACCAACGTGCAAAAGAAAGCACGATCAAAAAACCGCCAACCGCCAACCGCCAACTAGTCACTTAACTTCACCAGCGCATATTCCAGGCTATCCGAAAGTGCATGCCAACTGGCATCGATGATATTGGTACTCGCGCCCACAGTCGTCCAGACATGGCCTCCGCCCTGAAAGGTGATGAGTACGCGTATCCGTGCGGAGGTGCCCTTGGTGCTATCCAGAATGCGTACTTTGTAGTCGATCAGTCGCACGGTCTTTAATATCGGATAAACGCCCTCCAGAGCATTGCGCAAGGCGCCCGCCAAAGCGTTGACCGGCCCATTGCCTTCTGCCGCGACAAATTTCACTTCCCCCGCCACTTTTACTTTGACAGTTGCCTCGGCAAGAAAGCCGCGGCTATGGCGGCGCTCGGTAACGACAAAATAATCAATCAACTCGAACGGCGGAACATAGTTGGGGCGCAGACGATGCAGCATCAATTCCACGCTGGCCTCTGCCGCTTCAAAGGTGAAGCCCTCGTGCTCCAGATGTTTAATGTGGCCGAGTACGTGCTGGGCATCTTCGTTGTTGAGGTCTATGCCCAACGTCTTTGCATGGAACTGGAGGTTGCCGCGCCCTGACAGTTCCGAGACCACCGAGCGCATCGCATTGCCGACCAGTGCCGGATCGATATGCTGGTAGGTGTCACTTGCTTTGAGTATCGCCGCGACATGGATGCCGCCCTTGTGCGCGAAGGCGCTATGGCCGATGTAGGGCGCGTGGTTGTAGTGCTTGAGATTGACGACTTCGGCGATGTAATGGGAAAGTGAGGTCAGTTCGCGCAACTGCTCTGAGCTTACAACGGTACGGTTCATCTTGAGCTGCAGATTAGGGATGATGGTGGTCAGATTGGCATTGCCGACGCGCTCGCCATAGCCGTTGATAGTACCTTGCACCTGAGTGCATCCGCCGCGCACTGCCGCCAGCGAATTGGAAACGCCGCAACCGCTGTCGTTATGGCAATGCACGCCCAACGGGGTGCGGATATGGTGGCTCACTTCGCGGACGATTTCCTCGACCTCCCAGGGCAGTTTGCCGCCGTTGGTCTCACATAACACCAGCCAGTCTGCGCCGGCATCAGCCGCCGCCCGTAACGTCGCCAGCGCATAGTCGCGATTGGCCAGAAAGCCGTCGAAAAAGTGTTCCGCATCAAATACGACTTCGCGTCCGTGGGCTTTCATATAGGCCACGCTGTCGCGGATCATGGCCAGATTTTCATCAGGAGTGGTCGCGAGTACCAGCTTGACATGATAGTCGGAACTCTTGCCCACCATAGTGACGACGGGTGTATGGGCATCAATGAGCGCCTGCAAATTGCTGTCCTGCTCGCATTGCAAACGCTTTTGGCGGGTACGCCCGAAGGCGGCGAGCTTGGCCTGGCCCAGATTCAGTTTGGCGGCACGGGCAAAAAACTCAGCGTCCTTGGGGTTGGATCCGGGCCAGCCACCTTCGATGTAGTGAAAGCCGAAATCGGCCAGCCGTTTGGTAATGGCCAACTTATCGTCAACGGACAGGGAAATGTCCTCACGCTGAGTCCCGTCACGCAGCGTGGTGTCATAGAGGTAAACCTGGCTCATGGTGTCAGTATTCCTGAAAAGTGTTTATCCGAGAAATGGGGTGGGCAGGAATTCCGTATTTTTGCGAGCTGCCTGCTTACCACTTTTCGTGACTGTCGTGGATATAGCGGTTTTGACTTATTCCTGAATGACTTCGAAATCGTGTGTGACGACGGCGGTGGCACCCAGCATGATGGAGGCGGAGCAGTATTTTTCAGCGGAGAGATTGATGGCCTTTTCAACTACATCCGGCTTGATGTCTTTTCCCTTGACGACGAAATGCATGTGTATTTTGGTAAATACTTTGGGGTCAGTGTCGGCGCGCTCCGCGTCCAGTTCTACGTAGCAGTCGGTAACGGCCTGGCGGCTTTTTTTCAGGATGGAGATTACATCGAAACTGGTACAGCCACCTGCGCCGAGCAGCAGCATTTCCATCGGGCGCGGACCGAGATTGCGACCGCCGACAGCGGGCGAGCCGTCCATCAATACGGCGTGATTGCTTTCGGTTTCACCCAGGAATGAAACTTGTTCTACCCATTTGACACGTGCTTTCATGGTATTTCCTTAATTTAGTGAGAAAACGTTGATTTTGCCTGATACCAAAGCAAACCGATTATTTCATGGATAAAAATTTTGCTGTCTCTCAGGGATTCGGCGCGCGGAATGAAGGTTAGCAGATCGATTTGGTAGCGTGTGGTAAATGCCGTGGGTGCTTCGACCACCTCAAAGCCAGCGCGACGGAAAACAGTTGCCGAGCGCGGCATATGCCAGGCGTGGGTGATTAAATAAATTTTTTTGACCCCGGCCTTTTGCAATGTGAGAAATGAATTACGGGCATTTTCAAACGTATTATCGGCGTTATCTTCTGTCCAGCGCACAGGAATCCGAAAATCCTGTTCAAGGGTAATGCGCATCTGCTGTGCCTCCGAAACGGCATTGCCGAGAGGCTTTCCTCCCGTCACCAGTACAGGCAGCTGCAATTCACGCTGCAATCTGGCGCCGTAACGTAAACGTACCAGAGCAGTCTCGCCGACCGTGTCCTGGTTTGCATATTCAGGCGCATGAAAATACGTGCCGCCACCCAGTATCACGATGGCTGATGCGTCTTGTGCGTCAACATTCAGGGGTGAAGTTTGTCGCTCCAGCAGTTGCAATGCGCCTTCGGCTATGTAAGGTGTGGAAGCCAGCCAGAGCAATGCGAATGACGCGATAAACAAACGGCGGGCAATCGCGGGGCGCCGATAGAAAAGCAAGCCAAGCAGCAGCAAGAGCAGCAGGCTCAGCGGAGGCAGCATGAACAAGCTTATAAGATTTGTTGCAAGCCAGGACATGAGGGATTTTCAGATTACAGAACCCGCCCATATTATTACAAATATCAGTAATGATTGAATACAACTGATGTGATTTGCCTTGCGCAGGAAAAAATAAGAAGGCTACGCTTATCAGGTAAGTCAAATAGCATTTGACAGAGTCAGTCTGGATGCACTAAAATTCGCGCCCTTCGAGGTTTCAATATAGAATTTTAGGAATAGTGGATATGAAAACATTTTCCGCAAAAGCACATGAAGTCCAGCACGAATGGCTTCTAGTTGATGCTGCTGATCAAGTGCTCGGCCGTCTGGCAGCACAAATTGCTTCGCGTCTGCGCGGCAAGCATAAAGCAATTTACACCCCACACGTGGATACGGGCGATTTCGTCGTAGTCATCAATGCGGATAAGTTGCGAGTAACAGGTAACAAGGCTGAAGCCAAGTTGTACCATCGTCATACTGGTTACCCAGGCGGTCTGTACACAACTAACTTCACCAAGATGCAAGGCCGTCATCCGGCCCGCGTTCTGGAAAAAGCTGTTAAGGGCATGTTGCCAAAAGGCCCGTTGGGCTACGCGATGTTGCGCAAGATGAAGGTGTA
This sequence comes from Gallionella sp., assembly GCA_030652475.1. GTDB lineage: Bacteria > Pseudomonadota > Gammaproteobacteria > Burkholderiales > Gallionellaceae > Gallionella. The sequence continues at coordinate 8,140 of JAUSAO010000070.1, read as the reverse complement.
TGCAGGTCCTGCGCATCCACACGAAGCGCAGCAACCGACACTCATTAACTTGTTGAAGGCGTAATCATGAGCGTATCTTATAACTACGGAACGGGTCGCCGCAAAAGCGCGGTAGCACGTGTATTCATCAAGGCAGGTAAAGGCGATATCGTTGTAAACGACAAGCCGGTTGATGAGTTCTTCTCTCGCGAAACGGGACGCATGATTGTCCGTCAACCATTGACACTGACCGAAACACTGAGCCAGTTCGACATCATGGTTAACGTATCCGGTGGTGGCGAAGCAGGTCAGGCGGGTGCAGTGCGTCATGGCATTACACGTGCATTGATCGACTACAACGCAGACTTCAAGCCTGTGTTGAAGGCTGCTGGCCTGGTAACACGCGATGCGCGTGAAGTCGAACGTAAGAAAGTCGGTTTCCGCAAGGCGCGCCGCAGGAAGCAGTTCTCCAAGCGTTAATCGGTTGGATGTGTCGCAAAGCCGCCTTCGGGCGGCTTTTGCATTGTTGTTGTATCATGCCGAGTATTAAAAAGGACTGTCATGATTAAAGTTGGCATAGTAGGCGGGACGGGTTACACCGGGGTTGAGTTATTGCGTCTTCTGGCGCTGCACCCGCAGGTTTCTTTGCGCGTGATTACCTCGCGTGCCGATGCCGGTACGGCGGTCAGTCAGATGTTCCCCAGTTTGCGCGGCTTTGTCGACCTGCTGTTCGTCCATCCGGATGAGGCGCATCTGGAACAGTGCGATCTGGTGTTCTTTGCTACGCCAAATGGTATTGCGATGCAGCAGGTGCGCGCGTTGCTGGAGGCAGGCGTCAAGGTGATCGATCTGGCAGCAGATTTTCGTTTGCAGGATATCGCATCGTGGGAAAAATGGTATGGCATGACGCATGCCTGCTCGGATCTGGTCGCTGAGGCCGTGTATGGTTTGCCGGAAATAAACCGGGAAAAAATCAAATCGGCCCGCCTGATTGCCAATCCGGGTTGCTATCCGACAGCCGTGCAATTGGGCTTTATTCCCTTGCTGGAAGCAGGTGTCATTGAAGCAGGCAGCCTGATTGCCGATGCCAAGTCGGGTGTGTCGGGTGCAGGGCGTAAAGCGGAAATCCCGGCGCTGTTTGCCGAAGCGGGCGATAATTTCAAAGCCTATGGTGTCGCCGGGCATCGTCATCTTCCGGAAATAAAGCAGGGTTTGGCGCTTGTCACGGGTGGTGATGTTGGCCTGACTTTCGTGCCGCATCTCACGCCGCTGATACGCGGCATACACGCTACACTATATGGCAAGCTGACGCGTGATGTGGACTTGCAGGCGTTGTTCGAGCAGCGTTATTCGAATGAGCCTTTTGTTGATGTGTTGCCCGCAGGCAGCCATCCGGAGACACGCTCGGTGCGTGGCTCGAATCGTTGTCGCATCGCCGTACATCGCCCGCAAGGCGGTGATACGGTGGTGGTTTTGTCGGTGATCGACAATCTGGTCAAGGGTGCGGCGGGGCAGGCTGTGCAAAATATGAACATCATGTTCGGTTTTGACGAGAATGCCGCTTTGAATATCGTTCCTCTGCTCCCCTGATCGTGCGAGGCTGCCATTAAGGTGTTTCGACAGGTAAAACACAGGTTCGGCATCGCCGCACCGCGTTTATCGGTGCGCACGCATATCGCCTGGTATTTGCGCTGGTGTATGATATTGCCGTTTGTGTTGGGAGCGGGTGGCTTGGTCTGGTTCGCCTATGAAAGCGGGTTGGAATTTGCCGGTTTTCACCGCGGAGAAACGCAGCGTGAATTGACGGGCTTGAACGCAAGACTTGCCGGGCTGACCGATGAAAATGCGCAGCTCAACAAAAAGGTTGTGCAATACGAACAGCAAATTCAGATTGAGCAGGGCCGTAGCCAGGAGACTGCCAGGCAGATGAAAAGCCTGAATGAAGAAAATGCCCGTTTGCAGGGGGATCTGAATTTTTTTCAGAATTTGACGGCAACGAATGGCAAAGAAGGCGAATTGGCGATTCATCGCTTGACCCTGGAGCGAGATCAGATGCGTGGCGAATATCGTGTACGCATGTTGTTGGTGCAGAGCGGTCAGCGCGTCAAGGAGTTCATCGGCGGTTATCAGCTCATTGCGACAGTGGTGCAGAATGGTCGGAAAACGACATGGCTATTCCCCGCAGATGTGTCAGGGTATGCCCAATTTAAATTGAATTTCAAGTATTATCAGCGTCTGGAACAAAATGTTATGCTGCCTCCTGATGCGCAATTGCAAAGTATTCAGGTACGATTGTTCGAGCAAGGAACACGCGAGCCAACGGTTCGGCAGAGCGTCAATCTTTAGGCAGGGAGGAAAATTTGTTCAACAAGAAGTACAGCAAGCCACAAAACCGGATTGATACCTTGATTGGTGCGGATACAGTGATAGATGGCAATGTGAGTTTTACTGGCGGCATGCGTATTGATGGCCAAGTGATCGGAAACGTGATCGCCAGGCCGGGCAAGCCATCTACGCTGGTGTTGAGCGAACAGGGGAGTGTGACAGGTGAAGTCAACGCCACCCATCTGGTAGTTAATGGCGTTATTTGTGGTGCAGTGACGGTAAGTGAATATCTGGAACTACATGCTAAAGCCCGTGTCACAGGCGACGTGCATTATAAAACCCTGGAAATTCAGGTAGGCGCTGTTCTTGAGGGGCGTCTGGTTCACGTTGATGCCAAAGATCAGGAAAATGTGCTGGCGTTTAAAACGGGTAGTGCCCAACAATCTTAAGGAGAAATTATGAATGCAATGACCGAAGCTGTTGTAACAGAATCACCGGAACTGTTGTTGTTCACCGATAGTGCGGCTGACAAGGTAAAGCAGTTGATTGAGGAAGAAGGTAATGCCGAGCTCAAGCTGCGCGTATTTGTCAGCGGCGGCGGCTGTTCCGGCTTTCAGTACGGTTTTACGTTCGACGAAATCGTCAACGAAGACGACACCGTGCTGACAAAAAATGGTGTGCAATTGCTGATCGATCCGATGAGCTTTCAATACCTGGCTGGCGCGGAAATCGATTACACGGAAGGACTGGAAGGTTCACAGTTCGTTATCAAAAATCCGAACGCTACAACCACTTGCGGTTGCGGGTCGTCTTTCTCGGCATAAATACTCAGTATTCCCTTTGAGCGAGCGGGCCGGATAAGCTTCTTATCCGGCCCATTTCATTTAAAAGCCGTAAAACCGTCGTTCGTGTTGTGTCACAATGTGTCATTGCAGCGCATCGAGGTCCCGTAAGACTGACAGTCTGAGCAATATGCAGGGGTGCTGCGGTCGTATTTGCGCGGATTTACACCACATGTACGCCACTGACGAATCGATTCCTGCACTGGATGGTACATCACCGAAGCAGGTTATGGCGACTGCTGCGGGTATGGAACGTGTGAAGGGATTGATTAGAAGCTACGAGGCTGGCGAACTGAAACAGGCAGAAGAACAACAAAGGCGTGTAATTTCATATGGGTTTCTTTGGGATGCGGTCGGCCTGACATCGCATTTGTGAATAGAAGCTGTCAGGACAATTTTGCTATGCGGCAACTTGATATTTTTGCTGACTCAGAGTCAGTTCAGCGAGCCAATGATTTGATTGCTGCTTTGGCTCACTTTGATTGTGTGGCCTCGCGGCAGGCTATGTATGCCTTGGTGGCAGCCGATCCCTGTCATGAAGGGTTGGATAAGTTTCGGGTGCTATGCGATTTTATTGAGCACTGGGTCGAGTATCTTACAAAGCCGGAGGACTCAGATACCGCAGCGTCAATTGTCGCAGAAGAAAAGCTGATTCGCGAACAGATTATTCCAGCGGCAATTGTGATGGGCGTAAAGAGCGAAGTGTTGATTTGCAAGTGCTGGGAATCTTTGGTCAAGTTGTCTGAAAAGATCGGCATCGATCCCAAGCAGACGCATTGTTTCGCCGCTGAACTGTATTTACGCGCTGGTCAATATCATGATGCGGTGCGGACAGCCAAAGCAGTGCCTGGTGCGGATATGCGTTCAGCAGTACAGCGTTGGCTGGCATTGGGGTATGCGGGTTCTGGTGAAACAGAACTTGCCAGAAGTGCTACGCTGCGATTTGCCTGGTTATCTCCGCAAGAGTTTGATGGCTTTGTTGATGAAATGCACGATACAGCGCTGGCGCGCGACTGGAATAATTGTCAGGCTGATCTGGATGATCTTGATGCAACATGGTTCCCCGCCTGGTGTGTAAATGAAAAAGTAGCCGGCACTCCTATACTGGAAAATTTTCCTGCCTGTGAAGGAAGCACGGCATATAAGCTGGTCGTGAGTCTCGGTTTACGCGAGCGCAGTGGTATATGTCGCACAGTATTTGAGGAAAGGGCGCGGCTGAAACAATTGAATGATGTCTTCTTTGCTTTTTACATGAAGCGCCGAGACTATCCACAACCTCGAATAAAAAAATAAGGCCAGTTACGAGCGTCCGCTGTGGGGTGGTCAGGATGGCATCATGAGCATCAGGTTAAGGAGAGCGTAATAATGCTGTATATCGTAATCAGCACTCTTATGTGATAGCCTTCGTCGATCCCGGAATCTAATAAGTGCAATGGCTAAACTACCCCTGACGAATTTCGCTCATCTTGCACAGCACGACGAACAGTTGCTACGACTGGGTTTGTTGGCGGAAAAGTATTTTGCGGACGATCCCAATACTTGTTTGCTCAAGCTACGTCAGTTATCCGAAGTGTTGGCACAGCTTGTTGCTGCGCGAACGGGGCAGTTGATAGCACCGGAAGAAACTCAATACGACCTGTTACGTCGTTTGCAAGACAGCGGGGTCGTGCCGCGTGAAGTCGCTCAGTTGTTTGGCGAAATTCGGCGTACCGGTAATGCAGCCAGTCACGCACTTGAAGGCGATCATCGCGGTGCGCTGAGTGGTTTGAAAATACTTGGCAGCTAAGCCTTTGGTTTCACCGCACATTCAATGATCCTTCGTTCAAATCCGGCCCATTTGTTCCTCCGGCGCCTCCGCAGGATGAGAGCGATGAGTTGCGTGCTGAGATGGAACGCTTGAGTCGGGCGCTTCAGGAATATCAGACTACCCATCACGAAGCGGCCGGGCAGCTTGAGTCGATACAAGAAAAATTACGGCAATCAAAGAATGAACAGGCGTTCTGGGAACAGATGGCAGCCGATGCCGAACAAGCTAAGTCAGCCCTGGAGAAGCGTCTTGCCGAGCAGCAAACGGTCTCAACCGCACAGCCAAAACGAACCTTGGTGCAGTTTGTCAGCGCTGCGAATACCGCCGCCAGTGCTGTGCAACTGGATGAAGCGGATACCCGTAAATTGATAGACCAGCAGTTACGACAGGCTGGCTGGGAAGCGGATACGCAAACCATCAAGTACAACAAGGGCGCTCGCCCGGAGAGAGGCCGTAATCTAGCTATTGCGGAATGGCCAACCGAGAGCGGTCCAGCGGACTATGTGTTGTTCGTCGGTTTAATGCCGATTGCGGTGGCGGAAGCTAAACGCAAAAACGTAGATGTATCGGGTGCTTTACAGCAAGCCCGTCGCTATAGTCGAACCTTCACAGCTTCCGCTGAAACTGTGTTGTCCGATGTGAGCGTTGTTGGGGAGGCAAGCTATCGCGTGCCATTTGCATTCTCATCCAATGGCCGCCCCTATCTGCGTCAGTTATCCACCCGCAGCGGTATCTGGTTTTGCGATCTGCGCCGTGCCGAGAATCTGGCACATGCGCTCGATGGCTGGTATACACCGGAAGGACTGACTGCGTTGCTCAAACGCGACGAAGTTCAGGCGCACGAACAACTTGCCAGTGATCCCTTCAATTACGGATTCCATTGCGTTACTACCAGCAGGATGCTATTCGCGCCGCCGAATTGGCTATCAAGGCCGGGCAACGGGAAATGTTGCTGGCGATGGCCACTGGCACCGGCAAAACCAAGACCTGCATTGCGCTGATTTATCGGCTGCTAAAAGCCAAACGCTTTCGTCGCATTCTGTTCCTGGTTGATCGCTCCGCTCTCGGTGAGCAAGCCGCGAATGCTTTCAAAGATACGCGGATGGAGAATCTTCAGACCTTTGCGGATACGTTTGGCATTAAGGAGTTGGAGGAACAAGCCCCCGATTCTGATACCGCTGTGCATATTGCAACCATACAGGGGATGGTTCAGCGCCTGCTTTATGCCGCCGAAGATTCCGTTACGCCAGCCGTCGATCAATACGACTGTATCGTGGTGGACGAGTGCCATCGCGGTTATCTGCTGGATCGGGAGCTGTCCGACACGGAAATGATTTTCCGGGGCTATGAAGACTACATTTCAAAATACCGCCGCGTGCTGGATTACTTTGATGCTTACAAAATCGGCATGACAGCGACACCCGCGCTGCACACCACGCAGATTTTTGGTGTGCCGGTTTATACCTATAGCTATCGCGAAGCCGTGATTGACGGTTTTCTGGTGGACTATGAGCCGCCCGTGCAAATCAAGACCGAGCTTTCCACCAACGGGATTGCCTGGAAGGTTGGCGAAGAAGTTAAAGTTTACGATGTGCGTCGCAACCAGATTGATCTGTTCAACGCACCGGATGAAATCAAGTTGGAAGTTGAGGATTTTAATCGCCGCGTCATCACCGAAGCATTCAACCGCGTGGTCTGCGAGTATCTGGCACAGGAGTTAGACCCGGCGTCAGCCCGCAAAACGCTGATTTATTGCGTGACGGATGCGCATGCTGACATGGTAGTCGATCTGCTCAAGAAAGCCTTTGAAGCTCGATATGGCAGCGTGGACGACGATGCGGTCATCAAGATTACCGGTGCGGCTGACAAGCCTTTGAGTCTCATTCGCCGCTACAAGAATGAGCGTAATCCGAATGTGGCGGTCACGGTCGATCTGCTGACTACCGGCATTGATGTGCCGGAAATCTGCAATCTGGTGTTTCTGCGCCGTGTGAATAGCCGCATCTTGTTCGATCAGATGCTGGGCCGTGCCACGCGCCTGTGTGACGAAATCGAAAAAGAGGCTTTTCGTGTCTTCGATGCGGTGGGCATATTTGAGGCGCTAAGCGATATGACTGCCATGAAGCCGGTCGTGGTCGATCCAAAAATCACCTTTACTCAGCTAACTCAGGAATTGGTCAGCGTCGGCGACGATGATGCGCGGCAGTTGGTGCGCGACCAGTTTCTTGCTAAGCTGCAAAGCAAAAAACGCCACCTCTCGGAAAAATCTGCGCAAGACTTTGAAACTAAAGCAGGCATGACGCCTGATGAGTTCATCACGAAGCTGAAGGCCATGCCGCTTAATGATGTGGCAGCATGGTTTACGCAAAATCCTGATCTTGGAGAAATATTGGATCGCAAGGGGGGTGGGGTGGCTGTGCCGATGTTCATCTCCGAGCATGAAGATAAATTCCATAGCGCCGAGCGTGGCTACGGTCAGGCCAAAAAGTCGGCGGATTATCTCAAGGAATTTACCGCCTTCATCAACAGCCACAGCAACGATATTCCTGCCCTGATGACCGTGCTGACGCGTCCGCGCGAGTTGACCCGTAAGCAATTGCGCGAACTGGTGCTGGAACTCGATAAGGCCGGATTTACGGAATCCAATCTGGCAACCGCCTGGCGTGAAATGACCAATCAGGATATTGCCGCGCGCATTGTCGGTTACATTCGTCAGGCGGCGATTGGCGATGCGCTGATGCCTTACAATGAGCGGGTCGATCATGCGCTGCAAAAACTGCTGGCATCACATAATTGGTCTGGTCCGCAGCGCGACTGGCTGAAAAAGATCGCCGCACAAACCAAGGCTAATTTACTGGTGGATCATGAAGCCTTTGATGAACCCGATCTCATCTTCAAGCGCGAAGGCGGTGGTTTCACCCGACTAGACCGGATTTTTGACGGGAAGCTTCAGCAAGTACTTGAATCATTTAATGAATCCATCTGGAAAGATGGTGATGCCCTCGCGGCCTAATGCAGATTAACCCGGATAGCCAATTAGCAGAGCGTCATTCCCGCGCATAAGTAGTGACTTTGCAATCGTTTCTTGATTGCTTAGTCAATACTTAGTGGTTTCATCAGGCGGGAATCCAGATAAATCAAAGCGCTGGATCTCCGCTGTTGCGGAGATGACGAATAAATCAGCATC